>CALFIE010000109.1 GCA_937876095.1 uncultured Flavobacteriales bacterium | reverse complement strand
TTTGGAAATTTTAGAATTAATTTTCAATTTTTAGCTGAGTTTCCAAGTCTTGATTTTTTGGTTCTTTTTCATCAAGGAAAAAGAACAAGACTAAATCAAAAGATAATATATCATTATTTTAATTAAAAATTCTATCGATGATTTTACTCACTTTCAATATCTACAAACCTGATTTTTTATCTAAAAAAATACAGCAGGTTTCTTATGAAAACTGGGCAAAAACTGAAGAGAAAAACATAGATACCATTCTTAAAAATCTACAGAAACACGAAGTGTTTGCAACGTTCTTCGTAACTGTACCTTTGGTAGAATTATTGCAGAATACCTTGCTTTTAATAACCAAATCTGGTCACGAAATCGCGCTGTACTACGATGGTGAAGATTTTACTCAGGTAAAATCTGCCAAAATATTTTTAGAGAAACTCACCGGAAAAACTATCAAAGGAATTCGCCAAAAAGAACATGCAATTTCTGTCAATTCAGTGCAAGAATTAGGTTGTAATTACCTCTCTGAAATAGATAAAAGCGATGCTTTTTTTATGTTTAAAAAATTAGAACGAAACACGCAAATTTCCGAAGAGAAAGGCATACAAATCATACCAGAAAGCATTTCCAGCATTAGTCAACTCCCTATAAATGAGTTTGTATTTCAGTATGTGCCGATTTCATATTATAATAATATGATTTTAGAAACCCTAAGAAACAATGATTTCTTACAATTTTATTTAGATTCTTGGCAATTTTCTGATTTTAAAAATCCAGAAATTAGTTTGCCATTTTATAAGCGATACAATTTAGGAAGCAGTCTGAATCAAAAATTCACCGCATTTTTACAATTTTGCGAAGAAAAAGAAATTGCAATTTCTCGGGTGAAAGATTACCTTTTTTAGTGGAGTTCAATTAGGGTGATTTCTGGTTCTATACCAACTCTACCAGGATAACCAATTACACCAAAACCACGATTTACATACAGATATTTGCCTTCACTTTCATACAAATCTGCCCATTTTTTGTAACGATATTGCACCGGACTCCATCTCCAATTTTTCAGATCGATACCAAATTGCATTCCGTGTGTATGACCAGAAAGCGTGAGTTGCACATTTGCAGGATGCATTTTTACCACCTGATCAAAATGTGTAGGATCATGACTCATCAAAATTTTTACAGTATCTGCAGGAACATTTTGAGCCGCTTTATCTAAATCACCAAATTGTGGGAAAGGTTTTTCGCCCCAGTTTTCTACGCCCAAAATATAGAGTTTTTGTCCGTTTTTCTCTATAATTCGGTGTTCGTTTCGCAGTATTTCAAATCCGGCATCTTTTTCAAACTGTTGTAGTTTTGGGATGTTTTGTGCTTTTTCTTGCAGAGAATTCCAATTTACATAATCGCCATAATCGTGATTTCCTAAAACCGAAAACTTGCCATCTTTGCTTTTAATTTCAGCAAAAAGTGAAATGAAGGGTTGAAATTCTTCGGCAATATTATTCACCATATCACCTGTAAAAAGTACCAAATCAGCATTTTGTGCATTGATGAGGTTAATTACTTTTCGTAATTTCTCGGGGTGAAAAAAACTTCCGCTGTGTACATCTGAAATTTGTATGATTTTGTAATTTTTGAAATTTTCAGGAAGATTTTTTATTTTCAACCTTACTTTTCTTACGCGATGTCGGTATTTCCCGAAGACGATTCCATCTACAACCAATGCAGATAAAATTCCTGCAGAAGCTAATCCCAAAATACTTAGGAAAGCTCTTCTTTCTGGGAAATTTGCTTCTTTTTTGGTGAATTGATGACCAAAAAATCCTAAGATTCTGCCAAAATCATCAATCAAAAGAAAAAATGCCACCAAAATTTTTGGAATCAAAAAAATCAATAAAATTGAAGCAACTATTTGCACTCTATGATGATCCCTATCTGAACGATTGAAATGCAGTACTTCATAAATGAAAAAACCATACACCGAAATCGTAACCAACCAATACGCTATTCGCAACCACGAGTTAGAGCTCACTGTTTTCACGGCTTGGTAGACGTAAAATTCCAGCAAAAAGAGGATTCCCGCAACTATGAGTATGTTTTTTTGCATTTGTTATTTTTAGAATTAATGAAATTTATCAATTATTGATTTGATTTATTAGAGTTTTCATCGTAGGTAAAAGTACGGTTAGGATAGTTGTAAATTAGATTACAATTATTTTTCCTTAGCATATTTACCACGTTTATTTTTTTAGGATCAATCCCATTTTTTCGGCACAAAAAATCAGATTCCCAGTCGTAGAAAAAGATGGGTTCTCGTAAAATAAAATTTGGATTTTTCTGTACAAAAGGTTGGTCATAAAAATCGATTTTCACACAATCTGTTTTTATTTTTTTAACATCTTGCGATAAGGTAGAAAACATCGTGTTATTAAAATCACTTGCGTAGATCCAAGCATTTTTTAAGCTAATACTACAAATCATAAGTATCATTACCAATCCCGAAATTATGGCTGATTTCAGCATTGGTTTTAGATTTTGAGTCAGTAGAAAAAAAACGGCGACCAATAATACCGAGAAAAATAATCGTACTGCTCCTAAATTTCTATTATCAAAGCCAAAAAGCGTAGGTTTATAAGTAGAAAAAAAGAAAATCAACAAACTGAGGAGCAAACCAAAGAGTGCTATTTTCAGAATTTTTTTAATTAAAATTCCATCAAATTTTTTGCTCAATTGCAACGTTGTAAGGTAGACCAAAATGGTGGTGCTTATTAGAAAAACTACTTCTAACAAATTGATTTGGTATAGATTAAGAAAAGATTTATACACCACTACAAAAATATCTCTGAAGAACATTTTAACCATCAAAACCAAAACCAAACCATCTCTTTTGAAATCGAGAATAGAAGCCAAATTTTCACGGTGATATTCCTGCGAGAAAAACCAAGGAGCCGAGATTTTTCGGTACAATAATAGTAGGGAAATAGAGAGCGAAAAATAGAAAAATCGGGTTTTATTATTCTTTATTAATAGTATTAATAAGAAGATTGCAGGTGCAAAAATTTCGTAAGAAAGCACTGATAATAGGAAGCAAAATATACTTAAAAAAAGATGGGTTTTTGCTTGTGTTGTACCAATTAAAAAATTTACACTTAACAACCAAAAAATGGTAGCTAAATTTGCATTGAGCATAATTGGCGAAAATTGCATGGTCGTCCCGAAAAACAGTAATGAATAAATAAGTGTAAGGATAATTGCCGTGTAATCTCCCCATAATTTCTTAGTTACAAAGTATAAAACCAAGGTATTGATCGGAAAAAAAAGCAATCCCAAGAAATAATAGGAATAATGAAATTGACTAACATAACTGATGGTGAGATACACTATTCCCGAAACAGGACGAGGAGACATTTGTGCAGAATCTAGGAAATTTTGCAAAAATTGAAAATAATTTTTATTTTCAAGATTATTATTGGTCTGTAATTGTACCAGATCATCAGCTAAAATTGCCTGATTACTTGCCAAAGAATAGATGATATAGCATAAGTAGAACAACAAAATCACCAACAAAATAAGCGGATAATTTATTTTTTTGGGGTTCATATTTTGCGCTAATTATTATTTATTTCACTTTTGTGTAGATTATTTTAATTAAAAAATAATCAAAAAAGGATCATCTTTTACTACAAAAATTTACGGAAATTTGTACACAACAGCATTGATGTTCATACCTGCACCAACCGATGCAAATACAATGTAACCATTTTCTTTGAAACGGTGTCCTTTTAATTCGCCCTTACTTATCAAATCAAAAAGAGTAGGAATGGTTGCAACCGAAGAATTTCCAAATTCTTGAATCGTCATAGGTGAAATTGCGTGATCGTACTCTGATTTCCCATAGAGTTTGAATAATCTAGAGATGATTGCGTAATCCATTTTTGCGTTAGCTTGGTGAATTAGGATTTTATCTACATCGTCTATACCAATTCCTGCATCATCTATGGTGTTTTTTATAGCATCCGGAACGTTTTTTAAGGCATATTCGTAGATTTTTCTACCGTGCATTCTTATATAGAGTGTTTTTTGCTCTACTTCTTTGTTCAGAGAAGGCGAATTTTCTAAAAAATTGAGTTCACCATCATTGTCACAAATTGTATTATTAGCAATAATTCCCACGTTTTCTTCGTTGGTTGCTTTTACGACTACAGCTCCAGCTCCGTCTGCAAAAATCATCTTATTTCTATCATAAGGATCGGTAACTCTGCTCAAAGTTTCGCTACCAACAACCAAAATTAATTCTGCTTTTTTTGCTTTGATGATGGTATCTGCTAAAATCATAGCTTCTACCCAACCTGGACATCCGAAAATCATATCGTAATTGATGCATTTTCGGTTTTTGATTCCTAATTTATTTTTTACACGAGCTGACATAGATGGCATAAAATTGGTCATTCCGTCGTGGTTTACCTCGCCGAAATTACTTGCAAATATGATGTAATCTAACTTTTCTGGATCTATCTGTGCATCGTAAATTGCTTCTTTTGCAGCTTTGTATGCCAAATCTGAGTTCATCTCGTGATCTTCTATATATCTGCGACGTTCGATTTCAGTAATTTCTACAAATTTTTCTATAATTTCTGCGTTAGGTTTTTCTAATCGGTCTCCTTCATCGGTATAGAATTCAGAATTCATAAAATGATCTCTACCTATAATTCTGTTTGGTATGCAACTTCCAGAACCTATAATAATCGTATTTGGCATAAAATTTTAAAAATTAAAGAAGCAAAGTTAAGAATTTAAATAATATCATAAACAAAAGAAAATTATTATTAAATTTGCAAAATCTACAAGTAGAATATTTATGGTTTTTATAAATAACAATCCCGCACTGAAAGGTTTTCTGATATCACTATCAGCTGTACTAATTTCTTTTGGGATTTATTTTCTTTTTTTAGCCAAAAAAAATGATTATTTGTTAGATAATCCAACTCCAGAATCGTATTATTTTCAAATAAATAATGGTCCCCAAAGCAAAATTGCAGGAGGACAATTCTTACAAGTTCCTCTCAAAAAAGGGAAAAACAGTATCAAAGTGTATGATGCTAGCAAAAATTTACTTTATGATTCTGCATTCCAAGTAAACAAACAAAGAGGACTTATCAACATCACTCACAAAGATTATTACATCAATCGTCAATTTTATGGATACAACCTAAAGAAAGATTCACTACTTTTGAAACTTGGAAAAATAGTGATTGATGGTAAGGATTATTTCGGTGGAGCAGAACACTTCAATAAATTGTATACCGATGATTTTTATTATAATATAGATGAGAACTATGATAAAATCATCAAAAATATAGATAAAGTAGAATCTAGAACTAAAATTTTTAGAAAACAAGATTTTCTGAACTATTATAAAGAATATTATCAATTTTAAATATAAAATTTGGAACAAGTAACCCCATATAATTCTAGTGCCAGTAAGAAAAGTCAGGTAGAAGATATGTTTGATAATATCGCTCCGAAATATGATTTATTGAATCATGTTTTATCTATGAAAATAGATGTGCTTTGGCGAAACAAACTGGTAAATTGGATGAACCAAGACCAACCAAAATTGGTTTTGGATATGGCAACAGGAACCGGAGATTTGGCTGTGGCAGTACAAAAAGGAACTAATGCAGAAGTAATTGGAGTAGATTTGTCGCAACAAATGTTAAATGTTGGTGTTATTAAAATAAAAAAACTTAAATTAGACGACAAAATTTCTATGCAAAAAGGAGATGCCGAAAATCTGAATTTTCAGAACAATTATTTTGATGCGGTTTCGGTAGCATTTGGAGTTAGAAATTTTGAAAATTTGGCAAAAGGACTCTCTGAATTGATGAGGGTAGTGAAACCTGGGAAAAGTGTTTATATCCTTGAGTTTTCTAAAGTTGAAGGAGTTCTTGCACCATTTTATATGTTTTATTTCAAGAATATTTTGCCACAAATTGGCAAATTAGTCTCCAAAGATAATAGAGCATATACGTATCTTCCGGATTCGGTAAATGCATTTCCGTACGGAGAAAAAATGAGACAAATCCTGTTGAATACAGGTTTCACAAAAGTAGAATATAAAAAAATAAGTTTAGGCATTGCCACTATTTACAAAGCAACTAAGTAACATGAATAAATTTTTTTTAAAAGTAGTAATACTTACCACCGTAAATCTTACCATTCTCTGTAGTGCACAATTCAGAACCAGAGATAGACAAACAAGATTAGAAAGTTTTGATGAGCAAAAATTCAGTTGGGGATTTTACCTAAACGGCAACTATTTTGATTACCATTTGGTACTAAGACCGAAATACGGAATGAATGGTAACCAAAATTTGGTAACTAGCAAACCGAGTTACAGTTTTGGAGCTGGTCTAATTGGTAAAATGAAAATTGATGATAGTTTTGATTTTCGAATAGAACCAGGTTTACAATTTGTACAAAGAGAATTGAACTTTGATACCCAAACCAACGATCAATTTTCTGAAGGTTCAATTACCAACGGTCCTTTCACTACATTAGTACTGAAAGATTCAGATAAATTGAGAACAGTGAAATCTACCTATCTTGATATTCCTGTTTTGTTAGAATATCATGGTGATAGATGGTATAATTCTAGACCTTATATTGCAACTGGTTTCAATTATATGATTAATCTGCAATCTAATAGCGAAAGTACAGATGATAATCTGCAAGGTGTTTATAGAAGTACTACCCACAATTTTGCTTGGACTGCAGAAATGGGAATCCAATTCTATTTTGGTAAATTTAGATTGACACCTGCACTTAGAGGAACTTTTGGTATTAATAATGAATTGGTTACTGATAAAGAAACTACACCACCATATTGGACTCCAGCAATTTCTACCATACAAACCAGAGCATTTATGCTTGTGTTGAAATTTGAATAATATTAATTATGAATTAGCATAAAGAGAAGATTTCTAGTAAGTCTTCTCTTTTTTATTGCTCTAAAAATAAAAATAGTGAAAAATTATGTCATCAATCACATAATTTTTTTATATTTTTGCTACACAGTTAGAATAATTGACCTGATATGCTCAAAGATTTAGAACATAATTTTTTGGAGTTAGAGAAGAGGATTGTAAACATTAGAAAAAATCATCATCTTCTCACCGAAAAATACTCAGAACTCTATCAAGAGCACGAAGATTTGAAGGTAAGATACGATGCAGAAAGGAAGAAAAATCAGGTATTAGCAGAAGAACAAAAAAATAGTAAACTTTATTCAGCAATTGCAGGGAATCCCGATCATAATAGACTGATGAAAAACCATATCAATCGTCTTGTTAAAGAAATCGACACTTGCATTGCACAACTTCAAAATAGCGGATTATAATGGAAGTAAGGAGAATTACCATCACCATTGCTGGAAGAAATTATCCGCTAAATGTACCTGCTGCAGAAGAAGAAACACTGCGAAAAGTAGGTAAACAAATTGATAATATGATTAAAGATTTTGAAGCCAATTTTGATGTGAAAGATAAACAAGATGCTTTAGCAATGTGTTCCCTAAAATTAGGGACCAATGCAGAAGTAGCCAATCTAAACAACGAAAAAAATATAAACGCTTCTAACCAACGATTGGTGCAAATTAATCAATGGCTAGAAGAACTAGAAAAGTAGAAGCAAGCTTTTTCTAGAAATTTTCTGCCTACAATAGTTCTAACACATTACAGGTAAACTCAACGCTAAATTAGTACCGAACGAATGTTCATTTAATGGCGCGCCGATTTTTTTCGGATTACAGCAAATGAAAATCAGTTCAAATCGTGTTGATTGGGAGTTTACTCTATATCATTGAACTGTTGTAGGATTTTTTGTGCCCAAAAAAGAGCATTTTTTTTTATGAATATCCGTAAAATAGCCTAATTTTTATTATCTTTGTGTTTATCAA
>CALFIE010000108.1 GCA_937876095.1 uncultured Flavobacteriales bacterium | reverse complement strand
ACTGGTGAACCTGCATTGGGGGGATATGACGGACAGCAGCTCACTGATACGCATCATACAGTCTGTACAACCTGACGAGATTTATAATCTTGGAGCAATGTCTCATGTAAAAGTAAGTTTCGATTCTCCAGAATATGTAGCCAATGTTGACGGAATTGGGACTTTACGAATTTTAGAAGCCATTAGAATTTTAGGAATGGTAAATAAAACCAGAATTTATCAAGCATCTACTTCAGAACTATACGGAGGTTTTGCAGAAAATAAAAATACTGCAGGTTTTTATGATGAAAATTCGCCATTTTATCCACGTTCACCTTATGGTGTTGCTAAAATTTACGGATTTTGGATTACCAAAAATTACAGAGAAGCATACGGAATGTACACTTGCAACGGTATTTTATTCAATCATGAGTCACCAAGAAGAGGCGAAACTTTCGTTACCAGAAAAATTACGATGGCTGTAGCAAAAATTGCAAAAGGTAAACAAAATTGTCTTTATTTAGGGAACTTAAACGCACAAAGAGATTGGGGACATGCAAAAGATTATGTAGAAGCAATGTGGAAAATGCTACAACAAGATAAACCCGAAGATTTTGTAATTGCAACTGGTAAAACTACGTATGTAAGAGATTTTGTACGATTGGCTTTCCTAGAAGTAGGGATTGAACTCTCTTTTGAAGGAGAAAACGAAAACGAAATTGCCAAAATAAAATCTTGTAACAATCCGCTTTATCAGTTAGAAATTGGGAAAACTGTGGTAAAAGTAGATCCAGAATATTACAGACCAACCGAAGTAGATCTGCTCATTGGTGATCCTACAAAAGCAAACACACAGCTCAATTGGACTCCAAAATACGATTTGGCTGGTCTAGTAAAAGAAATGGTTGCAGAAGATCTGAAAATTTCGTAAAAAATGCCCAAAATATCCATCATTACCATATCTTACAACAACAGAGAAGGTTTAGACAAAACCATCCGAAGTGTAGTTTCTCAAAATTTTCAAAATTTTGAATATTTGGTTATTGATGGTGGTTCAAATGATGGCAGCAAAGAAGTTATAAAAAAATACGAAGATAAAATCAATTTTTGGGTTTCAGAACCAGACAAAGGCATTTACAATGCCATGAACAAAGGTATTCTGCAAGCAAAAGGAGAATATTTGCTGTTTATAAATAGTGGAGATGTTTTGTTTGATGAAGATGCACTTCGCAAATCTGCAGAACAGTTCCAAAATGCAGACGTTATTTCAGGAAATTTGTGTTTTGATGACGGTTCCAAAGAATGGGTTGGTAAAAGTCCAACCGAAATTAGATTTCAGCTTTTTACTGAAGGTACACTTTGGCATCCTTGCACTTTTATCAAAAAAAGCGCATTTGAAACCGTAGGTTTGTATGATGAAAATTTGAAAATTTGCTCCGATTGGAAATGGTTTGCACAAGCTTTCACCAATTACCACTGTTCTTATCAAAAGATAGAGATTACTGTATCTAGATTTTTTTTAGACGGTATAAGTTCGGTTTCAGCGGAATTGGTTGAAAAGGAGAAACAACACGTTTTAGAAACAGAATTTCCTATTTTTTTGAAAGATTACCAAGACCTGAAATCACTTGGTAATGCCAAAACACTAGAAAATAATTACAACCAATTATTGAAATCCAGAATCATAAAAATTGGTAAAAAATTGGGATTTTTCAAGAATTTTAATCCTGTTTTTTTGAAATAAAATCATGCAACCACTTGTTTCCATCATCGTTCCTTGTTACAATCAAGCTGCTTTTCTAGATCAGTGTTTGCAATCTGTTTTGGTACAAACTTACCAAAATTGGGAATGCTTATTAATAAATGATGGTAGTACAGATAAAACCGAAGAAATTGCCAAAAACTGGGTAGCGAAAGATTCAAGATTCAAATATTTTTATCAAAAAAATTCGGGAGTTTCTACCACCAGAAATTTCGGAATCGAGCAATCAAATGGCGAATTTATTCAGTTTTTAGATGGTGATGATTTTCTACACCCAGAAAAATT
>CALFIE010000107.1 GCA_937876095.1 uncultured Flavobacteriales bacterium | reverse complement strand
TGTTTTTCTCGGCATCAAGTACTGCATCTACCGAATTTTTATCTACAATACAAATCGGACCAGGTGGAATTCCTGTGTTTGCATAGGTGTTGTAAGGTGATGGTTCTCTGAGATCTTTGTAAAGGACTCTTCTGATTGGTGGTTGTGTAAAATTCGATTTTTTAGAAACTGCGTAAATTACAGTAGGATCACTCTGCAATTTCATTCCTTTGTGATATCTATTGAGGTACAAACCTGCAACGGTTTTCATTTCGTCTGGTTTACCACCAGTTTCTTTGAAAACTAGAGAAGCTAGAGCATAGATTTGGTTTCTACTAAGTCCAGATTTTTTTTCTTTTTGAATTCTCTCTGCATTCCAAAATTCGTTGTATTGATCTTCAAATTTTTTGAAAAATTCTTGCGGAGTTACCGTCCAGAAAAAGTTGTAGGTATCACTAAAAAAATAAGTTTTCAAATCTTCGGCATTATTGAAACCTTTTTGCTGAGCAATTTTGTTGAGATCGGTTGCAAATCTAAGTGAATCGAGTTCGGTTTTCTTGGTGACTTTACCAATCATTTGGAACACATCAAAAAAATCTCCAATTCTGAAGGTGTTTTCGGTTTGGTTTCCTGCTTTGATCATATTTACCAAATCGGTGTTGCTGCTCCCAGATTTTATACGATATCTACCTGCACTGAAAAATCGGTTCATATTTTTGCTTTTCGCAACTTCTTCAAACTCTTTTTTATTAGTAAGGTAAGGCGAAATAGAATCTACAATCGCATTGAAATTGGCTCCGTGAGGAATTAGAATGTAACCTTCTTTTGCTACATTGTTACTGTACATTTTTTTATAGTATTTGAAACCAAAAAATCCTGCAACAATCAGGATTAGTAAGCCGAAAATTACGGCTAAAGAACAACCTTTTTTCATAAATTGTGTTTAAATTAAAGATGTCAGACATCAGACTTTTATACTTATTAAAGAATTTTACATTTATTTTTACTTTAGTACAAACAAAATATTTCAAAAAAATTGAAATCTGTTGTTTGAAATCTCAAGTCTAAGTTATTATTTCCCCTTTGAAAACCTGTTTTGCAGGACCTTCTAACCAAATATTTTGGAAACCTTGCTCGTTTTTTTCGGCATGAACTTTCAGATTTCCGCCCAAAGTTTCTATGGCAACTGATTTTTGAGAATTGTTGAGGAGATAGACCAATGCAGCTGCAGTAACTCCGGTTCCGCAACTGTAGGTTTCGTCTTCTACACCGCGCTCATACGTACGCACGAAAATATTATTTTCGCACATTTCTTCCAGAAAATTTACATTGATTCCTTCTTTTTTGTACTTTTCAGAATTGCGAATGTCGTGTCCGTTTTTATACACGGGATAATTGCTGATATCGGTCACCATTTTCACAAAATGTGGAGAACCTGTATTCAAAACGAAATTTTCGCCGTCATTTTCTATATTTTTTACATCAATCATTTTGAGTTTCACCATTCCGTTTTTGATTTCGGCTTCGTGAAGTCCATCAATTGCTGTGAAAGTGCATTTCTCTTCAAAAATATCTAAAAAATGGGCAAAAGCTACCAAACATCTTCCTCCGTTTCCGCACATCGTACTTTGGTTTCCGTCTGAATTGTAATAGACCATTTTGAAATCGGTGTTTTTATCTTCTTCTAACAAAATAAGTCCGTCTCCACCAATTCCAAAGCGTCTGTCACAGATTTTTTTAATAATTTCGGTGTCTTTTGGGAAATCCAAATCACGATTGTCAATCATAACGAAATCGTTACCAGTACCTTGATATTTATAGAAATGTAGGGTTTGCATTTTTTAATTTTTCGGAATGCAAAGATACTAATAAGAATCTTGATTGGAAATGAAGAAGTTATTTATTAATCAAGTTGTGGTTTTTTCAAATTTCTTTTCCACTCAAACCAGCCAACAATCGCCATTACCGTGAAAACCATATATTGTATTGAAGTGATTCCTAAACCTTTATAAACCATCATTGGAATACAAATGAGGTCACCAATGATCCAAAAAATCCAGTTTTCTATTCTGCGTTTTGCCATAAACCACATCCCAACTAAAAATAGGGAAGTGGTGAATACATCTAACCAATTTGCCCAATCTAAATGTTCTAAGCCGAGTTGAACTCCAAAAGTTGAAAAATGATTTTCGATAGCAGGTTTGTAGTAATAAACAAGTGTTACTAAACCTAATGAAAGTACAAATAATACAAACGATTTTTGCCACTCTTTTTTCTTTGCCCAAGTTACTTCTACATGAATTTGGTCATCTGAATTTTTCGCCCACAAAATCCAGCCATAAATACTCATAATGGTGTAATACACATTGATCATACAATCTCCCAAAAGTCCAAAATTGAAGAGGATATAGACATACAGTGCAGTGGAAATAATTCCGGTAGGATATACCAAAATATTTTTTTTGATAGAAAAATAAACGCTTAAAATTCCAAAAATTGCGGCAGTTGCTTCCAGAAAAATTTGGAGTGGAGTATATGCTTCGTAAGGTTTCAGAAAAAGGTCGTGAAAATTCATTGTTCAAAGATAATTTTTTTATCAATTGAAAATACTATTGTTACACTGAAACAATAGTAAAACAAAGAAATTGACAATAAAAAAACTACAAAAGTTGAATTTTATTTCTGGATAATTGCAAAACTCCCTCATTTTCCATTTGTTTCAGAACACGACTTGTTGCTTCTCGCGTAATTCCCAATTCATCTGCCAATTGTTGATGTGTGACTGAAATTTCAGAATTTTGGTAAAGTTGAGACTTTTGTTTGAGTAAATGCAGTAATCTTGCATCTATTTTCTGAAATGCAACCGCATTTACGACTTCAAGTAGTTCATCAAATCTTTTTTGGTAAAGTGTGAAAATAAAATCGGTCCATTCCGGAAAACGTTTTACCCAATCTTTGGCTTTTTCGGCAGGAATCATCATAATTTCGGCATCGGATTCTACGATGGCTTTTATTTTGGAAGATTCGTTGTTCATACCTGCTAAAATAGAAACTATACAACTTTCACCTGGTGTAATGTAATAGAGTAGGATTTCATGGCCATCATCATCGGTTCTCATCACCTTCAAACTTCCAGATATTACGACCGGAATGCTTTTTACATACGAGTGCAAATCAACCAAAACACTTCCTGTCGCAAAATTTTTGATATAACCTGCAGATTCGATTTCTTTTCCTAAATCGGAGTGAAAAATTTGTGATAGGATCATAGTTAGGATGTCTTTCACAAAAATACATCTTTTTTAGTTAAAACAACTATCTGTAAAAGTTGATTTTTGGTTTATTAGATTACTTTTTATTTTAACCGTCTTTACAAATTTTTATTTAATTTCAATGAAAAACCGTAATAATCACCAAATTTTTATATTTTTGGGATTCATTAAAACAAACAAATAAATTATTATGTCGAATATTTGGATTAAGAAACCAATCAGTGCTTTTGAGGCAGATATGAAGAAAAGCGAATTGAAACGCGTATTAGGAAAATGGAGTCTTACCGCAATTGGTATAGGTGCAATTATTGGAGGAGGTATTTTTGTACTTACGGGAACTGGTGCCTATTACAATGCTGGTCCAGCTTTAGCATTATCTTTTGTAATTGCAGGAATTGCCTGCGTATTTGCAGCACTATGTTATGCAGAATTTGCTTCTATATTACCTGTAGAAGGTTCAGCTTACGCTTACGCATATGGAACGGTAGGCGAAATTTTTGCTTGGATAATTGGTTGGGGATTGATTCTAGAATATGCAATGGGATCTATGACGGTTGCAGTTTCTTGGTCTGGTTATTTTAATAAACTATTAAAAATGTTCGGTTTGCATTTGCCAGATTGGTTAACCAATGATCCAAAAACATTTGCAGCAATGGGAGGAGAAGGTTTTTCTATGAATTTGCCAGCATTTCTTATTGTACTTTTTGTAATTTCTATTTTGGTGAAAGGAACAAAAGGTGCTGCAAAAGCAAATAACCTAATCGTAATTATGAAGGTTTCTGCTGTTCTTTTTGTAATCATTGCAGGTGCTTTTTTTGTAAATACCGAAAACTGGGTGCCTTTTATTCCAGAAGCTACTACCATTATAGAAAAAGATGCAACACATCACGCATACGGAATTCAGGGAATTATTTCTGGTGCAGCAGCAATTTTTTTCGCATATGTCGGTTTTGATGCGGTTTCTACACAAGCAGGAGAGGCAATTAATCCTAAGAAAGATGTACCTTTTGCAATTATTTCTTCATTATTAATTTGTACCGCATTATATATATTGGTGTCATTGGTTCTTACTGGGATGATGCATTATACAGATTTTAATCCTTTAGGAAAATATCCAGATGCAATTAAAGCTCCAGTTGCATATGCTTTTGATATTGCAGGACAAGCTTGGGCTGGTTATATCATTACGATCGCCGCAACTATAGGTCTTATTTCTGTACTTATGGTAATGATTATGGGGCAATCTAGAATTTTCTTAGGAATGTCTAAAGATGGATTAATTCCAAAAGTGTTCTCTCAGGTAAATCAAGAAACAGGTACACCACAAAGAAATTTATTAATTTTAGGAGGAATTATTGCTGTGGTTGCTGCATTTACGCCAATAAATGATTTAGCACACATGACAAGTTTTGGGACATTATTTGCATTTACCATGGTTTGCGTCGCAGTTTGGATTCTTAGAGTAAAAGAACCTAATCTTGTAAGATCGTTCAAAGTTCCTGCATTACCAGTAATTGCGATTTCAGGAATACTGATTAACCTTTACCTTATAATTAACTTGAGTGATGATGCTAAAAAATACTCATTAATTTGGTTGTTGATTGGTGTAATCATTTATTTTCTATATAGTAAAAGAAACTCTAAACTACAAAAAACTGGTGGTTTTGGTGAAACCTTCAAAGCGGAACAAGAACCTTTAGAAGATATTGATATTGATATAGACAATAAAAATTAATATAAAAATTCCGCAATATTTTTGCGGAATTTTTTTGATTTAAAACGATGAAAAAACCATTATTTTTATTTTTGCTTTTCTATTTTTTACCGGTGTTTTCTCAGAAATTAGAAATTCAAACATTGCTAAAAGACAAAATAAGTATTCGAGCGCTTCAGATTTCAGAAGGGAAGGTCTATTACATAGGTACCGATTCTAAATTTGGTTTTGTGAGTTTGAAGGATTCTGTTGATAAAAAACAAATAAAACTTTCTGATAAAAAATTGCAATTCAGAACACTTGCACAAAGCGAAGATGCTTTTTACACCGCAAGTATAGAGAGTCCTGCTTATTTTTTTAGAATTGATAAAAAAAATCTGTCATCTGAAATTGTAAAGATAGATTCTGCCAAAAATGCTTTCTATGACGCCATAAAATATAATAAATGGAATCAGAAATTTTACGCTTTCAGTGATCCAGAAGATGATCGCCAATTCAAAATGCTCCATTTTGATGAAAAAAATGACCAGTTTCATTGTAATAGCACAGCCGCAGATGATTTTTTGCTAAATGCAGGTGAAGCCGCTTTTGCAGCAAGTAACACCAATATTGCGGTTTATAAAAACTATGTTTGGGTTGCAACAGGCGGAAAATCTTCCAGAATTTTCAAATTTTATGATGACAACCCGATTCATGCAAAAATTATAGAAACACCTTTCATTCAAGGTACTTCATCTCAAGGTATCTATTCTATTGATTTTTATGATGATAAATTTGGGATTGCTGTTGGTGGAGATTATACCAAACAATCTGAAAACACCAACAATATTGCAACTACCAATGATGGTGGCGAAACATGGCAAATTCAAGCATCAGGAAAAAATGCAGGGTACAAAACTTGCGTAAAAATTCGCCCAAAATCCAAAGGTAAAGACATTATAGCAGTTGGTGATCAAAATATAGAATTTTCTAGTGATTTTGGTAAAACTTGGACTACTATTTCCCACGAAAAAAACCTCTATGTTTGCGAATGGATCGATAAAAACATGTTGGTTTTTGCAGGTAAAGACCGCATCATAAAAGCGACATTTATTAAAAAATAAAAGAGATTCTCTAGAATCTCTTTTTTAGTACTATATTAAAAAACCATTTCAGGAATTTCGCCTTCTATCACGAGTTTTCCTGCAGTTGCGTTTTTAATTTCATCTATGCTTACACCAGGAGCTCGTTCCAAAATTTTGAAACCACCTTCTGGTAATACTTCATAAGCTCCTAATTCGGTGACAATTTTTTTGATGCAGCGTATTCCAGTCAAAGGTAGGGTACATTCTTTCAATAATTTGCTTTCGCCGTGCTTATTCACTTGTTGCATCGCTACAATTATATTTTTTGCAGATGCTACCAAATCCATTGCACCACCCATTCCTTTCACCATTTTTCCAGGGATTTTCCAGTTGGCAATGTCGCCATTTTCTGCGACTTCCATAGCTCCTAAAATAGTGAGGTCTACTTTTTGTGCTCTTATCATTCCAAAACTGGTAGCTCCATCAAAAATTGAAGCACCAGGAAGCAAGGTAACCGTTTGTTTACCAGCGTTAATCAGATCTGGATCTTCTTCACCTTCAACTGGGAATGGTCCCATTCCCAGAATTCCGTTTTCGGATTGTAGTAATACATTGAATCCTTGTGGAATGTAATTCGCAACCAAAGTTGGAATCCCGATTCCTAAGTTGACGTAGGTATTGTCTTTTATTTCTTTTGCGATTCTCATCGCTATTTGTTCTTTAGATAAAGCCATAATTAATAATTTGAAAATGTGTTAATTTGAAGATTTGAAAATGTGTTAATTTGAAGAAACTTCTATTTAAATTTTCAAATTTTTGCACGAACCGTTCTCTGCTCTATTCGTTTTTCGTACTTTTCTCCTTGAAAAATTCGGTGTACATAGATTCCGGGAGTATGTATTTGGTCGGGATCCAGTTCGCCTGCTTCTACCATTTCCTCTACTTCTGCTACGGTAATTTTACCAGCCATTGCCATCATTGGATTAAAATTTCTGGCGGTAGATTTATAAATTAGGTTTCCTGCGGTGTCGCCTTTCCATGCTTTTACGATGGCAAAATCTGCATCGAAAGCGTACTCCATGAGATAATCTTTCCCATTAAAATTTCTGATTTCTTTGCCTTCTGCAACTTCGGTTCCTACACCTGCAGGTGTGAAGATTGCAGGCATACCATAACCTGCAGCCATACAACGAGTTGCAAGTGTACCTTGTGGAATCAGTTCTACTTCTAGTTCTCCAGAAAGCAATTGTCTCTCAAATTCGGCATTTTCGCCAACATAAGATGAAATCATTTTTTTAATTTGCTTTTTTTGAAGTAACAATCCGAGTCCGAAATCATCTACACCTGCATTATTAGAAATACACGTGAGATTTTTCACGTTTTTTTCTACCAATTCTGCGATGCAATTCTCCGGAATACCGCACAAACCAAAACCTCCGAGCATAATGGTATTGCCATCTGCAACATCTCGCAACGCTTCGTGAACGTCTTTTACTGCTTTATTAATCATAGTTTAAAGATGATTTAGTATAAAATTTTGTACTTTAAAAATTTCAATTTTTTTCTGTTTTAAAGATACTATTTATTTCAAAAAAAAAGCAAAGTCCTGTGATGAACTTTGCTTTTTTTAATGATGATTAAAAAATTATTTACCGAGATACGATTTCAAAATCTTACTTCTGGTATTGTGTTTCAATCTCTTAATTGCTTTTTCTTTGATTTGTCTTACTCTTTCTCTAGTAAGGTCAAATGTTTCGCCAATTTCTTCTAAAGTCATAGGATGTTTCCCGTTTAAACCAAAATAGAGGCGTACCAAATCTGCTTCACGTGGAGTAAGTGTGTTGAGTGCGCGTTCAATTTCAATTTGTAAGGATTCTAACATCAAATCTTTGTCTGGACTTGGTGATTCACCAGAGCGCAAAACATCATACAAATTAGAATCTTCACCTTCTACTAGTGGTGCATCCATAGACAAATGTCTACCAGAATTTTTCATTGATTCTTTGATGTCTTCTTCACTCATATCCAATACTTCTGCCAATTCTTCGGGAGAAGGTGGTCGCTCATTTTCTTGCTCTAGATGTGCGTAAGCTTTATTAATTTTATTGATGGAACCAATTTTGTTCAGCGGAAGTCTCACAATTCTGGACTGTTCTGCAAGTGCTTGTAAAATAGATTGTCTAATCCACCAAACTGCGTAAGAAATGAATTTGAAACCTCTGGTTTCATCATATCTTTTTGCAGCTTTCATTAATCCTAAATTCCCTTCATTGATAAGGTCTGGAAGAGATAAACCTTGGTTTTGGTATTGTTTAGATACAGAAACTACGAAACGCAAGTTGGCTTTTATCAGTTTTTCTAATGCAACTCTATCTCCTGCTCGTATTTTTTGTGCCAATTCTACTTCTTCATCTGCAGTGATCAGTTCTACCTTACCAATTTCTTGCAAATATTTATCAAGAGATGCGGTTTCTCTATTGGTAACCTGTTTAGTAATTTTTAATTGTCTCATTTATTCTACCTCTTGTTTAGTGAGGTCTACCTTTATATACGAAGCTGGTTGGTGAAAGGTTACAAATTTTTTGTTTTTTTTTGTTTTATTTTCATTAATGATGTTTTAGAATGGCTTGAAAGTGTTGTTATGAATCAAAATTTTGATAACTTCGCAGCTTCTATGAAAAAAAACACAAAATCTGCAGCTATTGGATTCATTTTCATTACCTTACTGATAGATATTACAGGTTGGGGAATTGTAATTCCGGTGGTACCAAAACTGATTGCAGAACTTACGCATAACAGTGATCTCAGTGAAGCCTCTAAATATGGAGGTTGGTTGAGTTTTGTGTATGCAGCCATGCAATTTGTGTTTGCTTCTATTTTGGGCGGATTAAGCGACAAATTTGGTAGAAGACCCATTATTTTGTTCTCTTTGTTGGGATTTTCCATCAATTTTTTTATTCAGGCAATTGCTCCAAGTATTTTTTGGTTGTTTGTAGGTAGAATTTTTTCAGGAATTACTGGTGCAAGTATCACCACTGCAAGTGCTTATATTGCAGATATTTCTACAGATGAAGATCGTTCTAAAAATTTTGGAATGATTGGTGCTGCTTTTGGTCTTGGTTTCATTATAGGTCCTGTTTTAGGTGGGTTTTTGGGGCATTTCGGAGCCAGAGTTCCATTTTATGCGGCTTCTGCACTATGTTTAGTGAATTTCTGTTATGGTTATTTTATTTTACCAGAAAGTTTAGAACCTCAAAATCGTAGAAATTTTGATTGGAAGAGAGCTAATCCAATTGGATCGCTACTTCAACTGAAAAAACATCCCGAAATTTTGGGGCTGATTTTGGCACTGGTTTTCGTGTACATTGCAGGTCACGCTGTACAAACAAACTGGACTTTTTTCACGATGTATAAATTCAACTGGGACGAAAAAATGGTTGGACTTTCTTTGGGCGTTTCAGGATTTATGGCAGCAATTGTACAGGGATATCTCATCAGAATTATTCAGCCAAAAATTGGGAACGAAAAATCTATTTTCTACGGATTAAGTTTGTATGCATTAGGAATGGTTTTGTTTGCATTTGCCAACCAAAGTTGGTTAATGTTTGCGTTTCTAATTCCGTATGGTTTTGGCGGAATTGCAGGACCATCTTTGCAATCGGTGATTTCATCGCAAGTCCCGAAAAACGAACAAGGTGAATTACAAGGTGCATTGGCAAGTTTGGTAAGTCTGACTTCAATAATTGGACCACCACTTATGACTAATACGTTTTATTTTTTCACGCATAGTAAATCGCCTTTCAAATTTCCAGGAGCACCATTTTTTTTAGGATTTATATTAATGAGTATCAGTGCAGTGATTGTTTTATTTGTTTTTAGAAAAAATAAAAAACAATTTTAAAGAATTCCAATCTCTTAAATTTTAATTAAAATCAAAGGAAATCGGTCAAAATTTTGTAATCTTTTGTAATTTAGCAGCATGGAATTAAGCTTAGGTGAAATGCTATTGATTGCAGTGGTAATTGTAGTCTTGTTCGGACCTGATAAACTCCCGCAAATTGCGAGAGAGTTAGGACAAGGTGTGCGCAAAATGCGTGGCGCAGTAGAAGACATAAAGACCGAAATTTTGAAAGAAACCGACAATCCTGTTTCAGAAATCAAAAGAGAGATAGAAAAAGTAAAATCTGCAGCCAAAGAATACAATCCCGCAGAAAGCATCAAAAATGAAATTCTTGCAGAAAAATCTTCTGTTTCAATAGAAAATACCGAATCTAAGAACATAATTTCGCCTTTAGATGATGCACACGAAGGACCTGTAAGTAGATAACCATATGCAAGAACTCATTTACAGAGATCGGGAATTATTACTTTTCCTTAATAATTTAGGGGGCGCATCTTATGATGCTTTTTGGATTTTGATGTCCGAAAAATGGATTTGGATTCCGCTGTATGTTATTTTTCTCTATTTAATCATTAAAAATTTTGCTGCAAAACAAGTGATTTTCCTATTGCTGTTCATCGCAATTGGACTCACAATTTCTGACCAATTAGCAGGAATTTTCAAAGAAGGAATTATGCGATTGAGACCTTGTCACGACCCAGAACTCATTCCAAAAATGCGACTGGTACTTTGTGGAGGAACCTACGGTTTTTATTCTTCTCATGCTTCAAATTCTTTTTTTATTGCAAATTTTTTGAGTATTTTACTTTATAGGAAATACAAATATTTGCCTTATTTTCTATTTTTTTGGGCAATTGTAGTTTCCTACAGCAGAATTTATTTAGGTGTGCATTTTCCTCTGGATATTATTTTTGCAGCTATTGTTGGTTTTCTTTTGGGAGGTTTGTTCGCGAATCTTAGTTTGAAGGTGGTTAACAAACAAAATCAAATCTTTACATAGTAATTACTATTCACTGCATTTTTTTTTTTTGCGATTTTTTTTAAAAAAAAATACTTTTTTAATGAAGTTTTTTGTACCTTTGAATTTAAACTAATCCTTAGAAAAACAGAAAGTTATGAGAAAGTTAACTACTTTTTTTGCATGTGTTGTATTATTTCAAATGAGTGGAGCTCAAGAATTGGTAAAAAAAGCCGAAGATTGTGCCAAAAAAGGTGATTTCAGTTGTGCCGAAAATACTTTACTTGAGCATATAAAAATGGTAACCGACCCCAAATTTTTAGCCAATTATTATTCTAGTTTGGGAGTCTACCAAAGAAGACGAGGTAAAAACGAAGAAGCATTTAGCTCTTTTGAAAAAGCTCTGAAATATGATCCACAATATTTGGTTACTTATAGCAATATGGCGTCTTTGTATTCTAGAATGCGCAATAATAATAGTGCACTAGAAATTTTAAATCGTGGTTTGAAAGTCGACGAAAAAAGTGTAGAATTGCTAAACGCACGTGCAAAATTGCACGATGATATGGGGAATATAGATCTTGCAACTGCAGATTTGAATGCAGTTTTGGCAATCAGTCCCGAAAATATAGTTGCACGAAGTGCTTTTGCTAATAGGAAGAAGAAAAAAGGTGATTTTACTGGTGCGCTTGAAGATTACAATAAATTAATCAGTGAAAAACCACAAGATGCAGTTTTGCTTAATAGCCGAGCAGAAATCTATTTAAAATTAAAAAAAATAGATGAAGCAAGCAAAGATGTAGATAAATCTTTGGCTCTCAATCCGAAATTTCCACCGGCATATATTACCAAATCTGAAATCTTATTCGGATTCGGAAAACTTAAAAAAGAAGAGGCTTGCAAAAACCTCAAAAAAGGTATAGAATTAGGTGCTGAAAGTAAAGGATTAGACGAAATGCTAAAAAAATGTAAACTAATTAAATAAGACTTCTACAAGCTCAGTTTGACACTTATTTAAATAAATGATTTTTGTCAAATTGAGCTTTTAGAAACTTTTTTGAGATTTTTATCAATCGTTGTGATAAGGTTTTCCTTGCAAAATTTGGTCTGCTCTGTAGAGTTGTTCTACAAAGAAAAGTCTGATCATTTGGTGAGTAAAAGTCATCGCAGAAAGAGACAATTTTTCTTGTGCTCTTGCATAGATTTCATCTGAAAATCCGTAAGCTCCACCAATCAAAAAATGGATTCTTTTAACCGAAGAATTCATCCAAAAATCAATTTTTTCTGCAAAATTTCTGCTGGTAAATTGCTTACCTGTTTCATCTAAAATCACGACTAAATCAGTTGAATCAATTTGGTTGAGAAAGAGTTTTGCCTCTTCTTTTTTTAAAATTTCGGGGGTGAGATTGCGTGCATTTTTTATATCGGGGAGTTCTTCCAATTTGAAATTCCAATGTTTTGGTAATCTTTTGGTGTAATAGGATATTAGTTTCAACATTTCTTGTTGATCTGTCTTACCAATACACCATAAATTAATTCTCATTTCTTATATTTGTTTTGCAAATATAGTTCGTATGGCTGTAACTACTACAAAATTCTTGAAAATCGTTCCTCAATTTTTTGATCGGATTCATATTCCTTTTTTGGGAATCTCTGTTCAGAAACTGTTTCAGATCTATATTCAAGGAATTTTTAGATACAAAATTGGTAGAAAAGCAGCCGCAATTTCTTGGAATTTCGTGATGTCACTTTTTCCTTTTTTGCTCTTTTTGTTATCTATTTTGCCGTATTTACCACACTATGATAAATTACAGTTTTATATTTTTGAAGTGCTAATGCACAATATTTTCCCTGAAAAAATTGAAGGTGAAGTTACTGGTTATATAGAGCACAATATTATTCCAAATATGCGTGGAATCAGCAATCTAACGATTGTTTTTGCCCTGATTTTTGCAACCAATGGTACTTTTGCTTTAATTGATGGCTTTAATGAACATACCGAAGAAAAGATGAGTGATGTGAAGGAATTTATTATGGCGTTTTTCATTACAGTAGGTTTCATCAGTGTGATTTTGTTGTCTCTTTTTGGGATTTATTATTCCGAAGTTGTTCTGAAATTATTTACACCGAGTTATGACATTTCTTGGTTTGTAGATAACCTCTCCAAAATTATAGGATTTGTCTCTTTCCCGATTTTTTATTTCTTTCTATTGACTTTATTTTATTGGGTTTCTACGGTGAAAATCGTAAAATTTCGCCACGCAATTCCTGGTGCAATTCTCACCACTATTTTATTTATGGTAACCACCTATATTTTTGCAATTTATGTGAAAGATATTGCAAGATATAATGTTTTGTATGGTTCTATTGGAACTATGCTTTTGCTAATGGTTTGGATAAATGTGAATGTCTATTTGTTGCTTTTCGGTAATGAACTGAACATTGCAGTACGAAATATCAGAATACAAAAACTAAGTGATGACCAAGCAAAATTAGCACTCGCAAATAAGGAAATTTCTGAAATCGAAATGGATGATATTACTAATAATTTTGATTAGCAAAGTAAGTATGAAATCTTCTGAAGAAAAACCTAATTGGTAATTCTAGAGTGCATTAATTTCTATAAAACCCGTTTTTTCCTAGCGAAAAATTTCAACAGAAGATAACCAATCATTCCTGAAATCGTAGAAGCTATCAGTATCGCGAATTTTGCTTCACTCTGTACCGAAACATCATCAGGAAAAGAGAGTAGTGCTATGAATATGGACATAGTAAATCCAATTCCTGCCAAAAATCCTGCTCCCATCATTTGAAACCAGTTGCTTTTGTTGGGGAGTTTGCTCCAGTTCAGTGCAATTGCTATCACAGAAAATAGCAAAATTCCTATCACTTTTCCGGTTGCCAATCCAAAAACAATTCCTAGACTGAATTGGTTAAAAAGTGCTTCTACCATTCCTGCATGAAAAGAAATATTGGTATTTGCCAATGCAAAAATAGGCATAATGATGAAATTAACCGGGAAATTGAGGTTTTCTTCTAATTTTTCGAGAGGAGAAATTTCGGTGGTAGAAATATTGGTAGGAATGCAAAATGCCAATAAAACTCCCGAAATTGTTGCATGTATACCAGAATGATGCGTACAATACCACAAGAAAATTCCGGGTATTAAATAAAACACATGTTTCTGCACTTGCAGAAAATTCAAAGAAACTAAAATTGCTATAATTACAGCGCTGTAAGCCAAATAATCCCAATGAATTTGGTTGGTGTAGAAAAGTGCAATTACAATAATTGCTCCCAAATCATCTACAATTGCCAATGCAGCGAGAAAAATTTTGATGGAAATAGGTACTTTTCTACCCAACATAGAAATAATTGCAAGTGAAAACGCAATATCTGTCGCCATAGGAATTCCCCATCCTTTTTGGTAACTGCTACCAAAATTGAAAGCTACAAAAATCAATGCAGGAACAATCATTCCGCCAATTGCACCCAAAATTGGTAAGGTTGCACTTTTTCTGTCTGCAAGTTCACCTTCTAGCAATTCTCTTTTAATTTCTAGACCAACTAAAAGAAAGAAAATAGACATCAAACCATCATTAATCCAAATACTTAATGAATAATTTAAGTGTAGCGATTCTGAGCCAATCTCGTGATTTAAAAAATTTTGAAACAGAATTGCCCAACTAGAATTGGCAATGAGCAAAGAAACTAATACGCAAAAAATCAACAAAATTCCCGAAGATTGCGAACTTTGAAAAAATTTCCTGAAATAATCGGTGATTGCCATTGTTGGTTTTTAATTAAGTGAATTTCTAAACTAATATTTTTTTTCAACTTTGCTAAAGATTTTTTTGCTTCGCAAAAATTTTGATAAAGTTCAGAATATTATAATCGTTTCACGCTCGAAATTCCGTTGATGTTTTTCAGTTGTTTGAAGGTTTCTTCAAGTTGGTTTTTGTTTCTTACTTCTAGACTTATGTTTCCTGTGAAAATACCATTGTTAGAATCAATGCTCAAACTTTTCATATCCATATTCATAGAATTACTGATGACTTGGGTGATGTCATTGATTATTCCCAATCTGTCTAATCCTTCGATTTCTATTTTCACCCGATTTTTGAAACGTTCTTCGTTAACCCATTTTGCAGGCATTACTCTGTAATCGTAATTAGCACGCAGATTAATTGCATTTGGACAGTTATCATTATGCACTTTTATACCATCTGAAATGGTAATAAATCCAAAAATTTTGTCACCCGGAATTACAGTACAACATTTGGCAAAAGAATAGTTTAGTTTTTCTTCGTCTTTCCCAAAAACAATCAAATCCAAATCGGTTTCGGGAGTTTCTATATAACTGCTATTTTTGTTGGGTGATTTCCGGAAACGTTGTAATAAATTGCTGAAAACGCTTTTGCTTTCGATGTATTTCTTAATATCTGCTGTATCTAAATCGCCTCTTTGGAAGGCTAAAAATAATTCTTGAGAGGTTTTTAGACCAAAAAATTTCTGCATTTTGTTGATTACCTCATCATTGAAATTCAGTTTTGCGTGGCGAAGTTTGCGCTGCAAAATTTCTTTGCCTTCATCTACTAAATGGTTTTTTTCTGAATTTAGGATGGCTTTTATTTTGGATTTTGCTTTAGATGTAATCACAAATTCCAACCAATCTGCTTTTGGTTTTTGGTTCTGAGAAGACAAAATATCTACCTGATCTCCGTTTTGCAAAACATAAGAAATCGGGACTAATTTGCCATTGACTTTGGCTCCTAAACATTTCATTCCCAAATCAGAGTGCACCGAAAACGCAAAATCGAGCGCAGTAGAACCGGTTGGTAAAATTTTGATTTCACCTTTTGGAGTAAAGATGAATACTTCTTTGGAATACAAATTGAGTTTGATATTGTCTAGCAATTCAGGTGTAGAAAGTGATTGTTGATTTTCTAACACTTCACGAATTTCTGAAACCCATTGTTCAAAATTTCTATCATCTGAACTTCGGTTGAAACCTTCTTTGTATTTGTAGTGCGCAGCAACTCCTTTTTCGGCAATATCATCCATTCTTTCAGAACGGATTTGCACTTCTATCCATTTTTTGTCGGGACCAAGAACAGTTAGGTGAAGACTTTCGTAACCTGTAGATCTTGGCTGCGAAATCCAATCTCGCATTCTTTGTGGATTGCTGTGATAGAGGTCTGTTACGATAGAATAAATCTTCCAAGCGATAAATTTTTCGTTTTTGGCATCTGATTTATAAATAATTCTGATCGCGTAATTGTCATAGACTTCCTCAAAACCAACTCCCTGTTTCAGCATTTTTCGGTAAATCGAACTGATTGCTTTTGCTCTACCTTTGATCGTGAATTTAAGTTTCTCTTCTTTCAACTGCTCCGAAACTTCTTTTTTGAATTCTTCTACATATTTTTCGCGATTTTCTTTGGCGAGTTCTAATTTACTATTAATTTCATTGTAAATATCAGGATTGTTGTATTTTAGAGATAAATCTTCTAATTCAGATTTGATGTTGTACAGACCTAATCTGTGTGCAAGTGGTGCGTAAATGTAAGCTGTTTCAGATGCTATTTTTTTTTGCTTTTCTGGAGCCATAATTTCCAAAGTACGCATATTGTGCAATCTGTCTGCAATTTTGATGAGGATTACCCTAAAATCTTCGGAAAGTGTAAGCAACAACTTTCTATAATTCTCACTCTGAATAGAGATGTTTTGGTGGTTCATCACCGAAATTTTGGTTAAACCAATTACAATATCGGCAATTTTTTTACCAAAAATTTTCTTGAGATCTTCGTAAGTGTATTCAGAATCTTCGATCACATCGTGTAAAAGCGCACAAGCAATAGAAGTGGCGCCCAATCCAATTTCTTTTGCGACGATTTTGGCTACAGCAATCGGATGGTAAATGTAGGGTTCACCAGATTTTCTGCGTTGATCTTTGTGAGCATCTAGTGCAATATCAAACGCTTTGCGAATCAGTTTGTTCTGCTCTTCATCTAATGTTCGGTAAGTACTTGAAATGAGGTCTTTGTACAGTGCCGAAATTTCCTTGTTTTCTTGTTCAATATTGTAAACCATTTGTGAAAATCTCCTTTTGCATACGAAAATACAAAAAAAAGCCCTCTTTAAAACAAAAAAATCTGCAAAACATTTGCAGATTTTTTTTGGGATGATAAAAATGGTTATGCTTTTACCTCTGTATTGATTCCTATGTTTATTTCAGTTTGCATGGTTGAGATTTCTGGCATTGCATAAATCTGAGATTTAGCACGCAGTTCTACCATTTTTTTGATGAAGTTCAGGTCTTTTGCTTCTTCTAAAGTCATATCCTGAAATTCATATACTTGTACAACATCATTTTTTTTGAATGTGTTTTTAACATTTTGCAATTGTGTGTCGTTTTGTATTGCAATACTCGTAATTAGATGGTCATCTGTTATTTTTTCATCAGAATTACGAAATAATTTGCTCCAAATAGAATTTTTCTTAGGTGTTTCTTTATTGTAAGTGTATACAATATAGTCTGAATATAGAAAGCCGGAGTTTTCTAAACCTTCTGTAAGTTTTTTGGCGTTTTCCTGACTTGGGAATAAACCAACCACTGTAGTTGTCATAAATTTATTTTTTTTTCATTATTTTCTGTGCAAATATATGGCAAATAATTGTATAAAAAAAGTTAAAATTATTTTTTTTAACAAATTATTGATAAAAATTGCAGGAATTATTGATTATTCTATATATTTTTTTCTTAATATAATAATTCATAAGAAAAATCACCTAATTCTATTTTTTGCTGAAAGGTTGCAGAAAACTAAAGAAAAATGGTAAGAAAGTGCAGTTTTTTTTAATAAAATCATTCAATCAAAAAAGAAAACCTTACGTTTCCGCAAGGTTTTTTTGTTAGAGGTTGAAAACACCCCGTCTTCAAAAATTATAAATTTTTGAATCCACTCGTCTAAAAGAGAGGGATTTTTATAATTTTCCTTCTTTTATTTCATCTACAATTTCAGGATTCAGAAGGGTAGAAGTGTCTCCAAAATTAGAGAAATCTCCTTCTGCTATTTTACGTAAAATTCTACGCATAATTTTACCTGAACGTGTTTTTGGTAAACCAGATACAAACTGAATCTTGTCTAATTTCGCAATTGGACCTATGGAATCAGAAATCAACATATTGATTTCTTTTCTCAAGTTTTCTTTGTCGCGGTCTTCGCCAGATTCTTTTAGAATTACGAAGCCATACAAAGCATTTCCTTTGATATCGTGAGGAAATCCTACAATCGCAGATTCTGCAACAGCAGGGTGTAAGTTGATACTATCCTCAATTGGTGCAGTTCCCAAATTATGTCCAGAAACTATGATGACATCGTCTACACGACCTGTAATTCGGTAGTAACCAACTTCGTCTCTCAAAGCGCCATCTCCTGTAAAATATTTACCAGGGAATGTCGAGAAATAGGTTTCTTTGTAACGTTGATGATCGCCCCAAATTGTTCGGGCAATTCCTGGCCACGGAAAACGAATACAGAGACTACCATCTACTTGATTTCCTGTAATTTCGTTGCGTTTATCATCCATCAAAACAGGTTGAATTCCTGGTAGCGGCAAAGTCGCATAAGTTGGTTTGGTTGGGGTAACAAAAGGGATTGGCGAAATCATAATTCCTCCAGTTTCTGTTTGCCACCAAGTATCTACAATCGGGCATTTTTTCTTACCAACGTGATCATTGTACCAATGCCAAGCTTCATCATTAATAGGTTCACCTACAGAACCGATCACTCTAAGGCTAGATAAATCGTGTTTTTCTACCCAATCTGATGATTCTTTCGCCAAAGATCTAATAGCAGTAGGTGCGGTATAAAACTGGGTAACTTTGTGTTTTTCTATTACTTCCCAAAATCTATCAGGTTCTGGATAGGTAGGTACTCCTTCAAAAATAACTGTAGTGGCTCCATTGGCAAGTGGTCCGTACAGAATATAAGAGTGACCTGTTATCCAACCAATATCTGCAGTACACCAATAGATATCATTTTCTCTGTAATTGAATACATTTTTAAAAGTATAAGCGGTGTAAACCATATAACCAGCACAGGTATGAAGCATGCCTTTTGGTTTTCCAGTAGAACCAGAAGTGTATAATATAAACAAAGGATCTTCTGCGTCCATAATAACCGAAACAAAATCTGAAGGAGCTTTGTCATAGAGTGGTTTCAGTAAAACATCTCTGCCTTCTTTCATATTAACAGCGGTATTAGTGCGGTTTACTATCAAAACTTTTTCTACAGAAGGGCAATTTTGAACAGCTTCATCTACAATTCCTTTTAAATCAATCGCTTTGTTGCCTCTATAACTTCCATCAGAACAAATGACCATTTTCGCTTCGCAGTCATTAATTCTTGAAGCAACAGCAGAAGCAGAAAATCCTGCAAAAACCACTGAATGCACAGCTCCCAATCTTGCACAAGCAAGCATTGCGACAGGTAATTCTGGAATCATGGGTAAATAGATACAAACTCTATCACCTTTTTCTACACCTTGGTCACGCAAGACATTTGCCATTTTACAAACTCTTTCGTACAAATCACTGTAAGAGATGTGTTGTGCTGCTTCTTTAGGATCATTAGGCTCCCAAATGATAGCGGTTTTATTACCACGAGAATTGAGGTGTCTGTCTATGCAGTTTTTGGTGATGTTGAGTTTTGCATTTTTGAACCATTTTATTTTGGCTTCGTGCATATCATAATCTACAACTTTGCTCCAACGCTGGTACCACACAAAGTTTTCATCAGCTATTTGGTCCCAAAATTTCTTTGGATTTTTAATTGATTTTTTGTATTGCTTGAAATAATCAGGCAAATTGTCGATTACATAATTTTTCATAGGGGTTATATTTTTAAGTATTGTTAGTTATTATAATTGATGGTTGATAATTGATAATTGATAATTTTAAGAAAAATATTCATCGAATTTATCTTGTAATTCTGTTACAATCGCTTCATCATCTATGGTTGAAGGTATTTGGAATTCTTTTTTATCGAGCATAGTTCTGATGAGTTTTCTCAAAATTTTTCCGCTTCTGGTTTTGGGTAAACGTTTTACGACCACTGCATTTTTTAGACAGGCAACCGCACCGATTTTTTCTCTCCCTAGTTCTACGATTTCTTTTTCTAAATCTTGTTCAGAAATTTGGGCTCCAGATTTTAGTACAGCTAAAGCAAAAGGAATCTGACCTCTAAGTTCATCATCTATACCAACTACGCAACATTCGGCAACGTCTTTGTGACCAGAAACCACTTCTTCCATTTCGGCGGTAGAAAGTCGGTGTCCTGCTACATTTATTACATCATCAACTCTACCTGTAATGAAAATATATCCTTCTTCATCTTTAATTGCACCATCACCCGAGAAATAATATCCCGGAAATCTAGATAAATAGCCAAATCTGAATCGTTCTGGATCGTTCCAAATCCCCATCAATGCACCGGGTGGAAGTGGTAACTTGATTACCAAATAACCTTCGTGATGTTCTTCTAATTCAAAACCATCTTCACTAAAAATTTTGATATCATATCCCGGAACAGGTTTTCCTGCAGCTGCACGTTTTATTTTCACCTCTTCAATTCCTGGCATTAGTGATAACATTGGCCAACCTGATTCTGTTTGCCACCAATGATCTATGGCAGGAACTCCCACTTTTTCGTCGTACCAATCGAGTGTTGCAACATCGCATCTTTCGCCTGCCAAAAATTGGGTTCTGAGAGATGATAAGTCATATTTCTTGATGAGTTCACCTTCTGGATCTTCTTTTTTGATGGCTCTAATTGCAGTGGGAGCAGTAAACATCACCGAAACTTTGTGATCTGAGATTACGCGCCAAAAAGTTCCTGCATCTGGAGTCATAATTGGTTTTCCTTCAAATAAAACAGAGGTGTTTCTGTTGAAAAGAGGACCATAAACTATGTAACTATGACCAACAACCCAACCTACATCTGATGCAGCCCAGAAAACTTCGCCTTCGTTTACGCCATAAATATTTTTCATTGAAAATTTTAGTGCAGTTGCATAACCACCAGTATCTCTCACAACACCTTTTGGTTTACCAGTGGTACCAGAAGTGTACAAAATATACAAAGGATGGGTAGAAGCAACCGGTACGCAATCTGCAGGTGTTGCATTGGCAACAAGTTCAGCGTAATTGGTAAGTTGAGGTTCGTTTTCCCAATCTACGCGATTTCCCCAAAGTTGACGATCAAAAACTACGATATTTTCTGGTTTATTTTCTGCAATTTCTACTGCTTCTTTCACAAATGGAAGGTACGGAATTCGCTTTTTTACTTCTACACCTGCACTTGCAGTGATGATTACTTTTGGGTGGCAATCATCTATTCTTACCGCCAATTCGGTTGGTGCAAATCCACCAAAAACGACGGAGTGTGTAATTCCCAATCGTGCACAAGCCAACATTGCAAAAGCAGCCTGTGGAATCATAGGCATATAAATGATTGCGGTGTCTCCTTTTTTCAGACCGAGAGATTGCAAACCACCTGCTAATTTTTCTACTTCGGATTTCAACTCGTTGAATGTAATTTTCCTGATGGTTTCGGTAACTGGAGAATCATAAATATAAGCAACTTGGTCGCCAAATCCATCTTTGATATGCTTATCTACAGCCAAGTAGCAAGCATTAAGTTCACCATCTTCATACCAAATTGGATAGTTGTTTTCTCCTTCAGAAAGAATAGTTGTTGGTTTTTTGAACCACTCCAATTGTTCGGATTGTTCTTTCCAGAATTGTTCTTTGTTTTCAATGCTGTTCAAGAACATTTCGTGCGCATTCATTTTTCAATTTTTTTTAAATATTAATAAATAGATTTAGTTCTTTAACCAATTTTTCAGGCAATAAGTTCTTCTACCTGTTGTAATAGTTTTTTGATGGAATAAGGTTTCGTAACATACGCATCTGCACCCAAATCCAGTCCTTTTTTGATATCTTCAGGATTATTTTTGGCAGTTAAAAATACGACCTTGGTTCCTGCTAATTTTTCTTGATTTTTAATTTCTTTCAGGGTAGAATATCCATCTAAATTTGGCATCATAATATCTAGAAGTATTACATCGGGAATTTCGGTTTTCAAAATTTCTAATACTTCGGTTCCGTCTCTAGCAATGAACACATCATAACCATTTTTCTTAAAAGAATATTCTAAAGTCATTACAATTTTGTGCTCGTCATCGGCAATAAGTATTTTTTTCATTTTTACAATTTTTTAAATCAATCATTATTTGTGTTTAGTGTTATTTTGAAATTGACTCCAATTTCTTTGTTTTCTGCAGAAATATCTCCGTTTTGTGCTTGTAATATTTTTTTACAAATCGCCAAACCAAGTCCAGTTCCTGCTGGTTTCAAAATATTTTGATTTTTAGATTGGTAAAATTTATCAAAAATAAGTTCTAAATCTTCTTCGGGAATTTTCTTTCCGGTATTGAACATATTAATCTCTAAATCACCGTTTTTTTCTGAAAATTTGGTCTGTATAAGACCATTATCTTCAGTGAATTTCAGAGCATTACCAATAATATTTTGGAAAACTTGAATCATTTTGCTTTCGTCATAAAAATAGAATTTTTCTTCTAGCAAATCTATTTCAGAATGGTGAATGTTTTTTTGGTTGATAAGGTGATAAAGTGGTTTTACCGCTTTTTGATAAGTTTCTGTGATGTCGTTTTTTTGGATATTTAACGTGACATTTCCTGTTTCTAGCTTATCTAAATACAGAATATCATTAATAATAACATTTAGCCTATCTGATTCAGAAATTATGGTTCCTAGGAATTCTTTTTTAATATCAACTGGTACCTCATCATCTTCAAGCAAAATTTCGCCTGCTGCTCTAATTGCAGTAATTGGAGTTCGCAATTCATGCGCTACAGAATCTAGAAAATCATCTTTTTGTTTGTCTTTTTCTACCAAAGTTTCGTTGGCATTTTGAAGTTGATTTGATAATTTTTGTAATTGATTGGATTGTTCTGTCAGTTGTTTGTTGAGGGTAATATTTTCTTTGGATTCTTCTAAAATTCTCAACACTTCGGGTAAAGAGATTTTTTCTTCTTTGGTAACTCCTTCAATCAAAATTTTTGCAGATGCAGTACCAATTCTCCCACTGAGAAGATTTTCTGAAAATTTTATGAAACGGGAATCAGCAGTATCATTATCATCTGAAATGCTGTATTTTAAGTTAAAAATACGAAGTGCTTGTAACGTTTTTTTCTCGCCTAAAAATTTGACTAATATTTTTTGAATATCAGAAATGAGGGCAGTTCCTCGCCAAATATAAGCACCTTCGTGATCCTGAATATACTTATCTATATCTACATATAATTCTGCAAAGTTGCGCTCTCTATAATTTCCCGCAGAAAATATAGAAATTACAGAAAACAAGAAAGAATTTGCCAATAAACTCCAAAAAAATACTTGTGGAATGGTATCGAGATAAGGAATTTTGAAAAAACGCAGTAATTCGGATGTTTTCACATTAAATTCAGGATGAATTGCACTGGAATATTGTGGTAAAATCAGATTAAAATAGCAAATCACAATTCCTGCAACAATCCCTACTAATGCACCTAAATACGTGCCTCTTTTCCAGAAAATGGCTCCGAAAAACGAAGGTCCCAATTGTGCAATCAGCACAAAAGAAATCAAGCCAATAGAATACAGACTGGATTTCAAAATCAAATATTTGTAAAAAATAAAAGCAGCAATTATTAATAAAAAAATACTGATTTTTCTGATGTTTACAATTTTCTTGTTGTTGTCACTCACATTTTTCTCAGTTTTGAAATTCTCTAACCAACCATACGGAATAATCAAATTATTAGACAACATTATAGAAAGTGCAATACTCGAGATAATAATCATAGAAATACTGGCACTAAGTCCGCCCAAAAAAACCATCACCGAAATCACGATGTTCCCGAATTTTTGCGGAATGAGAATAGAGTAGAGTTCTGCATTTACTGGTTCTGCAGAAAACAGAATTTTTCCGCCCCATGCAATTGGGAATACAAAAAAATTAAACAAAAGTAAATACAATGGGAATAGCCAAATCGCCGTTTTCACGTGTTTTTCTTTTCTGTTTTCTACGATGGAAACGTGAAACTGACGTGGCAAAAGAAAAATTGCCGACATCGATAAAAGACTTAGAAACATCCAATTATAACTATCTTCTAGTCCATTGAAGGTGTTTTTCTGCACAAAATCTGGTAATTTGGAGGCTTGCTGGTAAATATCATCAAATCCATTGAAAATTCCGTAGGTTACATACAAACCAAGTATGACGAAAAATAGAATTTTCAAAAAACTTTCGACCGCAACTGCAGAAATAATTCCCAGTCTTTTTTCAGACGCATCTACATATCTTGTACCATAATAAGACGAGAAAAATGCAATTAGCAAAACAACATACGTTGCATTATCAGTCAAAATATTGGTGTTATCATTGGTATGAGTTACCAAGTGAAAAGTATCTGATATTGCTTTAATTTGCAATCCGATGTAAGGAATAATCGCCAAAATGCAAACCACCGAAATTAGCGCACCTAGAGAACGACTGTTGCCGTACCGAAGTGAAATAAAATCAGCAATAGATGAAATCTTGTTGACACGAGAAATGCGTATAATTTTAGAATTAATGAAAATCCAAGAAGGAATAATGATGATTGGTCCAATGTAAATCGCCATGTATTCTAAACCCTGATTTGCTGCAACACCTATGCTTCCATAGTAAGTCCATGCTGTACAATATACTGCCAAAGAAAGAGAGTAGATGTAAGGATTGTTTGCCCAAAAATTACTTTTTTTCTTCTCTGCCCAAAAAGCAATGAAGAAAAGAAGCGCCAAATAGAGCATAACTACCGCAAAAAGACCAAGACTACTCATCAAATTTCTTAATAATTATCAGAGAAACAACACATAATAGCAACCACACAGAAAACAGATAGACGTAGATTAGAGGCAATCCAAAAGTACCTTCTGCTTTGTTAAACAAAAGTAAAACTGGTGCATTGAACAACATAAATACTATGATGCTTATTATCACCAGTTTTTGCTTGTGTCTGTTTTTCATAAAAATATTTTATGAGTTTTTTTAAATAATAAATGATGAGTGGTTTTTACACCACTCACCAATTTATGAAGTAATATAATTTATATTATTCTTTATCAGCAGAATATTCTCCTTGCAAAGAATACCAACCGAAAATTCCTAGTCCACCAACCACAATTGGCAATAGCACAAATACAATGATGATCCCAAAAACCAAGTCATCTTGTTTGCCAGAATTTAGTTTAGGAATTCCAAGTACAGTAAGTCCAAAATAAAGAACTGCTGCAGCTAAAAGCATCCAAACGATTCCTAAAACTTTTTTTAATCCGTCCATTTTTTTATTTTTAAAGTTATAAAAATTTTAATTAAAATTTGAGGTTTTTATGAAGGGTTTGAAAATAATTATGGTTAATCAAAATTCAAACACTTTTTTACCTTCTATTATTCTACGTTTCTATCTTTTTTGTTAAGATAAACTAGACCAATAATTAAACAAACCGCAGAAATTACTATAGGATACCACAATCCTTCTAAATAGAATTTCGGATTTGGAGCAACTTGTCCTAATTTTTCTGCTGCTGCATTGGCTGCTTTGGAACTCGTTACCAAATAAGTTGCAACTGCAGGAAGCAATCCTCCGAAGATACCATTACCAATATGATAAGGAAGCGACATAGAAGTGTATCTGATTCTTACAGGGAACATTTCTACCAAGAAAGCTGCAATTGGACCATAAACCATAGTTACAAAAATTAACTGAATGAATACCCAAAAAGCAAGATGCCATTTTGTATCACTTGCAATCATTTTAGAAACGGCTACGTTTGGTTTTACGCTATAGCCATCTTTGTGAGAAGCATTTTTTGCTAAACCATCGGTAAATGTTTTCAATTCTAATGCAATAGTATCTACTTTTGCTGCAGTTTCACCTGGTTTTAGACTATTTTTCACTTTTACAACGCTGGTTACATCTGCACCTGTTTTATCTTTGGTGGTATATTTTACCCAAGTTTCGTTTTTCTCATTTGCTTTGTTATCAAATGCTAAAGCATTAGCTAAATACAAAGTATCTGTTTTAGTATAATGGAATTTAGCAGTGTTGTTATACAACGTATCTGATTTTTTGTCCACAAATACTTTGGTATGTTTTACAGAAGGATCTTTTTTATCAGCTTCGGTTTTGATGGTTGCAACAGGTTTTCCGATCGCTTTACAGCTATCCATTACTTTAGTTATACCTGCTTTTTCCATAGATTTTCCGCTGGTAGATTGATACATTTGGTCGTAGATATATCTGTAAGATAAAATTGCCAATAACATACCAGTCATCATAATTACTTTTCGTCCGATTTTATCTGATAACCATCCAAATAATACGAATAATGGAGTACCAATGAACAATGCAGTTGCCATCAAAGAATCTACTTGAGAAGCATCTATGTTCATTACTGTTTTCATGAAACTCATTGCGTAGAATTGTCCTGTGTACCAAATTACACCTTGTCCCATAACTGCACCGAATAATGCCAATAGAACAAATTTGAAATTGTATTTGTTACCAAAAGATTCTTTCAATGGGTTGGTTGAAGTTTTTCCTTCGTGTTTTGCTTTAGCAAAAAGTGGAGACTCCTTCATATTTCTTCTGATGATGTAAGAAACTCCTACCATCAAAATAGAAACCCAAAACGGAATTCTCCATCCCCATAAATCAAATTCTTCTGCAGTTAATGAAGATCTAGTTACCAAGATTACAATTAGTGATACAAATAAACCAACTGTTGCAGTTGTTTGAATCCAAGAAGTCCAATAACCTCTTCTGTTGTGATCGGCGTATTCTGCAACATAAGTTGCAGCACCACCATATTCACCACCAAGTGCTAAACCTTGCAATAATCTAAGGATTAATACCAAAAGTGGCGCAAAAAATCCGATGGTTGTATAAGCCGGAATACATCCGATTAAAAATGTAGAGAATCCCATGATCAAAAGTGTTACCAAGAAGGTATACTTTCTACCGATGATGTCTCCTAAACGTCCGAAGAACAAAGCTCCGAAAGGTCTAACCACGAATCCAGCTGCAAAAGTTGCCAAAGTTGACAAAAATGCTGCAGTTGGGTTATCTGTTGGGAAGAATTTGGTAGAAAGTACTACCGCTAAACTTCCGAAAATATAGAAATCGTACCACTCGATCATTGTTCCGAGTGATGATGCCATGATTACGCTCCAGAGTGTACTGTTTTTTTTGCGCTCATCTACATAAGCATCGTGTTCTGCTTGTGAATTAAATTGATGACTCATATTTTTTTTATTAAAGATTATAAATTAATTGTTTAATAAACCACTAGAAAGAGTAGGTTGCGTTTATTAAAAATCTTAAGTTTCCTACTTTTTCTTGTGCAGAAACAACTTTTGCAGAAGTATCTATAGCTCCCCAAGTTGCAGCAGTATATTCAATTTCTGGAGAAAGTTTGAACTTATTCTCTTTGAAATCTACTCTTGCAGAAGCTCTCCACACATTGTCAATTGCTCTTGTTGCACCATTTGCACCTCTGATATAGAGTGCTTTGTATCCAGAATCTGATAATCCGCTGTTTTTGGTATATCCAAAGAAAACACCAGGAGCGACTTTTGGTTTGTTACTAGCAATATCTACCCAAAATGCAGACGTTTTAGTTGGTTTATAAGAATCTATACCATTGGTATTAGCGTAACTTGCATAACCACCAATCATTACTAGGTGATTTAAGTTTTCGCCAGAAATTCCATATAATTTTGCTATGATTGCATCATTAGAATATTTAAAATATCCAAAATACATTGCAGCATTTAGTTTTTCATCAGAAACTAATCCACCAGAAACAGTTGCCGGTTTTAGCGATTGATATTCAGCTCCAGCTCCAGCTACAATATTTTTGTTTTTGAATTGTAATTGGCCGTGGAAAGTTGGCATCATAGAATTAAAAGTTGGCGAATTTGGTACACTTCCACTTAGAGCAGGACCAGCAAATTCACGATCTTTATAAGCCACTACATCTAAACTTAATTGATCAGATAATTTTTGACGTAATCTAATTTGTGATGCCCATCCGAAAGGATTAAACATAATACCCGTATTGAAATTTCCAACACCTGGGAAAACTTCTGGTACGAAAGTAGGATACCAAGTTTGTCCCATAGTAAGACTAGTTTTTGCCCAATCCATTTTTATGGTGGCATGTCTTAATCTAAATAAACCAATGCTACCAGAACCTGCTGCTGTAGTACTAACTTCGGTATTACCAAAGAAATCTCCTTCTAAATTTCCAGAAATTTTAGCACCGAATACATCCGGACCTTTAAATTTTACTCCAAGTCTTGAAGTAATAGAGAGGAAATTACTTGAGCCAGTTGCATTGGTATCTGCACCATTTGCGTCTTTTGCTACATCAAAAGGATAAAGATTTAAGTTGTACTCGCGTACATAAGCAGATTTTCTAGAATCGAAAATATAATCTGCTCTTGCAAACCCGTAGAAATTTACATCCCACTCTTTAGGTTTTTCTTGCGCATTTGTTAAGTTGCTAAATATAAGAAGTGCAACTGCGCCAATTAATAATTGAGTTTTTTTCATAATAATAATTTTTATTTTGCGATTTTCACACCGCTAAACTGCTCATAAAAAAAACTCTGTAAAAATTGTATATATATTTTTGTAAAGTAGTATAGTTATTTTAAGTTATTAATGAAAATAAT
>CALFIE010000106.1 GCA_937876095.1 uncultured Flavobacteriales bacterium | reverse complement strand
GAATTTAATAAATTTTTAGCTGAAATTTCCGCTGAAAATAAGGCTCAAAACCGAAAAATTGCAGAACAACAAGAACTTAACGTTAAACAAAATACTGAAATTAAGGAACTTCAAAACGATAAAAACAATTTAATTGGTTTGAAATCTCAATTGGCTGCACAAAACGATAATTTACAGAAACTTCTCGATTCTCAAAAAGAAGAAATCGCCAAAATGCAGGAAGTCGCCAAAACTGAATTTCAGAATTTAGCCAATAAAATTTTAGAAGAAAAATCTTTGAAATTTACCGAACAAAATCAACAAAATTTAAAAAATATCTTGAATCCGCTTCAAGAAAAAATTACAGATTTTGAGAAAAAAGTAGAAAATACACACAAAGAAAGTATAGATTATCACGCCGCTCTTCGTCAACAAATCATTGGTTTGAAAGATTTGAATTTACAAATGAGCAAAGAAACCGTGAATCTTACCAAAGCTTTGAAAGGCGATAGCAAAATTCAAGGAAATTGGGGTGAATTGGTTTTGGAGCGTGTTTTAGAGAAATCTGGTTTAGAAAAAGGCAGAGAATACGAAATCCAGAAAAGTTTCGTCACAGAAGAAGGAAATAGAGTTCAACCAGACGTTGTCATCAATCTTCCCGATGGTAAAAAAATGATTGTAGATTCTAAAGTTTCGCTCACCGCTTACGAAAAATACATCAATGAAGATGACGAGGAACAAAAATCTACACTTCTAAAAGAACATATAAATTCTCTAAAAAGACACGTAGAACAACTCGGAAATAAAAATTATCAGCATCTTTACGAGATGGAAAGTCCAGATTTCGTGCTACTATTCATTCCGATAGAACCCGCTTTTGCGATTGCATTAAATGAAGATACACAATTGTACAACAAAGCTTTTGAAAAAAATATTGTGATTGTTACACCTTCTACTTTATTGGCAACACTTCGCACAATTGATTCTATGTGGACAAACCAAAAGCAACAAGAAAATGCAGTGGAAATTGCAAGACAAGCAGGAGCTTTGTATGATAAATTTGATGGATTTGTAGCGGATTTGGTTAAAATTGGCAAAAAAATGGACGAGACAAAAACCGAATATGAAGGTGCGATGAATAAATTAGTTGACGGAAAAGGAAATCTAATCAACAGTGTTCAAAAATTAAAAATAATGGGAGCAAAAGCAAAAAAATCTTTACCAGAATCAATTCTCAATAGAGCCAATTCTAGTTTAGAAAATTTGGAAGAAGAATAAAAACAATATAAATCTTCTGATTTTTATCTTTGCGAACTTATTAACATTAATAATTTTAGAAAAAACTCTACGCATTTTGCGTTTAAAAATATGCTCATAGAAAGCCCACAAAACGATAAAATAAAAAATCTCACAAGATTAATTACCGATAACCGTTTTCGTAAGAAATCGGGATTTTTTGTAGTAGAAGGAAAACAAGAGAATGAGCGTGCTCAAAAATTTGGTTTTGAAGTGCAAGAATTTTTTATTTGTGAGAATATTTATGCTGAAAATCTTCCAAAAGGAAAAATTAGTTTAGTTTCAGATAAAATTTATGAAAAGATCGCTTACAGAGGAACTTCCGAAGGAATTATAGGTATTTATAAAGAGCAATTTTTTGATCTAAAAAATTTCAAGCCAAAAGAAAATGCAGCAATAATTGTATTAGAAGGAGTAGAAAAACCGGGAAATTTGGGTGCGATACTTCGTAGTTGTGAAGCTTTCGGAATAGATGCATTGATTGTTACCGATACCAAAGTAGATTTTTATAATCCCAATGTTTTACGCAGCAGTGTTGGTTGTTTATTTGGAATGAATGTTTTTTCTGCTTCTAATGAGGAAACTTTAGCGTTTTTACAAAAAAATAAATTCCAAATTTTCACCACTTTTATGGATGAAAGCGCAGAAGATCTGCATAAGAAAAATTTTAGACAAAAATCCGTTTTACTTTTTGGTACTGAACATTCTGGTTTAAGTGATTTTTGGTTACAAAAAGGTGAAAATATATTAATCCCAATGTCTGGAACAATAGATTCCCTTAATTTGAGTAATGCTGTTGCAATCTCTTGTTATGAAATACTTCGCCAGAAAAAATCATAAAAAAACCGCTTCTCTTAGAGAAACGGTTTTTTTATGTGCTAATTAATTTCTTAATTATTTTTTAGCAGCTTCTTCTACTTTTTCAGCACCTTCTTTTACAGCACCTGCAGTAGCAGCAGCAGCATCTTTAACACCTTCTGTAGTAGCAGCAGCAGCATCTTTAACACCTTCTGTAGTTGCAGTAGCAGCATCTTTAACACCTTCTACAACAGTAGCAGCAGCAGTATCAATTTTTGCAGCAGCAGTATCAACAGCAGCAGCAGCAGTATCAACAGTAGCTTCTGCAGTAGCAGCAGTATCAACAGTTTCAGCTTTTTTACAAGAAACAACAGCTAATGCAATGATAGCAGCTGCGAATAATGATTTTTTCATAATAAATAAATTTTTAAAAATTGTTTTTTATTTTTTTTGTTACTCAATGTTCATTCAATTGAACGATACAAAGGTAAGTTACCAAAAAAAATTGTTTTAGAAAATTAATTGTATTATCTTTGTAAAATCATTTTACAATTAAGCATAGATGATAATCAGCAATTTACAATAATTACTAACCATTGAGCAACTTAGATTTACTACATTTTGAACAATTGAAAACCGAGGTTCAGAATCGTTTTTTAGAAAATCACACCCCATCTTCTGAAGATATTTCAAAATGGAAAGGTGTAGATATTATGTATTTTCAAGAAGATCTACTTAAAATCGCCAAAGGAAATATCAGCGAAAAAACCTTTTATACCTATTTTAAAACCTCACCTTTAACCAAACTTCCGAGGATAGACATGTTGAATATTCTCTCTGTTTATGCTGGTTATATTTCTTGGTACGATTTCAAAAAGAATCACCTTTTTGCAAATGAAATCCTCAAAGAAAATGAATCTCTTATCTACGAAGATAAGGAAAATTTTACAGTTTCCGAAACAATTTCTCCTACCTTTTCAATTCCTGAAACTGAGCAAAAAAACACAGAAAATTTTGATGAAAAAGAAAATGAAATTTCTATTTTACAAAATAGCGTATCTGAAAATCAAATAATTAAAGATTTTTCCGAGGATTATTCTACTTATGATACCACAAAAAAAATCACTAAGATTTCTTGGGTTAAAAAGTATCTTTGGTTAGGAATTTCTGCCTTATTACTAATTGTTGTTACTTTATTAGGTTTCAAAGATCAAATTTTTAGCAAAGAATTTACGTATCGATTTATAGATGCAGATAGAAATACTCCAATAAATGACAATTTGGAAGTTAAAATTCAGAAAGAAGATGGGGAAAGTCCCATACTTTTTAAATTGAAACCAAATGAAGAATTTACATATAGAACGAAAAGTAAATCATTGAAAATGATTGTAAATTCTACTTTTTACAAAGAATCTACTATTACTCGAAATTTAGAAAATGCGCCTCAAGATGAGACAATTGAGTTGCAACCTAACAATTTTGCACAGATGTTGTTCTTCTATACCAAAAATATAAAAGACTTGAAAAGAAAAAGACAAGAACTGAACAATTTGATAAGCAACAATGCTACTATTTATCAGGTTTTTGATAATGATACTTATGGTGTAGAAACCATGAATAAACAACGCTACATTAGCTTGGTTACGTTACCAACTACTTCTTTGGAAAATTTAGAAGTGATTGATACGCAGAATGATATATACGGAAAATTAATTATGATTAAATTCAGAATTCAACAAAATGAAAATAAGTAGATTTCTTTTCTTTGCTTTCGCGTGGCTGCTTTTGATTTTTTCTTGTACCAAAGAAAATAAAGAAGTGTCAGATTTACAGAAAGTTAGAAATAATAACAACAAAATTACTTATCCAGTTACCAAAATGGACAGTTCACAAGCGATTGCTTTTATTACTAAACAAAAAATTCAAGAATTGCTTGATCTTTCTACTTTATACACTTCTGGAAATCGCGATACAGAAATAGATTCGGTGATTTATGCACAAATGAAAAGTTACTTTTCTGTACAAGATTCCAACAAATTGAAACCGTTGCTTAAAGATTTGGATAGTTTCAATGTGAAATCGGCTAAAGTAGGAAACATCGATGTTTCTAAAGTCGTGAAAGGAAAAGATACCCTAGATTTTGCCAAATTTCAGGTCGAGTATTTTGATAATAAAGATAAATCGATTGGAACATTTGACAAAAATGTGCAGTATATTCTGAAACTAACTCCCGTGAAATTCAAAAAAGAGTTCAAGTTTTATTTTGTAGATTTTAATTCTACACCACCGAAAGACAGTATTTCTGTAGGTAAAACTAAATAATCGATCGGAACATCTGTCTCGGAAACATCTTCTATGTCTTCATTTGGAGTAAATAAACCAATTCCAATTTTGATTGCATTTTTATTAATTTCTGCGAAAAATTGATCGTAATATCCTTTTCCGTAGCCAATTCTATTTCCGTTGTGATCGCAATAGAGTAGTGGTGTGATGATGTAATCAAAAGAAACCAATTCATTTTCTGTACTTTCAGGTTCCAAAATTCCCCAAGAATTTTTTTTCAAGATAGTTTCCGGAGAATATTTCACAGAAATAAGTTTGTTTTTATTAATCTTAGGTACAAAAATATTTGCTTTTTTTTTCCAAAGATAATTGATAAAAAATTGAGTATCAATTTCTTTAAAATTTTTAATCGAAAGAAATATATGAACGTTTTGATTTTCTATAACAGGAAATCGTTTTTCAAAATTTTTGAAAATCTGTTCAGATAATTCCACTATTTCAGCGGTAGAAAATTCGTTGCGTTCTTCCAGGTATTTCTTACGTAAAATGGATTTTTTATTCGTAAAAGTGAACATATCTATTAAATTTCCTTTACCGAAATAATTTTCACAGGACAAGCTTTTGCTGCTTTATCACACGGTTCAAGTGCATCTTGGTTTGGTGTTTTCAAAGTATAAAAGCCTTTTTTGCTTTCTGTTTTCAGTAACACCGATTTTCCGTCTTTTTTAGACATACGAAAGTATTCCGGCGCAAATTCTGCGCAGTAATTGCAACCAATGCATTTGTCACGTTGTAGTGTTACTATTATCATTTTTTTTCTGTTGTAAAATGTACAATGTAAAATGTACAATGTAAAATGTACAATGTAAAATGTACAAAGTACAAAGTACAATGATCATTAATTAATGAGTGTAAAATATTCTATATGCAAATGCTAAAATACAAAATGAAAATACTATATATATTATTCCTTATACCTTTTGCATTATACATTATGCATAATACATTATACATTGTACATAATACATTGTACATAGTACAATTTATGATTCTACTATTTTATACAATTTATCCGAAGGTCGCACTCTGAAATCTGTCTTGAAGGTGATGACATCAGATTTTGTAGCGGTTTTGGCGTTGACTTTTTGATCTACTTTCATATCATCAAGTACAATTTCCTGCGAACCTGTAGTTGGACCTTGTATAAGAATTTTATCTCCAATAGAAATATCATAGGCTTCAATCAAAAATTCTGCAATATTTGATTTTGGGTAAAAATGGCGACCTTTTCCTACATAAACTTTCTTTTGAGTAGCAGAAGAACCTGAATTTGCAGACCATTCTCCTAATTCTTGTCCGAGATAATATCCCGCCCAAAATCCTCTGTTGTAAACAGTTTCTAATTGTTTCATCCAGTTTTCTACTTTTTCTGGCGAAAAAGTTCCGTCTGCAACTGCATCTATTGCTTCTCTATAACATTTGGTTACAGTTGCCACATATTCTGGAGCACGACCACGACCTTCGATTTTCAACACTTTCACACCTGCATCTATAATTTGGTCGAGAAAATTGATGGTGCACAAATCTTTTGGTGACATCATATATTCGTTATCCAACTCGATTTCGAAACCGGTTTCTTGGTCTATTACCGTATATTTTTTTCTACAATTTTGTTTACAAGCGCCTCTATTTGCAGATGAATTGGCAGAATGTAAACTCAAATAACATTTCCCAGAAACTGCCATACAAAGCGCACCATGACCGAATATTTCTATTTCTACCAAATTTCCAGAAGGACCTTTTACTTGCTCTTTTTCTATTTGGTCGCAGATTTTTTTAATTTGTGTAATGCTCAATTCTCGGCTCATCACCATTGTATCAGCAAAAAGTGCGTAGAATTTCACTGTTTCTATATTGGTGATATTTATTTGGGTAGAAATATGTACTTCCATCCCGATTTGTCGAGCGTAGGAAATCACGGCTTGATCCATCGCAATTACTGCGGTAAGATTGGCTGCTTTTGCTTTATCCAGCAAAGTTTTGATGATGGATAAATCGTGATCATATATTATAGTATTCAGTGTGAGATACGTTCTCACTCCTTTTTCTGCACATCTTTTAGAAATTTCGGGCAAATCATCTATCGTGAAATTCATAGATGCTCTTGCTCGCATATTGAGTTGCTCTACCCCAAAATATACCGAATCTGCACCATTATCTATTGCTGCCTGAAGTGAAGTGAAATCACCAGCAGGAGACATGAGTTCTAACTTTCCGCTTTTTGTCATTTTTAAGAAAAAATTTTATAAATTTTTACAAAGATATTGTTTTTAGTATTAAAGAGAATGATGCACTATATATAGTTTATAAATTTGATGGAGGTTTCATTTCGATGATGTAGAAGTTTTCTAATTTTTTAATTTTTGGTTTTCAAATTTCATTAATTTATAATAAAATAGTGGTCTAAAATTACCATCAATGCTGTAATTTTTTTATTTTGTTTTTAATGATTTTGATGAAAGAATTTTTGGTACGATATATGTAATATATATACTATCAAATTAGAGTTAGTTAAGTTAAGAACACAAAATGACTTCCACAAATATTTGATATTGTGACAGATAAAAGAATTGGTGAAATAATGAAGCTACTTGAAAATTTAACAATTTTTATGATTTGGTGATTTAACTTTGGGAAGGTTTACCCATCAAAAAGACAAATAACAATATAATATTTCTTATCATGAAAAAAATAGTTTTAAGTATCGCATTCATTGGATTATCTTCTTTAGCGATAGCACAAAAAACTGCTCCAAGTCCTGAAAAAATGCAAATGAGAGCACAAAAAAGAGCAGAAATGCAAAAAATGAATGAGCAAAAGCAAGAACAACATTTGGCGGAAATGCAGAAAGATCTGAATCTAAATAAAGAACAGGTTGCACAAATAAATGCATTGCAAGAAAAAAATAAAGTCGGAAGACAGGAGCAACGAAAAGAAATGATGGCAGTAAGAAAAGAAAAAATGGAGCAAATGCAGAAAATGAAACAACAAAATGATGATGAAATGCGTAAAATTTTGACTCCTGATCAATATAAAAAATGGGAAGAAAAACGTGCCCAAAAAATGGAAGAAAGAAAAGCAAAATTTGCAGAAAAAAGAGGCGAAATGATGGAGAAAAGAGGAAAAGGTAGAAATAGAGGAAACGGACAAGGTCAGTTTGATAGTCCAAAAATGCAATAAAATAAGGCCCCAATAATAATTCATATTTTTTGTTTGAGGAGCAGGATTTTATCCTGCTCTTTTCTTTTTGGGTAATTTTGAAATTTTACACATAAATCAAAACCGTTTTCAGTACGGTTTTTTCTAATTTTTCTAAGACTGATTTGTAGGTAGCAACTTGTTGCTCGTGTTTTTCGTGTGATTTTTCTTTTTCTTCGCCCGTTTTGAAATCGATGATGATGTAACCAGAATCGGTTTTTATAATTCGGTCGGGTCTGTAGTAATGGCTTTTTCCGTTTTCTGAAAGTAGAATTTCACGCTCATTGATGATTTCTAAATTTTCCGCAAAATAGGGTGCAAATTCCGGATTTCTAATAACCGCAAAAATTCGGTCGGCAATTTCTGTTTTTTCTTTAGTAGTGATGGTTCCTGCAATTTGGTAACTTTCCAGCACTTTTTCTACCTGATTTTCGGTTTTTATTTTAGCCAAAATTTCGTGCGTGAAAATTCCTAAACGCACTTTTTCAACTCGATTTTGGTAATTTTTAGAGGGGGTTGCAATTTTGATGGTCGCCTTTTCATTACCACTACTTGCAATTGAATCTATGGCTACAATTTTTTGTGAATTTTGGCTTTCTTTGTTTTGTTTTTTCTTTTGTTCATCGGTAATTGCGTAGAGATCAAATTCGTCTAATGTTCCCAAATTATTTTGGCAAACGAAATCTACAATTTCAATTTTTGATTCGTTGAAAACGCCATTTTTTTCGGTTGGTTGCTCTAGAAACAGAAACAATTGTTCTACTGCTCTTGTTGTCGCAACATATTGCATACAGAATCGGTCGAATTTATTTCGGTTGGTATTTTCAGCGAAATACGCCATCATTTCTTCGTCATAATTATCAAGCAAAACATCACTTGATTGTATAGGAACCGATTTTAGTTCGTTTCCGTTTTCCAGATGATACCAAAAATCGACCTTACCATCTTTATTACTATTGGTCATCGGTAAAAATACAACCGGAAATTCCAGACCTTTTGCTTTGTGTATGGTCATAACTTCGATAGCATCGGTATTTTCTGAAGCCAAAATAGCGGTTTTTGCGCCTTCTTCTTCCCAAAATTGTAAAAAATCTTTTAGAGTAGTTCCTGTTTTTTGCGAAAAATTGTACAACAATTCCAGAAAATTGAGCAGGAAATCGGTTTCTTTACCCGAAACCGAAAATTCTTGCACATAGTATTCTATATAATTATATAAATTGAGTTTAGGCGCATTTTGCTGTTGAAGTGCGATTCCGTAGTGTTCATTTATATAGTTTTCTATGGCTTTTTTGTCTTGCAAATCCAAAATAGTCAACATTTCTGCAGTGAAATCTCCCATAGAAATTCTGCCAGTTTCTTTCAGTAAGTACATCATTTTCACCAAATCTCGGTAATTTCTTGGGCTGTTTTCCCAATGTAGAAATGCCAGAATTGCACCCAAAGTTTGGGATAAATCCAGCGTAAGTCCGCTTTCTGAGATGGTTCTTATGTAGCATTCTTCACTTTGGTAATGCACTTTTAGATTTCCTAAAATTTGGGAAAGTTGAAGAATTTCGTCGTTTTTTCGGCAAAGTATACAAATATCTGAAAACTGAAAACCATTGTCTATGCATTCTTGTATACTTTTTTGCATTTTTTCGGCAGTTTCTTGGTAAAATTCAGCGAGGTTGCTGTTTTCTATCAAATGTACTTTTACACGACCAGGAATGGTAGAAGTGGCGATTTGTTTGGCGTCTTCAGAAAATATTGGTTGGTATTCTGTATCTAAAAAAGGGGCGCAAAATGCATAGAGATCATTGTTGAATTGTACAATATTTTTGGCACTTCGGTGGTTGTATTTTAGGGTTTTTACGGTGGCTTTTATGTTGGTGTTTTCGTTACCATTATTAATGTTGAGCATAATTTTGCTATCACCACCTCTGAATCTATAGATGCTCTGTTTCGGATCTCCAACTATGGTGAAACTCGTGTCTTGCGAATGAATGGTGTGATCTCGTAATGGTAAAAAATTGTTCCACTGCAACTGAGAAGTATCCTGAAATTCATCAAAAAAATAATGAAAAAATTGCGTTCCTACTTTCTCATAAATAAAAGCAGAAGGTTCGTTTTTGAGATTTTCATTAATGAGAATATTGAATTTTGAAAGCAGTACCAGATCGTTTTCGGTTTCTATTTCTTGTAATTTTTGTTGAATATCTTTATTAATTCTAAGAGGTAGTAATTGCGCTAGAATTTTCTCTTTTTTCTTGATAGAAACGTAGTTTTGAATGATTTGATATCGATTTTGAATCAACGTTTCTAAAATTGCAAAAATTTGGGGTTCCTTTTTTTTTCCTTTGGTAGAAGCACCTTTTTGTATTTTTTCTATGTAATCAGTTTCATTTTTTGGTAATGGAAATTCCTTTTTATTTTGATGTTCATAAACCAAAAATTTTTCAAAAAAACCACCAATTCCACTGCTTCCACTAGAAAAATCACCGATTTCTAAATCATTATCAATAATGAGTTGCAGACTGTCTTTTGCGATTTTTACCGATTGTTGTTGTAGCGATTTCAGTTCGTCTCGTTGTTGATTTTTGGTAGATTCATAGGCAACCCAATCGAAATGTTCATTTTTTTTCAGTTCATCATAATGTACATCTTTAATCAGTTCTTTTGCTGAATTATAGAGGGTTTTATTTAAGTTGATGCGATCATTTTTTTCTAAATTATAGAACACATAATCCATAAATGCTTTAGAAATTTCTTTTTGCTCGCCAATTTGATCCAGCGTTTGATCGATGGCTTCAATCAGGAGTGGTTCTGCTTGAATTTCTAAATTGAAATTCTGAGCCAAACCCAATTCATAAGAAAAACTGCGCACCAATCTCGCATTGAATTTGTCTATCGTACCAATATTGAGTGTAGAGTAGTGGTGCAAAATATAATCGAGTACTTTTTTGGAGCGGTTATGCAAATTTTCTAAAGAAATGGTGATGCCATCTTCTTCGAAACTCTTTTGTAAATTCTGTAGTTCTTGGTTCTCTGCAAAGTTATCATCTGAGAAATTTCGGAGCCAAGTGAGAATTCTCTGTTTCATTTCATTGGCAGCTTTGTTGGTAAAAGTAAGCGCCAAAATATGTCGAATAGCGTCTGATTGTGCGGGATTTTGCAAGCAGATTTTCAGCACTTGCTGTACCAAAGTATAAGTTTTTCCCGAACCAGCAGAAGCATTGATGGAGATGTACTGTGAAGACATACGTGTTTTATTTTTTCTAAAATTAAGAAAAATTTGTGAAATCAAAAAAAAGTGGTATTTTTGCAAACCTAAATGAGATGTAAATTATGTTAATAATCCCAGTAAAAGACGGAGAGTCTATAGACAGAGCACTTAAGAAATACAAAAGAAAATTTGATAAAACGGGTGTTGTGCGCGCATTGCGAGGTAGACAACAGTTTATTAAGCCTTCTGTAACATTGAGACAAGCAAAATTGAAAGCGGCTCACAAACAGAGAAACGCTAGCAAAGAAGAGCAGGCTTAAGTTAAAATTTCATAAAAAATACCGAAATCACTTCTCGAATATGTATATTTGAGAAGTGATTTTTTGTTTACTAAGATGATAGAACGATTTATAGATTATTTGGAAGTAGAAAAACGCTACTCACCTCATACCATAACCAGTTACAAGAAGGATTTAGATGATTTCACGGCTTTTTTGTTGAAAACAGAAAGTCACAACGATTATGAAAAAGTAGATAAAAAAATCGTGCGAAATTTTATGGTAGAAATGAGCGAAAATGCACTGTCTAAACGCAGTATCAATCGTAAACTCTCTACACTCCGCAGTTTATATCTGTTCTTTTTGAAAATTGGTGAGATTGAAGTTTCTCCGTTAGAAAGTATCTCCTCCCTGAAATTTTACGCCGAAAAACAAATTCCGTTCTCCAAAGAAGAACTTCAGGAGGTAGAAGATGGTGATTTGGTGCCAGAAAATGGGAGTTTTTTGAAGGAATTGATTATAGATACACTCTACCAAACCGGAATGAGACGCGCGGAATTGTGCAATCTATTGCTAAATGATGTAGATTTCAGTAAAAAAGAACTCTTGATAAAAGGGAAAGGCAACAAAGAGCGTATAATTCCGTTATCTGATAACCTACTTCAGAAATTTGAAATGTATTTGCGGGAAAGGAATCCATTGAAAGAGAGTGAGATGTATTTTTTCATTAATAAAAAAGGAAAAAAACTCAATGATAAGTTTGTGTACACGACTGTAAATTCATATCTTAGTTTAATAACAACCAAGAAGAAAAAAAGTCCACACATTTTGCGCCATAGTTTTGCAACACACGTTTTAGAAGATGGCGCAGAAATATCTAAAGTTAAAAAATTAATGGGGCATTCTAGTTTGGCTTCTACGCAAGTCTATACCAATGCCAATATAGAGCAGTTAAAAAAAGTATTTAACCAGGCTCATCCAAGAGCCAAAAAAATGTAAATTATGAAAATTACGATTCAGTCAATTGGATTGACACCACACGCACCACTAGAAGAACATTTAGAAAAAAAAATAAATAAATTAAGTACATTTTACGACAAAATACATACTTGCAGGGTTTTCCTTAAAGTTGATAATGCATCTAGCAAAGAAAATAAAGTCGCAGAAATTAAATTAGAAATTCCTGGAGATGATATTGTAGTAAAGAAATCAACAGCTAGTTTTGAGGAAAGTATAGATCTATGTGTAGATGCTGCTAAAAAGCTGTTAATCAAGAAAAAAGAAACTGCGTAGTAGATTAAGTTAAAAAAATAAAAAAATAATTTGTAGATTTCAAAAAAACTATGCTATATTTGCAATCGCAAAAAGAGATACAGAAGTTCTTTTGAAATTTTCGCCTCCTTAGCTCAGTTGGCCAGAGCACGTGATTTGTAATCTCGGGGTCGTGGGTTCGAATCCCTCAGGAGGCTCATTTTGTAAAATTGGGGAGATTCCAGAGTGGCCAAATGGATCAGACTGTAACTCTGCTGTCTTACGACTTCGCAGGTTCGAATCCTGCTCTCCCCACATTTTATAAAAAAAGTTTGTGAAAACTAAATTTTTTTATAAATTTGCAAACCGTTTACCAACAATTTTGTAAACAAAATTGCGGAAGTAGCTCAGTTGGTAGAGCGTCAGCCTTCCAAGCTGAATGTCGCGAGTTCGACCCTCGTCTTCCGCTCAAAAAAATGATCACAACCAACTGCGGATTGTGATTTTTTTTTCAAAAAATTATTGCCGACTTAGCTCAGGGGTAGAGCGCTTCCTTGGTAAGGAAGAGGTCGTGAGTTCAAATCTCATAGTTGGCTCAAGATGTATTTGTTTTAAGAAAAAGTCTCATTTTATGAGACTTTTTTATTATTTTTACTCTAAATATAATTTATTGCATAGGAAATAGTTTGGGTATGATTTTTGCAATAGATTAATAGTATGGTTTAAATAGTTAATTATGAAGAATAAAATTACGATTTTCTTGATATTATGTGTTTCAGGAATTATATTTGGACAAGTTGGGGTCAATACTCAAACTCCAACCGAGACATTGGATGTTAATGGTACTTTAAGAGTGCGAAAAATTAATAATTATGTTGGCAGTAACCAAGCAGCAAAGGATTCCATTGTGGTTTTTGATAATGATGGTGTCATGAAATATGTTTCGGCAAACCAAATAGTATCGCAAGCAAGTGCGGGTAACGCTAAAGTAACAACTAATTCTACAATTAGCGGAGATGGTTCTATAGCAAGTCCACTTGGAATTGCGCAACAAGGTGCAACAATTGGGCAGATCCTTACATGGAATGGGCTCACTTGGTTGCCTGCAAATGCAGCACCTGCAACAACATCAGTTAGTAATACTCTTACAAGTAATGTATTGACAACCACTGTAAATGGAGTAACGGGTAATTCTATTGATTTATCACCTTATCTAGACAATACTGATTCACAAACATTGAGTATTTCAGGAAATCAAGTGAATATTTCAAACGGAAATTCTATCACCTTACCAACAATCGATGGAAGTGAAACGAAAGTACAAGCAGGAACTGGAGCAATCACAGTAACAGGAACAGGAACCGTATCAGATCCATACAAAGTAAACAATACCTTCACCGAAGTAGATGGAAGTGTAACTAATGAAGTAAACACCGCTTTAACAAGTAGTGTAAATACTTTATCAATAACAGATTCTAACGGAACATTAAATGCACCAATCGTAAATACAGTTAGCAATACTATTGCTAATGGACAATTAACTACTACAGTTAACGGAGTTGCAGGAACTGCAATTACTTTACCAGTTGCTGATGGAAGCGAAACAAAAGTAACAGCAGCAGGAATCAACACCATTTCAGGAGCAGGAACAGCAGCAAGTCCATATGTAATTACAGGAACTGAAGTTGATGGAAGTGTAACGAATGAAATTCAAGCATTATCTATTTCTGGAAATGACATTTCATTATCAAACGGAGGAGGAACGATCACTCTTCCTGCAAATATCAATACAACAATTACCAATACGGTAACTGGACATAAAATAGCAGATTATACCAATGAAGCGGGAACTGTAACTCCAATTAATGAAACAACGACCACTTTAGTACAAAATACTACGACAGGTGTAATTACTTATACCAATGAAGCAGGAACTACATCTACAGCAAAAATTATTAGTGCAGATGCTGGAAATACCATTACTGTAGGTACTGATGGTGGTGCATTGCTAAAAAGTAATGAGCCTTGGTATAATGTTGCTACCACAGCTGGAGCAACTGCTAATACGCAAGATATTTACCAAACTGGTAAAGTGGGAATTAAAACCAATGCTCCTGCATATGACTTAGAGGTAGCTGGAACCGCTAAAATATTAACTACTCCAACGATTTCTACAGCAACTAAAATGTTGGTGAAAAATCCTACTACAGGACAAATCAGTGAGCAAATTATTTCAGAAAATATTGTAGAATTCTCAGTAAACGCGAATCCAAATACAGCAGGAACCACATTTTCATCTACGGATACTACCAATACAGATGTACTATATTTCTCAACAGTAGATAACACTTATTGGAAATGGAATGGTACTGCCTATGTAACATCTGCAGGACCAGCAATCCCAACAGAACCATGGAAAGTAGTTGGTACAGGTGCAAGTGCAACATTGAATACCCAAAACATTTACCAAATGGCGAAAGTTGGCGTCAATAATAATACGCCAGATACTTCAGCAATTTTAGATGTTGCAAGCACTACAAATGGTGTTTTATTGCCAAGAATGACTTCTGCACAGAGAATTGCAATTGCATCACCAGCAAATGGATTGATGGTTTTTGATACTACTACCAATAGTTTTTGGGTAAACAAAGGAACAGCTGCAGCGAAAGTTTGGGTTGAAATTATTTCTGGTGCACCAACTTTATTAGCAAAAACAGCTTCTTATACTTTGACTGTAGAAGATAATGGTAAAATTATTGAATTTAATAGCGCAGCTGGTGTTACTTTAACTATACCTACAGGATTACCAGTTGGTTTTCAAATAAGTGTTTCGCAAATTGGTACTGGTCAGGTGACTTTTGCAGGTAGTGGTGTAACCGTTCGTAATGCCTATAATTTTACCAAGACTGCTACGCAATGGTCAAAAGCTGGAGTAGAAATCACCAGTAATCCTGCAGTAGCAATAATATCAGGAGATTTGCAATAAATTTGCAATTAAAATAAAAAAATGAATAGATTTAATTTTAAAATATCTTTTATACTTGTTGCTTTTCTTATTATTAGTAATTTAAGTTTTGCACAAGGAGTTTTGCCAGTACATCGCTATATCATTAAAGGCATCCCAATGAATTTTTCATTTGGTTATAGTTTAAGAAAATTAAATGCTTCTTATACTGGATTTGCAGTTAGAGTAAGAGCAAGCACAACTGGTGCAGAAGGAGATGTTGGTTTTGATAGCAATGGCGTAGTAGGTACAGGAAGTACTATTACCGTTACCAAACAAGGTACAAGTACTTATGCAGTTGGAACTGTGGTGCCATTTTCTACATTCAAAGGAACACAATCATTATTTGTTAGTATCTGGTATAATCAAGGAGATCCTGCAAATAATGCTATACAGGCAACAACGACAAATCAACCTGAATTGCAATTAAATACAGCTGGAACAGGAAATACCTTACCATCTATTTATTTTTCAGGAAATAAATGGCTAATTTTAAATAAACCTATAGAGCAAGTTGTTGCAAATGGCATAAATGGAACATTTTGTTTAGCATTGAAAACTATTTCAAACATCAATCAGTTTACTTTTGGGTATAGAAACCCCACAACAGACTGGAGATGGTCATTCCATATCAATTGGTCTAATACTAATGTTTATTTTGATGCTGGAGAAGTATGTTGTGCCGCAAATAGATGGTATCCTAATGCTACAAATGTTAATTTATGGAAACAATATACCTTTATTCGTGGTACAAGCTACAAAACTGCGAGAATCAACCGAATAAATACGCAACTTAATAATTCTCCTGCTACATCTACATCACAAACTGGTGGAAATTTTGGGATTGGTTGGGTGCCAACATCTCCAGATTTACCATTTCAGGGATATATGTCAGAAATTTTAATGTATAATTTTGATAAATCTCAAGCTGAAGTAACACCAATAGAGCTGAACCAAATGGCATTTTGGCAGTTGTAAACTACCATTTTGATTTGTAGTAAATTCCTAAACATAGTTTATAATGCTTATTAAAAAAGTGGTTGTTTCAAATTTATGAAACAACCACTTTTTTATCGGTAAATATTTTACTTTGGTTTTCAATGAAAGATATTATAACTCTGAATATAAAAATTTCAAAAAAAATATTCAAAAACGTATTTCGTTCGCCAAAAAGGAGATGCAGACCATAATTGTCTATTTTTAAACACATTAATTTTAGGTAAAATCTAAAATTTAATTTCAATTATTATTTAAAATATCCAAAAAATTACTATATTTGCGCACTGAAAAATCAATAGTTAATAAATAAAATAATTAAATCATGGCAAAGGAAACGTTTAATCGTAACAAACCACACTTGAACATTGGTACCATCGGTCACGTAGACCATGGTAAAACTACCTTGACTGCTGCAATTACAAAAGTATTGGCAGATAAAGGTTTAGCAGAAGTAAAAGACTTCTCATCAATTGACTCTGCTCCAGAAGAGAAAGAGAGAGGTATCACAATCAACACTGCTCACGTAGAATATCAAACAGAAGCTAGACATTACGCTCACGTAGACTGTCCAGGTCACGCCGACTATGTAAAAAACATGGTAACTGGTGCTGCTCAAATGGATGGAGCAATTCTTGTAGTTGCTGCTACAGACGGACCTATGCCACAAACAAGAGAACACATCTTGCTTTGTCGTCAGGTAAACGTACCTAGAATCGTTGTTTTTATGAACAAAGTAGATATGGTAGATGATCCAGAATTACTAGAATTAGTAGAACTTGAAGTTAGAGACCTTCTTTCTTCTTATGAATATGATGGTGATAACTCTCCAGTTATTCAAGGTTCTGCTCTAGGTGCTCTAAACGGAGATGCAAAATGGGTAGCAACTGTAGATGAATTGATGAATGCAGTAGATTCTTGGATAGAATTGCCAGTAAGAGATCAAGATAAACCATTCTTGATGCCAATTGAAGATGTATTCTCTATTACAGGTAGAGGTACTGTAGCAACTGGTAGAATTGAAGCAGGTATCATCAATTCTGGTGAGGCTGTAGATATCGTAGGTATGGGTGATGAGAAATTAACTTCTACGGTAACTGGTGTTGAGATGTTCAGAAAAATCTTGGATAGAGGTGAAGCTGGTGATAATGTAGGTTTATTGCTTAGAGGTATCGAGAAAACCGATATCAAAAGAGGTATGGTAATTGCAAAACAAGGTTCTGTAAAACCACACAAAAAATTCAAAGCAGAGGTTTACGTACTTTCTAAAGAAGAAGGTGGTCGTCACACTCCATTCCACAACAAATATCGTCCACAGTTCTATGTAAGAACTACCGACGTAACAGGTGAAATTTTCTTACCAGACGGTGTAGAAATGGTAATGCCTGGTGATAACTTAACCATCACGGTAGAATTGTTACAACCAATCGCTCTAAATGTAGGTCTTAGATTTGCAATCAGAGAAGGTGGTAGAACAGTTGGTGCAGGTCAGGTAACTGAAATTTTAGATTAATCTAATACAAACATAAAAGTTCCGCAGGGAAACTTGCGGAATTTTTTAAATTACGGGCATCGTCCAATGGTAGGATACCGGTCTCCAAAACCGTTGATCAGGGTTCGAATCCTTGTGCCCGTGCAAATATATATTATGAGCTCACTAATAGATTTTTTAAAAGGTTCTTATTACGAATTTAGGTACAAAGTAGAATGGCCAAAATGGTTTGATTTGCAATCATCTACCATAGTTGTTGCAATTTCTACCCTAATTCTATCGCTATTTACTTTTGGGATTGATGAGTTGTTCTCCAAATCCATTAGAAATATTATTGCAACATTAATTAATATGTTCAACTAAAATTATTTTCCAAAAAAATGAGTGACTTGAAATGGTATGTCCTAAAATCCATAAGTGGACAGGAAAATAAGGTGAAAACCTATATAGAAAACGAGATGAAACGTCTCGGTTTCGATTCCTATGTTACTCAGGTAGTAATACCTATGGAAAAGGTGATACAGATTAGAAATGGGAAAAAAGTACCAAAAGAAAAACCATATTACCCTGGTTATCTTATGGTAGAAGCCAATTTGATTGGTGAAATTCCACACATCATCAAGAATATTCCAGGCGTAATTTCTTTCCTAAGTCTTACCAAAGGTGGCGATCCTGTACCTATGCGTAAGGCAGAAGTGAACAGAATGCTTGGTAAAATAGATGAACTTTCAGAATTTGCACAAGAAGTTTCTATCCCATTCTTGGTAGGTGAAAACATCAAGGTAATAGATGGTCCTTTCAATGGATTCAATGGTACCGTTGAAAAAATCTTGGAAGACAAGAAAAAACTCGAGGTTTCTGTACTCATTTTCGGAAGAAAAACACCTATGGAACTCAGTTTTATGCAAGTAGAAAAAGTATAATTTTTTATACTAAAAAATATAAAGACTGCTCATTTTGGCAGTCTTTTTTTTGATTAAAATTAATAATGCAAATTCACCACTCGAAATAAGTTTACCTTTGCATTTCAATACAAGTAATTATGACCACATTTTCAAAATTAGGCGTTCAGAAACGTTTTGTACAAGCCTTAGATGAATTAGGAATACAGCAACCAACCCCGATTCAAGAAAAAGCTTTACCAGCATTGCTCTCTTCAGAAGTTGATTTCATAGGACTTGCACAGACAGGTACCGGAAAAACAGCTACGTTTGGATTGCCAATTTTGCAAAAAATAGACCCAGCAAAACCAGTTGTTCAGGCGTTGATATTGGCTCCAACCAGAGAATTGGTACAGCAAATTAAAAAACAGCTTTTCAAATTCACGAAATATAACAATGCTAAAATTTTTGTAGAAGACGTTTATGGAGGTGAAAAAATTGAAAGACAAATCAGCGCATTACGTAGAACCACTCATATTATAGTAGCAACTCCGGGTAGATTGATTGATTTACTTGCTAAGAAAAGCATCAATCTTCAGCACATTACCACTTTGGTTTTAGATGAGGCAGATGAAATGTTGAGTATGGGTTTCAAGCAAGAACTTAACTCCATTTTAGAACAAACCAATGGTGATCGTAATCTATGGTTATTTTCTGCAACTATGCCTGCAGAAATCAAGAAAATCATCAAAATGTATATGGATCCCAATGCATTGAAAGTAGAGGTAAATAAAAATTCTGAAGTAAATGAAAACATTACACATCAGTATGTAACCACAAACATTCCTGAGAAAATTACACTTTTGGTTAGATTTTTAGAACAAAGACCGAAAGAAAGAGGCATTATATTTTGCAGAACCAAAGCAGGTACCCAAAAAATAATGCATGTACTGAAAGAAAAAGGATTTTCGGTAGAAGCATTAGAAGGCGATATGCAACAGAAAGAAAGAGATAAGGTGATGAGAGCCTTCAAAAACGAAAGTCTACAAGTTTTGGTTTCTACCGATGTCTCAGCTCGTGGTATAGATGTACAAAATCTGAATTTTGTACTGCACCACCAGTTACCAGAACAATTAGAATACTACACACACCGAAGTGGCAGAACTGCAAGAGCTGGTAAAAAAGGCGTTTCTTTGGCTTTTATTTTATCTAATGAAATGCATCAAATACAAGAACTTCAGAAAAAATTAGGCATACAATTTTCAGAAATTAGGCTTTAATTAATAAAATTCCCAGTTTTTACTGTACAAAATTTTGAAGTACTAATTCAAAATGAAAAGTAGCAGAAACTTTCTACATTTCAGTAGATTATCTATTGCAGATTCCAAAAAAATGCTTAATTTTGCACCCTGAAATGTAGAAAAGTTAGGTGAGATGACTTTTCTACGAATTTATTAATGCTTCCACATTCATAAATTTTTAATTCTTTAAAAAACAAAAAATGGCTAAAAAAGTCTTTAAAATGGTGAAACTCCAAGTAAAAGGAGGCGCCGCAAATCCATCGCCACCAGTTGGTCCAGCTTTGGGTTCTGCAGGGGTAAACATCATGGAATTCTGTAAACAATTCAACGGAAGAACTCAGGATAAGCCAGGGCAAGTTTTACCTGTACTCATTACAGTTTACGAAGACAAATCTTTTGAATTCGTAATCAAAACTCCACCTGCTGCAATCCAACTTCTAGAAGCTTCTAAAGTGAAAAAAGGTTCTGGTGAACCAAATAGAGCTAAAGTAGGAAGTGTAACTTGGGAACAAGTGAAAAAAATCGCAGAAGATAAAATGACCGATCTCAACTGTTTCACAATGGATTCTGCACTCAGCATGGTTGCTGGTACTGCAAGATCTATGGGACTCAGAGTAACTGGAACTAAACCAACTAACGCTTAAAACGGATTGAAATGGCAAAATTAACAAAAAAGCAAAAAGAAGCTTTAAGCAAAGTAGAGAAAGGAAGAATCTATAATTTAGAAGAAGCATCTGCATTGGTAAAAACTATAAATTATACCAAATTTGATGCATCGGTAGATATCGCAGTGAGATTAGGAGTAGATCCTAGAAAAGCCAACCAAATGGTTAGAGGTGTAGTATCTCTTCCACATGGTACTGGTAAAGATGTGAAAGTATTGGCATTGGTAACTCCAGACAAAGAAGCAGAAGCTAAAGAAGCTGGTGCAGATTATGTAGGACTAGACGATTATTTGCAAAAAATAAAAGATGGCTGGACTGACGTTGACGTAATTGTGACTATGCCTGCAGTTATGGGGAAATTAGGACCATTAGGTAGAGTTTTAGGACCTAGAGGTTTGATGCCAAACCCGAAGTCTGGTACCGTAACTATGGAAATTGGTAAAGCTGTAGCTGAAGTGAAAGCTGGTAAAATTGATTTCAAAGTAGATAAATACGGAATCGTACACGCGGGAATTGGTAAAGTGTCTTTCGATGCAGATAAAATCAAAGAAAACGCTGCAGAACTTATTCAAACCTTGAATAAATTGAAACCAACCGCTGCAAAAGGTACGTACGTGAAAAGCATTTACTTGTCTTCTACCATGAGTCCAGGTATTGCAATTGATACTAAATCTGTTAACTAAAACCTGAAAGACAATGACTAAAGAAGATAAAGTATTAGTAATACAAGAATTGAAAGATATTTTGCAAGATGCAAAAGTAGTCTATGTAGCTAATCTAGAAGGAATGAACGCTGCTTCAACTTCAGATTTTAGAAGACAAGCATTTAAAAACAACATCACACTAAAAGTGGTAAAAAACACCCTTTTGCAAAAAGCAATGGAACAAATAGAAGGAGTAGATTACTCTGAAATGTTCCAAAGTTTCAAAGGGAATACCGCTTTAATGATTTCAGATACTGCAAATGCTCCTGCGAAATTGATACAAGGTTTCCGCAAAAAAGAAGCCATCCCTGCTTTGAAATCAGCATACCTACAAGAAACTATTTACGTAGGTGATGAAAATCTAAATGCACTAGCAAACATTAAGTCTAGAGAAGAAATGATTGGAGAAATCATCGGGTTACTACAATCACCAATCAGAAACTTATTATCTGCGTTGCAAAACAAAGACAATGCTTCAGAAAAAACCGAAGAAACTCCTGTTGCGGAAACCAAAGCAGAAGAAACTCCAGTTGCAGAAGTAGCAGCAGAAGAACCTGAAGAAACCGCAGAAGGAACAGAAACTCCTGCTGCAGAGTAATTAGAACTCAAAAAAAAATAATATAAATCGTTTAACAACAAAAACATTAACAAAATGTCAGATTTAAAAAAATTAGCGGAATCGCTTGTAAGCCTTACAGTAAAAGATGTAAACGAATTGGCTGCAATCTTGAAAGATGAATACGGAATTGAACCAGCTGCTGCTGCTGTTGTAATGGCTGCAGGTCCTGCTGCTGAAGCTGCAGAAGAAAAAACTGAATTCGATGTAATCTTGAAAGCTGCAGGTGCATCTAAATTAGCAGTAGTAAAACTAGTAAAAGATTTAACAGGTGCTGGTTTGAAAGAAGCTAAAGATATGGTTGATGGTGCTCCTGCTCCAATCAAACAAGGCGTTCCTAAAGACGAAGCTGAAGCTCTTAAAAAACAATTAGAAGAAGCTGGTGCAGAAGTAGAATTAAAATAATCTATTTACACCAAATAAGACTTAGACCTTCCCAGAATTGGGTAGGTCTATGTCTATTTTAAGAGTTAAATTTTTCAAAACATTTAACTTGTTGATTTTCAATTATTTGAAAATTATTAATTTCTAAAATAAAAATATTTTGCACTACACTGTGAAAAGATATACCAGTGTTGCAGTTAGAAATGTAGGAAGCTAGATGCGGGAGGCTAGATGTAAAACATCTGACATCCAACATCAAACACCCAACTATTCTGATATTTTTCAAAATAAAGTAAAATATTTTTTAACCCAACTTTTCTTACCATTTTATGAGTAAATCAAAAGCTATTACAAGCGCTCAGGAAAATCAAAGAATTAACTTTTCTTCTGCGAAAGGGAACGTTGTGACTCCGGATTTCTTAGACATCCAGTTGCAATCTTTCAAAGAATTTTTCCAGTTAGATACACTTCCTGAGGACAGAGTG
>CALFIE010000105.1 GCA_937876095.1 uncultured Flavobacteriales bacterium | reverse complement strand
TTTTGATAAACACAAAGATAATAAAAATTAGGCTATTTTACGGATATTCATAAAATTTTATTCAAAAAAAAAAAATATATTATTATTCTTCATTTTCTTAAATTAAATAAACTTGTTTATTCTTTTTTTAACATTAAGAATTTCAGTTAATTAAATCTAATAATTAAGAAATCAAAAAATTGATTTTAGATGAAAAACATTAAGAAAAAAAACTCTTAAATCCTTAATGTTAAATTACATTTCAATTTTAAACAGCACTAAAATAATTTTGAAAAAACATACTTCATTTCTATTGCGATTTCTAAGCTCCTGTTGTAATAGGTTTCCGTCATTTCTGCAGTTCCGTCAGAAGATTTTGGATCACGGTATTTTATAGGGAATCTTACTTCTGCTCCTAAAACTATAGGGCAATTTTCATCGGCTGAATCGCAGGTTAAAATGGCTGCAAATGCTGATTTTGGGTTGAAATCATCATCATATTTTTTAGAAAAACAGATAATTGCAAGTTCGTTTTTGGCAAATTTCACTGCATACACCGGATTTTCGGATTCTGACAATTTCTGTATGGTAAAACCTTGGTTTTGCAAGGTTTCTGCAACTTTCGGGAACATTGCAGTAGCTTCTGTTCCTCCAGAATAACAAAAAACTTGCGGAATTTGGTAAAAATGCGCCATAGTTTGTGCCCAAATCTGCGAGAGATGACTGCGTCTAGAATTGTGTGTACAGATGAAATTCAGGCGAATTTCTTGGTTATTATCAATTTTATTTTTAATAAAATTTTTCAATTTGTCTAATAAAATTTTTCTTTCTTCGGAAATGATTTCTGTAGAAAGTTGAGCTATAAGTATTGATAATACGGTGTTCATCTTTTTCAAAAAAAATAATATTATTTCTTTATAAATTCACAAAAAATAAAGTTCTGTGTGGTTTCAAAAGGAGTTTTGTGAAGTTCTTCAAAACTTTTTTTGAGCTGAAAATTTTCGCCAAAGATTTCTAAAAATTTGGTTTCAGAATATTGGGTAATATCTAAACCACTGCATTTCAGAGGTCCTGATTCTGAGAATGTTCCCACAAAAAAATGGGCATTTTCTGCAGAAATTTTCACTAATAAATCAGCATATTTTGCAATATCATCTTGTTTTGTAAGAAAATGAAAACTCGCTCTATCGTGTATTGCATCGTACTTTTCAATGGTCTCAAAATCCAGAATATCCGAAACTATGAACTTTACTTTCTTGGCATTTTCGCCCAGTCTTTTCTGGATTCTGAGGATGGCATTTTCAGAAATATCGAGCAACGTAAGGTTTTCAAACCCTAATTCTAATAGAAAATCGATCAAATAACTGTCACCACCACCAATTTCTAAAATTTTGGCAGATTTTGGAATTTTATTTTTAATAAAAAACGCCACCGAAGTTTCCGGATTTGGCTGAAACCAACTCACCTCGTTTTCTTTTTTGGTAGCGAAAACTTGTTCCCAATGTTCTTTTTTGTTCATTTTTAGTATTTTTCAGGTTTTGTAAAATCAAGGTTGATGAACACCCAAATTAAATTGATGATGGTAAATCGAGCATCAAAACCAAACCAAAAATTCAGTAAAACAATGCTTATTACTATTAAAACCAATTTTTTGTGGTGAACTAGATAATTGATAACTGACTTCATTAGTTACAACAATTTGGTCCACAACAAGCCTCTTTTTTCTCTGCAAAAACGGTAATACTGAAAATTCGAGTTTTAGAATCTTTATACTGCTGAATTTCTTCATCTGAAAGATAATTTCTCAAAATATCATCGGGAACCACGATTGGTTTTTCTTTTTGTAGTGAAATATTCTGGAAACCTGATTTTTTGATAATTCCCAAATAATCGTCTTTTTGTATCGCCGAAGCAACACAACCAGCGTACATTTCCGCTGCCGATTTTATTTTCTCTGGTAAATCTCCTACCAAAACGATGTCAGAAATCGAGAAATGACCATTGTTTTTCAAAATTCTGAAAACTTCGGCAAAAGCTTTGATTTTATCAGGAACCAGATTCATCACGCAATTGCTTACAACCACGTCTGCAACATTGGATGTGAGCGGAATCTTCTCTATATCTCCCAATCTGAATTCTACATTGTTATAGCCTAATTTGTCGGCATTGTTTCTGGCTTTTTCAATCATAGCTTCGGTGAAATCTATTCCCACCACTTTTCCGGTTTCGCCGGTTTCAGCACGAGCTACAAAACAGTCGTTTCCTGCACCACTTCCTAAATCTACCACATAATCTCCTTTCTTAATTTTTGCAAATTGTGTTGGCAAACCGCAACCTAATTTCAGGTCTGCATCTGGATTATAGCCCTCAATTTCGTCATAATCATCGGTCATAATATTGTACACTTCGGTACTGCAACCACCTGTTCCGCAACAAGATGACGCATTGGTTTCCTGGTCTTGCAACGCTATTTCAGCGTATTTTTGCTTCACCATTTCTTTAATTTCTTCGTTGGTATTCATAATTGATAATTTATTTCTATTTATAAAAAACGATTGGTTTTGGTTTTGTACTCCGCATATTTTTCGCCAAATTGTTTCAACAAAAACTCTTCTTCTAATCTTATCTGAATTTGTATGATGATTAAACTTGCAAATGCAATAAAAAAAGTAATGACATTTGGTAAAATCATAAAAACTGCAAAAATGGACAAAATCATACCAAAGAATATAGGATTTCTAGAAATTGAAAAAAGTCCGTTGGTAACTAAATTGGTTTTGTTCTTCTCATCAATTCCTATTCTCCAGTTAGTTCCCATCTGAAATTGTGCTACAAAAATCCAAATCATAGAAAAATGTAAAAAAACAAATCCTATTTTGAACGTAATTGCATTTTCTAAATAATTAATTGGGACGAAATATTTAGAATAAACATTTTCATTAAGCAGATTTATAACAAATGTAACGATTAATAAAACCAGTAAAATTTTGAAGATTTTCCCAATAAAATTATGCGCATTGTCATCTTTACCAAAAGTGATCGGATTAATTTTTGTTTTCTTATAGGTAATATAAGTTGGAACAATAAATACAAAACTCAAAGAAACAAGCAATATTATAAACAGATATAGTTTCATTTTAGCAGCATTTTGGTTGTTTCATTTTATAGAGAACTTGCGACATAAAATGTTCCATTTTTTTGAAAGTTTTAGAATTGATGCAATAACAAATAGATTTTCCTTCTATTTCACCTTGTATAATTTCGGCGTTTTTCAGTTCTTTCAGGTGTTGCGAAACGGTTGGTTGTGCCAAATTGATTTGCGCAACAATATCATTGCAAATGCAAGTATCTACCGAAAGTAAATATTCTACAATCGCAATTCTTGCAGGATGAGAAAGCGCTTTCATCAGTTTAGCGACTTCATTTTGCTCCTCGGTAAATTGTTCGGTTTTGGATATGCCCATAGTTTGAGTAATTGCGTAATTGTGTTTTTGAATTAATTTATAAATTTTCTACCTCCATCTTCCAACTTCTATATAAATGTATTTTCATATTGCAATATTACGATATTAAAATTATATTACAAAATAAAAAATCACCCAAAAAATATTTGGGTGATTTAAAATACGTAATTGTAAAATAGTCATGTTTAATTACGAAGAAATGGTTATAGCTTACCCCAATTATAAATAAAAATATAAATAAGTTAACATCAAAAAAAGAAAAGCCTCTTTCTATTATATTCTAGATTATGTATTTAAAAAAATCGACTGAAAATTAATTCAGTCGATCGATTTTCATCCTTTGGTTTTTGAACAAAAATAGAAAGTTTGGCT
>CALFIE010000104.1 GCA_937876095.1 uncultured Flavobacteriales bacterium | reverse complement strand
AAAATTTATAACTATTTTTTCATTTAAAAAAGCACCATTTTTTACCACATTGCCTTGACTTTACTTAGATCATTCTTATAAATTCCATTCTTTTTTCCTGAATTTAAACTTCCATCTTCAAGCCTCCATTTCCAAAAAGTTTATCCCAACATTTTCTCTAAAATTTCTACTGCAGATTTTGGGAGATTGGTTCCTGGTCCGAAGATGAAATCGGCTCCGTTTGCGTACAAAAACTCATAGTCTTGTTGCGGAATTACACCACCAACTACAATCGCAATATCTTCTGCTCCCAATTTTTTAAGTTCATCTACCACTTGCGGAACCAAAGTTTTGTGACCTGCAGCCAAAGACGAAACACCCAAAATATGGATATCATTTTCTACGGCTTGTTTCGCCACTTCTTCTGGCGTTTGGAAAAGCGGAGCAACATCTACATCAAATCCCATATCAGCAAATGCGGTTGCCACTACTTTTGCGCCACGGTCGTGACCGTCTTGTCCCATTTTTGCGACCATAATTCTTGGTCTTCGTCCCTCTTTTTCTTCAAATTTTTGGGTTAAAGCTACTGCTTTTTCAAAATATTCGTTTTTAGATGCATTCATCGCGTAAACTCCTTGTATGGTTCGTATGTTGGCTTTGTATCGTCCGAAACTTTCTTCCATAGCATCGCTCATTTCGCCCAAAGTAACTCTTCTTCTGGCTGCTTCTATGCAGATTTGCAATAGGTTTCCTTTTCCGGTTTTGGCACATTCTCTAATTTCATCCAAAATTTCGGCAACTTTTTCGGTGTTTCTTTCGGATTTAATTTTTTCTAATCTTTCGATTTGTTTTCTGCGAACTTCAGTATTATCGATATCCAAAATCTCCAATTCCATTTGTTTTTGGTTGGATTTAAATGAATTTACCCCGATAATAAATTCTTCGCCACTGTCAATTTTCGCCTGTTTTCTTGCCGCAGCTTCTTCAATTCTCATTTTCGGAATTCCCGCTTCAATGGCTTTTGTCATTCCGCCTTCTTTTTCCACCTCATCGATGTACTTCATTGCTTCGTCAATCATTTGCTGTGTGAGACTTTCCACCAAATTGCTTCCACCAAAAGGATCTACTACATCGCAAATTCCGCTTTCTTGTTGCAAAATAATCTGCGTATTTCTCGCAATTTTTGCAGAATAATCCGTTGGTAAAGCGATGGCTTCGTCTAAAGCGTTGGTGTGAAGTGATTGCGTTCCGCCAAGTGCAGACGAAAGCGCCTCAATTGCGGTTCTGGTAATATTATTGAAGGGTTCTTGCTCAGTTAAAGACCAACCCGAAGTTTGCGAGTGCGTTCTGAGAGCCAAAGATTTTTGATTTTGAGGATTGAATTGGGTTAACAAATTCGCCCAAATAAAACGTGCTGCACGCATTTTGGCGATTTCCATAAAATAATTCATACCTATTGCCCAGAAAAACGATAATCTCGGTGCAAATTCATCTACTTTCATTCCGGCTTTTATCCCGGTTCTCACGTATTCTAAACCATCTGCAAGTGTATAAGCCATTTCTAAAACAGGAGTTGCACCTGCTTCTTGCATATGATAACCTGAAATTGAAATCGAATTGAATTTCGGTATATTTTTAGCCGTATATTCGAAAATATCAGCGATAATTTTCATTGACGGAGTTGGTGGATAAATGTAGGTATTGCGTACCATGAATTCTTTCAAAATATCATTCTGAATCGTTCCTGAAAGTTGTTCCTGAGAAACACCTTGTTCCTCTGCAGCAACGATGTAGAAAGACAAAATTGGTAAAACAGCACCATTCATTGTCATAGAAACTGAAATTTCATCTAACGGAATTTCATTGAACAAAATCTTCATGTCTTCTACCGAATCTATCGCAACTCCGGCTTTCCCAACATCACCAACAACACGAGGATGGTCTGAATCATAACCACGATGTGTCGCCAAATCAAACGCAACAGAAAGTCCTTTTTGTCCTGCTGCAAGATTTCTTCTATAAAATGCGTTGGATTCTTCTGCGGTTGAAAAACCTGCATATTGACGAATCGTCCAAGGTTTTTGCACATACATGGTAGAATATGGACCGCGCAAATACGGAGCAATTCCGCTGGAATAGTGCTTTTCTTTCAAAGATTTTGCATCTTCTGCGGTGTAAGAAGATTTTAATTGAAGTCCATCTTTTTCGAAATGGTAGTTTTCAGCATCTGAAGAAAATGTAAAATTTTGAAAATCAGGAGTATGATTCTGGATTTTTCGGCGCATTTTGGCTTCTTTTTAATAGAAGGTAAAGTTACAAAAATTTTGAAATGGAAATTGATGATTATTTGAAAAATCCTTGAAGGATTAAGTTCCTGAACCGAAGCACTGAAACGTGAATAATAGCCACGATGGAAGTGGAAATCTTTTTTCCGTAGGAACGTCGCCTTTGGCGCGTTCAGTCTTGGAAAAAAGGATTGCAACGGACAGCGTGTCTGCAAACGAAACGAAGCACCAAAAGTGGTGCTTCTAAAAATATTTTGAAGTATAAAAATTTCTAATAATCTTCTTCGCCTTTCATTTTTTCAGCGTTTTCTGCCATAATTACGGAATCTATCATTTCTTGGATATCGCCATTCATATACGAATCTAGATTGTAGATGGATTTGTTGACGCGGTGATCGGTAACTCGACCTTGTGGATAGTTGTAGGTTTTGATTTTGGCACTTCTATCACCTGTGGAAACCATGGTTTTACGTTGCGCTGCAATATCGCCAACTGCTTTTTGCACTTCGATGTCGTATAATTTGGTACGCAACATTTCCATTGCCAATTCTCGGTTTGCCAATTGCGAACGTGCTTGCTGACAAACAACTACCAAACCGGAAGGTTTATGCGTGAGCTGTACTTTGGTTTCTACCTTGTTTACGTTTTGTCCACCTGCTCCACCAGAACGTGATGTCTGCATCTCAATATCTGCAGGATTGAGCACAAAATCTATTTCTTCGGCTTCTGGTAAAACAGCGATGGTAATTGCAGAAGTGTGAACCCGACCTTGCGATTCGGTTTCAGGAACACGCTGAACGCGGTGAACTCCGGATTCAAATTTCATAATTCCGTAAACGCCTTCTCCTTCTACTTTCATCACAAGTTCTTTGTAACCTTTCGCAGCTTCTGAGGAATCGGTGATTTCGTGTTTCCAACCTTTGGTTTTGAAATACATTGCATACATTCTGTAGATGTCTTCAACAAAAATTGCAGCTTCGTCTCCTCCTGTTCCTGCACGGAGTTCTACCATCACGTTTTTGTCATCGGTAGGATCTTTGGGAATAAGGAGCACTTTCAGTTCTTCTTCGTAACCAGGGATTTTTTCTAAGGCTTCGTATTTTTCGGCTTTTGCTAATTCTACAAAATCTTTGTCGGAACCATCTGCAATAATTTCATCTGATTCTTCGATGGTTTTCAGCGCAGACATATACTCATCAAAAACCTTTACAATTTTTCCTAAATCGCTGTATTCTTTGTTGAGGGCTGAATATTTTTTCTGATCTGTAATAACATCGGGTTGTATGATTAAGTCAGCAACTTCGTTGTAGCGCTGTTTGATGGCTTGAAGTTTCGGAATTAATGATTTTGACATGGGTTTTCTTGTTTATGTTGCAATCAACTATAGAGAAAATTGACTTGAAATTGTTGGGTGCAAAGATACGAATTGGTGATTTAGTTGAAGATTTATTTTTTGAGAAAAAAACTGAAAAAATTTATCTCTCTTCACACGCTTTCCAAATCGCATCATTTTGCGGAACTGGAGCTGTAATTTCTATATTTTCATTGGTAACAGGATGTATAAATGCTAATTTTCTAGCATGAAGATGAATTCCACCATCTGGATTGGAACGAGGTGAACCATATTTCAAATCACCTTTTATTGGAACGCCAATTTTAGAAAGTTGCGCCCTGATTTGATGATGACGACCCGTTTCTAAATCAATTTCAAGCAATTGATAGTTATCTAATGTTTTGATGATCTGATAATTCAAAATTGATTCTTTTGCACCATCTGTTGGTTTGGTAAAAACGGTTGCTTTGTTGGTTTTTTCATTTTTTTGTAAATAATGCACCAGTCTTTGCGATTGCGGAATCATTTCTTTGGTAACAACTGCCCAATACGTTTTCTTTATTTCTCGGTTTTTCACCAATTGTGTGAGACGAGAAAGTGCTTTAGAAGTTTTGGCATAAATTACCAAACCAGAAGTAGGTCTATCAATTCTATGAACCAAGCCAAGGAAAACATTCCCAGGTTTTTGATCTCTTTTTTTAATAAAATTTTTGATGGAATCCAGCAAAGATTCATCACCGGTTTTATCGCCTTGAACTAATTGCCCAACTTTTTTATTAATAACGAGTACGTGATTGTCTTCGTAGATAATTTGATTTTTCAATAGGAATTATTTTTGAATAAATATTGAAAAGAAAATGATTAACGTTATGATGATTAATATCATTACAATAGATTTTGGAGCCGAAAAATTTATAGTCCATAAAATCCAATCGGATTTTTCGATTGGATTTTTAGTGGAATAACATTCCATTGATTAGAATTTTAGTAACTCTCCTTTTCATTAGGGAAACTCACGTCTTTCACATCTTTTACGTATTGTGCAACCGCGCCTGTAATTTCTGTGTATAAATCAAGGTATCTCCGCAAAAATTTTGGCGTAAAATCCTTGTTCATCCCAACCATATCGTGATAGACCAAAACTTGTCCGTCGCAATCTGCACCCGCTCCAATTCCTATGGTAGGAATCGTTATGCTTTCTGACACTTTTTTGGCTAATTCTGCAGGAATTTTCTCTAAAACCAATGCAAAACAACCCAATTCTTCTAATAATTTGGCATCTTGAAGCAATTTTTCGGCTTCTGCTTCTTCTTTTGCACGTACTTTATAAGTCCCAAATTGGTAAATTGATTGCGGAGTAAGACCGAGATGTCCCATCACAGGAATTCCGGCGTTTACAATTTTTTTGATGGATTTTGCCACCTCTTTTCCTCCTTCTAATTTTATTGCGTGTGCTTCTGATTCCTTCATAATTCGTACTGCAGAATCCAGCGCTTTTTGCGAATCTGACTGGTACGAACCGAAAGGTAAATCTACTACTACCAATGCACGTTCTACACCACGAATTACACATTGTGCATGGTAAATCATTTGGTCAAGTGTAATCGGAAGTGTGGTTTCGTGACCTGCCATTACATTAGAAGCAGAATCTCCCACCAAAATAGCATCTACTCCACCTGCATCAACCATTTTTGCGGTCGTAAAATCATACGCTGTAAGCATCGTGATTTTTTCTTTGTCGAATTTCATTTTTCGCAAAGTTTCGGTGGTAATTTTTTTTATTTCAGAATGTACAGACATAGATTTGTTTTGGGATAAATTGTTTGGTTATTGCTTCAAATTCTCATTTTTTTTAATCATCATTAATGATAATTTTTAATGAAAAAATGACGCTCTTTAATTAAAAATTTTGAAGAAAAAAACTACAAAATTACGTGCCCCAGTTTGATGAGTTTCTCGTGGTTCAAAATTTTGATATTTCTACCTTCTACTTCAATCAAATGATCTTGTTTGAACTCCGATATTAATCTGATGGCACTTTCTGTAGCTGTACCAATCAGGTTGGCAAATTCTTCTCTTGTAAGAGAAATATTGATGAAACCTTCTGGATCGGTTCCTAATTTCTGTTCCAAAAGCAATAAGATTTCTGCCAGTCTTTCTCGAACTGTTTTTTGAGCCAAAAAAGTAATGGTATTAGATGATTCTCCCAATTCGAAAGCAATTTTTTGCAACATTGCATAAGACAATTTAGAATCTACTTCTAGCAAATGCAAAAACAAATCGGCTGGTAAAAAAATGGTTTCTATATCGGTCATTGCTTCGGCTTTTGCCTGGAAATCTTCACCACAAAGCAAAGAACGGTAACCAATTATATCACTTTCTTTTATGAAACGTAGAATTTGCTCTTTTCCATAAGCTCCAGATTTAGAGAGTTTCGTAGTACCTTTTGTAATCAGGTAAATTCCTTTCGGTGTTTCACCGTCTTCGAAGATGACGTCTCCTTTTTTGAAAGAAATTAACTCTTTGGATTTTAAATATCGCTCAAAATCTTCTTTGCACAGTCGCTCTTTAAACGAATTTTCATTAAAAACACGCATAATGTTCTGTTCAATGGTAATTTGCTTTTCTTGGGACATAGTTATGATATTTGTCAGCAAAAATAGCATATTTTCGACCTTATCACAAATTATTTTGTTTTAATTTTGCGGAGCGAAAATCTAAGAAAAGTGGCGGAAAATTGTTTTCACTGTGGTCAAGAAATTGATAAGGAGCGAATCCTTTTTGATCAGAAACTCTTTTGCTGCAATGGTTGCAAATCGGTTTTTGAAATCCTGAATATGAATAATTTAGGTGATTTCTATGAATTGAACAAAAACTCGGGAATCAGACCAAATGATGATGACACTACACAATTTGAGTATTTAGATACCAAAGAAATTTTCGACCAAGTAACCGATTTTTCTGAAGGAAACACGACTTTGGTTACCTTCAAAATTCCCGTAATACACTGTACTTCATGCATTTGGCTACTGGAAAGTTTGCAAACTTTGCACCAAGGAATCAAATATTCTCAGGTAAATTTCACGCAAAAAACGGTACAAATTTCTTTTAATCAAGAGGAATTGAAACTAAGCGATTTGGCAAAATTTTTAACTAATTTAGGTTACAAACCAATCATCAATCTGGAAAGTGCCGACAAAGTCGAGAAAAAAATAGATAAATCGCTGCTCATAAAATTGGCAATTGCCGGTTTTGCATTTGGGAACGGAATGTTTTTCAGTTTTCCTGAATATTTCGGGATTTTGGGCGGAAAAGATCTTTGGCTAGATCAGTACAAAAATTTGTTTAGATTTCTTACGTTCGCACTTTCAGTTCCTGTTGTATTTTATTCTGCATCAGACTATTACAAATCTGCTTGGTACGGTCTGAAAAACGGAATCGTCAACATAGATGTCCCGATTGTATTAGGGATTTTTATGCTTTTTGGCAGAAGTGTGTACGAAGTTGTTACTGATTACGGTCCAGGTTATTTCGACACCTTGTGTGGTTTGCTGTTCTTTATGCTTCTTGGCAAATTGTTTCAAAAAAGAACGTATAATGCACTGTCTTATGATCGAGATTACAAATCTTTTTATCCAATTGCAGTAACCAAAGTAGATTTCAATGGGAGCCAAGAAAATGTACTGCTTTCTGCTCTGAAAATTGGTGACAGAATTATGGTGAGAAACCAAGAAATCATTCCTGTAGATGCTATTTTGATTAATGGGGAAGGAAATATAGACAACAGTTTCATCACTGGTGAAAGTGCATCTGTCCCAAAAAAACCGGGCGACAAAATTTTTGCAGGTGGCAAACAAATAGGTTCTATTCTAGAACTCGAAGTCATAAAAACCGTGAACCAAAGTTACCTGACCCAACTTTGGAACAAAGAAGCCTTCAAAAAATACGAAACTGGACTAGATACACTTACCAACCAAATCTCTAAATATTTCACCTTCATTATTTTAGGAATTACGCTTTTCGCTGGAATTTACTGGGCAAGAATAGATTACGAGAAAATGTTTCAGGTGGTTTCAGCAATTCTGATTGTGGCTTGTCCGTGTGCTTTGGCGCTTTCTGCACCATTCACTTTTGGGCACATTATGAGGATTTTGGGCAGAAATAATTTCTATGTGAAAGACACTTTAACCATAGAGAAAATTGCAAAATTACAGGCTTTGGTTTTTGATAAAACAGGGACCATCACACACAGTAAAAAATCGCTCATCACTTACGAAGGTGAAAAAATAGAAGAATTTGATTTGAAAAACATCAAAAGTTTACTGAAAAACTCCAACCATCCTCTTTCTAAATCGTTGTACGAATTTTTGGAGGTGAAAGATGAGTATTTCCCGGTAGAAAATTTCGTAGAAACTGCAGGTAAAGGTTATGAAGCCAACATTAGAGGTCTCCTCTACAAAATTGGTTCTGCAAAATTGATGGGGCAAGAATCTAAAAATTTAGAAACGGCAGTTTATATAAGTAAAAATGAGGTGTTGATTGGGAAATTTATTTTTAAGAATGAATACCGAGAACATCTTACCGAATTGTTTCAACATCTTGACAATTATCAAATTCATATTTTGAGTGGCGACAATGCTTCTGAAGAACAACAACTGAAAAAGATGATTCCCAATGCAACTGAAATGGCTTTTAACCAAAATCCCGAAAGCAAATTGCACTACATACAAAAAATACAAGAAACTGGTAAAAAAGTAGCAATGCTTGGAGATGGATTAAATGATGCAGGTGCACTGAAACAAAGCAATGTAGGAATTGCGATTGCAGACGACACCAATTCTTTCACTCCATCTTCTGACGTAATTATGAAAGGTGAAAAACTGGAAATTCTGGATAAATATTTGGCAATGTGCAAAGATGCAATTGTAATCGTGAAATTCACTTTTGTGATAAGCCTTTTGTACAATGTAGTTGGACTTACGATTGCAGTTTTGGGGAAAATGAGTCCTTTGGTTGCCGCAATTTTGATGCCACTAAGTTCGATAAGCGTAGTTGCTTTTACAACGATAACTACGTGGTGGAGAAGTACTAAATACTTCAAAATCAGATAAAAATAACTTATTTAGTTATTTAGAAATGTTTTAAATTAACAAACTTTAACATCTTATGATGAATATCATAAAATTTGATTAAATTTGAGCACATTTTTTACCCTAAATTTGTAGCAATAATGGATATACTATATTTAATGATTTTATGCAGCGTTTCTTTGGCTGTAGTTTTCTTAATCATTTTTATAGTAAACGCAAAGAGAGGGCAATTTGATGACGATGAATCACCTGCAGTAAGGATTTTACTAGACAATGAATTGACGAAAGAACCTACTGAAGAAAAAGAAAACTCAGAAAAAAGTAATTAATATATATGGAAACACAAAAGTTTAGTTATGACAACAGTATAGTACGAGCATTTTTGTATGCTACGATTGTTTTTGGTGTTGTAGGCTTTTTACTAGGACTTACAGCGGCACTAATGCTGTTTTACCCAGAATTACCTGAATATTTATTCGGTACAGATGACATGACAATTAAGAGTCTTTCTTCTGGAAATTTACAAGGATTAATCAATACGCAAGGTGCGTTTGGTTTTGGACGAATCAGAATGCTACACACCAGTGCAGTAGTTTTCGCATTTGTTGGGAACGGAATTTTTGCAGGGATCTATTATTCTTTACAAAGATTATGTAAGGCTAGAATGTTTAGCGATACCTTGTCTTGGATTCATTTTTGGGGATGGCAATTGATTATTGTAACCGTAGTAATCACTTTCTTTATGGGGATCAACACTTCTAAAGAATACGCTGAACACGAATGGCCAATTGATATTATGATTGCTTTGATTTGGGTAATTTTCGGTATCAATATGTTTGGTACGATTGCAAAAAGAAGAGTTCGACATTTGTATGTTGCAATTTGGTTCTTTATTGGGACTTGGGTGGCAATTACGATGCTCCATATTTTCAATAATTTAGAAGTTCCATTGTCATTTACCGGTTGGAAATCATACTCAGCTTATGCAGGTGTAAAAGATGCATTGGTACAATGGTGGTATGGTCACAATGCGGTTGCATTTTTCCTTACAACACCAGTTCTTGGTTTGATGTATTATTTCATTCCGAAAGCATCAGGAAGACCTGTTTTTTCTTACAAATTATCTATTATTCACTTCTGGTCTTTATTGTTCGTATATATTTGGGCAGGACCTCACCACTTACAGTATACTGCATTGCCATCTTGGGCACAAGCATTGGGAACTGGTTTCTCTATTATGCTCATCGCTCCATCTTGGGGAGGTATGCTAAATGGTTTGTTGACACTAAGAGGAGCTTGGGATAAAGTAAGAGAAAATCCAGTTCTAAAATTTTTCGTAGTTGCGGTTACTTGTTATGGTATGGCAACTTTTGAAGGACCACTTTTGGCAACCAAAACTTTGAATAAAATTGGTCACTTTACAGATTGGGTAATTGGTCACGTTCACATTGGTGCACTTGGCTGGAACGGATTTATGGCATTTGGTATGATTTATTACCTATTACCAATTATGTGGAGAACCAAATTGTGGTCAGTAAAATTAGCAAACTGGCATTTCTGGTTGGGTACTTTAGGAATTATTTTCTATGCCGTTCCATTATATATTTCTGGTTTTACTCAAGGTTTGATGTGGAAACAATTTAATCCAGACGGAACGTTGGTTTACAAAAACTGGTTAGAAACCGTAGTTGCTATTTTACCATACTATTGGATGAGATTTATAGGTGGATTGCTTTATATTTCTGGAGCACTATTGATGGTAGTTAACGTGATTGCTACTGTTAGAAGTGGTTCATTCCAAAAAAATGTACCAGCAGAAGCTCCAGCTTTAGCCAACATTAGTACTGCAAGAAAAGAAGGTGAAACGAAACACCTTTGGTTAGAAAGAATGCCACTATATTTTGCTATTCTATCATTTTTCACTTTATTTATTGGTAGTTTCTTAGAAGTAATCCCAACATTATTTGTAAAAGACAACGTTCCCACGATTGCAGCGGTGAAACCATATTCTCCACTAGAATTAGAAGGTAGAGATTTATACATAAGAGAAGGTTGTAATGCTTGTCACTCACAAATGGTTAGACCATTCCGAGATGAAGTTGTGCGCTTCAATGGTAAAAACGGTCAATATTCCAAAGCTGGAGAATTTATTTATGACCGTCCGTTTTTATGGGGATCCAAAAGAACAGGCCCAGATTTGCAAAGAGAAGGTGGTAAAAATCCAGATTCTTGGCACTACAAACACATGTACAATCCAAGATCTACATCTGCAGGATCTATTATGCCAAGATATCCTTGGTTGATTGCAAACGATCTAGACCGTAGCAAAATGAAAGATAAAATTAGTTTGATGAAAAACGTATTTAGTGTACCATACACCAAAGCAGAAATAGATTCAGCTGATTCTTGGGCAGATAATCAAGCTAAAAAAATTGTGAAAAATATCTTTTCAGAAGCTGCAGACTTAAAAGATGCCTATGCAAAAAGACCTGAAGATAAATTAGAGAAAAAAGAAATAGTAGCGGTAATTGCTTATCTTCAGAGGTTGGGTACCGATATTAAAACTACTGAAGTAAAAACAGCAAGTAATCCTTAATAAAAATGTTTATCTAAAGATTTAGCTTATGATACCTCAAAATTTTAAAGACATACTTACCAATGGTGACCATGCTGGTCTTTATCAAACGATTGCTATGCTACTTTTTATTTTGTTGTTTCTCGGAATTGTATATTATGTGTTTTCTAAACCCAAAAAATATTTTTCTGAAGCTGAAGAAGCACCTTTAGAAGACGATCAAACTTTCAATTTATAAAATAAATTATCATGAAACAAAGAACCCCTGTTTATGTAAATATACTTATTATACTTGCGATTTTATTTGTAGTATATTATATGTTTGTGCAAAGTTTAGATTTCCTTTCTTCTCCCTATTTTTGGGGAACAGTAGTTATAAGTGCTATTATGGCAATGATTCACAATGCAGTTGGAGATCTTATTGAAAACAACAAATTCAAAGAATTAACCGCAGAAGAAAAAGCAGTTTATTTAGAAGAAAAGAAAAAACCATATTTCAAATCTTTGTACGAGAGTGCATTCAAAAAACAATCTGCTACAGAAGAAAAAGACCTTTTGATAGACCATGGTTTCGATGGAATTATGGAACTCGACAATCAGCTACCAAAATGGTGGATTGGCTTATTTTGGTTTGGTACAGCATATTGTATAGTTTATATAATTTCTTATTTCTTTACCGATTTTGCACACCCAATTAAAGAATATGATGAGGAATATAAAGCGCAAATTGCATCAATTGCAGAAAATGATAAAACATCTGTAAAAGCAACAATAGAAACTGCTAAATACAATGCAGATAATATTGCGGAAGGTGAACAAATTTTCAAAACCAATTGTGTGTCTTGCCACGGAGATGGTGGAAAAGGAGGAATTGGTCCGAACTTGACCGATAATTTCTGGATCAATCAACCAGAAAAAACACTATTCAAAAATGTGTTTTATATGGTAGAAAATGGTTCTAAAAACAATCCTACTATGCAAGCTTGGGGTAAAAACGGTGTGATCAACGGAAATGATATAGAAAAAGTTGCGGCTTATGTATATCACTTAAATCAAGAATTACCACCAATTAGTACTGCAAAAGGTGGTGCAGCTCCGCAAGGAACTGAAGCACATTGGGAAAAATAACTAAAACTATCTTATAATATGTATAAAAGCCATTCCTAAAAAGATGGCTTTTATCATATAATTACAAGTCATTTTAGTGATTGAAATCACACAAGTATTTGATTTTAAAATAGTAAATTTGTATGATTTTTTATTAAAGTATGAATTTGTAAATATTCAAAAAAAATGCCCAATTCAGAAGAAAAAAATAAACCAAAAGGTGGTCAAGGTCAAGTTATAGATCCAGAAACATTTAGAGATTCTGTTGCAACCATAGAACAATCTGGTAGTAGAAAATGGGTTTTCCCAAAAAAACCACATGGTAAATATACCAATTACCGAAATTTGGTTAGCATTCTATTTCTCATCATTTTCTTTGCTTTACCTTTTATCACGATCAATGGGAATCCTGTTTTATTAATCAATATTCTAGATCGCAAGTTCTTCATTCTAGGGCAACCATTTTATCCTCAAGATTTCTTTATTTTAGCAATGGGAGCCATCACTTCTATTGTATTTATCATTTTATTTACCGTTGCTTTTGGTAGAATTTTTTGTGGATGGATTTGTCCGCAAACTGTTTTTATGGAAATGGTTTTCAGAAAAATAGAATACGCCATAGAAGGAGACCGAAACAAACAAATTAGACTGGATCAACAAGCTTGGGATACAGAAAAAATCTGGAAACGCACCTTGAAATGGTCCTTTTTTTTACTCATATCCTTCATCATCACTCATTTTATGTATATGTACATAGTTGGTTATGCTGAAGTTCTAAAAATCATGAAAGAAGGACCCATTGCAAATCCTTCCAATTTTTTGGTGATGCTTATTTTCGCGCTCATGTTCTATTTTGTGTTTGCTTGGTTTAGAGAGCAAGTTTGTACCTTAGTTTGTCCTTATGGTAGATTACAAGGTGTTTTAATAGATAAGCAAACCATCAATGTATTTTACGATTTCAAACGTGGAGAAAATAGATCAAAATTCAGAAAAGGAGAAGACCGAAAAGCAGCAGGTAAAGGTGATTGTATAGATTGCAACCAATGTGTGGTAGTTTGTCCTACTGGAATCGACATTAGAAATGGTCAACAATTAGAATGTGTAAATTGTACTGCTTGTATAGATGCGTGTGATGAAGTGATGGTGAAAACTGGACTACCAAAAGGTCTTATAAGATATGCAACTGAAGATGAAATAGAAAAAGAAATTCCTTTCAAATTTACCAACAGAATGAAAGCCTACACTTTGGTATTGGCTATTTTGGTAGGATTTTTAGGATTTTTACTCTATAATCGTGGTACTATGGAAGCTAAATTCATAAAACCAGCAGGTTCTACCTTTTTCTTGCGAGATGGCAACATTACCAATACCTATAATTACACCTTCTTGAATAAATCCAACGAAGATATGATAGTGACTATACAAGTTCTAGAACCAAACAAAGGTGTCATTTCTTATAGTGGTGAAAAAGAAATCCTCTTGAAAAAAGACGGAATGACCAAAGGTACCATCAACATTAGTTTCCCTGAGAATGAAATAAAATTATCTAAACAAAATATTAAAATTGGGGTTTACAACAAATCTGGAAAATTAGTGGATACTTTTGAAACCTATTTCGAAGGCCCATTCAAATTACAGTTTTAATAATAATTAAAAAAAATATGTTCAAAAAATTTAATTGGGGACACGGAATTGTAGTTGCATTAGGATCATTCATTCTATTTATCCTATTTATGATATTTATTTTCCCAAATGGTAAAAAAAATTCTGACTTGGTTTCAGACAGTTATTATGAAGATGAGCTGCAATATCAGCAAGTAATTGATGGTAAAAAAAATGCAGCCGAACTCACTTCGCAACCAATTTATTTTCAAAATTCCGAAGGTATTAAAATTAATTTTCCAGAAACTATAAAACCTGACCTAGGGAAAATCAATTTTGTACTCTTCCGAACAGATGATTCTAACTTAGATGTGAAAAAAGAAACCACTTTAGATGCACAAAATAGTTTCTTAATTCCAAAAAATATCATTATTGCCGGTCCTTATACTTTAAAAGTAAAATGGAAACAAAACGATAAACCCTACCAAATAGATTACGACGTATTGTGGAAATAAGCATCATTTTATCAGCACTTGGATTCGGATTCTTATCAGGATTCCATTGTATTGGTATGTGTGGTCCTATTGCGCTTTCTATGGGCTTAACCAAAAAACAAGCCGCCAATTTCTATGTACAAAATCTCACCTATCAGTTTGGTAGAATCTTTACCTACGCAGTTTTAGGAGCAATCGTAGGATTGATTGGTGTTGGTTTTCAATTGACTGGTTTCCAGAAACAAGTCACTATTTTTGCAGGAATTTTACTAATAATTGTCGCCGTTTTTTCTTTTGGAGGTCAAGATTTCAGCAACAAAGTTCCCTTTCTTTCAAAATTTTTGTTTTCTGTAAAAATGAATCTGGGGAAACTGCTTCAAAAAGCAGACTACAAATCCCGATTTCTAACCGGAATTCTCAACGGATTTTTACCTTGCGGAATGGTTTATGCAGCACTTACAGCGTCAATTGCAGCAGGTGGAATTTGGCAGGGCGCAAGTTTTATGGTGCTTTTCGGTTTGGGTACCTTTCCGTTTATGTTTGCAGTCGTACTTGCAGGAAACCTCATCTCACAAACTTTCAGGCTGAAAATTCTAAAACTGGTTCCTGTTTTGATGATTATTTTGGGGGGACTCTTCATTGTTCGAGGATTAGAATTAGGCATTCCTTACCTATCACCAAAAGCAGAAGTACTGCAAATTCACAATCCAAATGAAAAAGCAAGTATGAAGAATGCAAACTGCCATTAAAACCTTACTACATTCCATTTTTTAGGTTCACGATATCTTTGGTATCTAATTTGTAATAGATTGGTTACTAAATTATTAATTGAAATGAAAATCAACATCAAGTTATTATTTTTCGTGGGATTTTTAGGCTTATTGCAGTCTTGCAATATCCAAACAGAAACATCCTATTACAAAGATTCTGCAACCAGTATGCAATCTACTGTTTTGATGGATCAAAGTATGATGGGAATGATGAATATGACTAACCAAAATTCTGACTCTAAATCATTACCTGGAATTGGAAATCTTACAACCGACTGGAAAAGTCTCTTTGACCTTCAAAAACAAGGAAAAGTAATTCTGAATCCCGATTCTACCAAAGTTTTGAAAAAAATGTTTTTGAAACTCAACAAAAGCAACGGAGAACTTACTGGTATTTCTTTGAAATATGATAAGTTAATGCCTCAGGAACTTCAAAATTTATTTTCACAAAGCAAATCTCTGAACAAATTGCCTCTACAAAATTTTGGAAACTGGGATGGGAAAACATTAACTATAGATACCGATAAATTTAATTCCACTGATTTTATCCAACAGATTTCCCAATCAAATGAGGATAAAAAAACAACTGAAACACCGAAATCTAAAGCAGATTCTATGCAAGTATATGGTGAACAATTAGCAAAAGGTATGTTTGGTATGATGAAATTGGTTAATCTGCATTTCAGCAATACCTTGAAATTTCAAAAACCCATAAAATCGATTGTTGGCAAACACGATTTTGTAAAACAAATCGACGACAGAACCATCCTAATCAATGTAAATTCCAGAGATTTAATGAATGAGAAAAAGAAACTCACCAATCAGGATAAAAAAATAATCATCACCACAGAATAACACAAAACCACCGAAAATTTCGGTGGTTTTTTTGTTAATGAAATCTATAGTTGGCTTCTGGTAAGGTATTGTTTTTCAAAAACGCTTCGTATTCTGGCGAAAGCAATTTTCTACCAAAAGTGCTTTTTTGTTGTAGACTTGCCAATCTTATTTTGTCTTTACCATATTTTCGGTTTAGCCGATCCATAGTTTTCATAATTGGCAAGTGTTTTTGATCCAAATCCACATCAAACAAACTGGTAATTCGCTCGTTTTCTGGCACAAAATCAGAGACTATAACTCCTGCTTTTTTGTACTGAAAGCCTTCTAGAAATAGTTGTTCAAAAATTTGGGTAGCTGCTTTTGCTAAAATAATAGAAGAACTACTCGGATTTGGGAGCGGCATCGTAATTCCGTTGTAATATTCTGGCAAATCTTTTCTGAATCTATTGGTACGCACAAAAACAGTAATCATTTTGCAACAAGAATTTTGTCTGCGTAGTTTCTCTGCACAAGTGTGTGCAAACATTTCTACGCGCTCTTGCAACTCGGTTTTATCTTTTATCATCTCCATAAAACTTCTGGTCACTGCAATAGATTTTTTTGCAGAAGGCTCTTCAATTTCCAACTGGCGAATTCCCTTCATTTCATTTACCATTCTTATACCGTGAATTCCCATTTGTTTTTGAATCCACATTTCTGGTTTTTTCAGCAAATCATATGCTTTATAGACACCTGCATCTTGCATTTTGATGGTGAGTTTTCTACCAATTCCCCAAACATCACCTATATCCAACCATTTTAGCGCTTTTTCAATTTTTTCGGTGGTATCCATTATGTACACTCCATCTGGAAATTGTGCCGGGAATTTTTTTACGATTCTGTTGGCAATTTTTGCCAACGTTTTACTTGGAGCAATACCAATACTGGTGGGAATTTCTGAGGCTTCTAAAATTTCTGCTCGCAATTTTTTGGAGTGTTCATAAATGTTGATATATTTTTCGAAGCCAGACAAATCCAGAAAAGCTTCATCTATACTGTATGCTTCAAAATCTGGCGCATATTCTTTTATCACATTCATAACTTGCTGACTTCGGAAATTGTAGAGTTCGAATTTTGCCGAAAAACTTTTCACACCATATTGTTTGAAAAGTTCTTTGTACTTGAAAACCGGAGCTCCCATCGGAATTCCCAAAGCTTTGGCTTCATTACTTCTAGAAACTATGCAGCCATCATTATTAGAAAGTACTACCACAGGTTGGTCTATGAGTGATTTATCCAGCGTTCTTTCGCAGGAAACAAAAAAATTATTACAATCAATCAAAGCGTACATTTCTAAAAAACTTTCATCAAAATTAAATAGAAATTTTTTCTAAAGTACTTTTTTGTGGAAAACTAAAAGTGTTAAAAAAATGGTCCTTTTATTCCTTGATTTTTTTGGAAATTGTTTTTTTTTACAAATTAGAAACAAAAAAACCACCGAAAATTTCGGTGGCTTTGCGAATATAATTTTTCAAGGAATTAATTAATCAACTCGAACTTGGCATATTCTGCCACTTTTTTTGGTAATTTAATTCCGTTTTCTACTTGGTTGTTTTCGAGTAAAGCTGCCATAATTCTTGGTAAAGCCATTGCAGAACCGTTCAAAGTATGCACCAATTGTGTTTTACCATCGCCTTTGTATCTGCATTTCAAACGATTGGCTTGGAAAGTTTCAAAATTAGAAACCGAAGAAACTTCTAACCATTTTTCTTGTGCTGCACTCCAAACTTCGAAATCATAAGTCATTGCAGATGCAAAACCTTGATCACCACCACAAAGTCTGAGAATTCTGAAAGGCAGTTCCAAATCTATCAAAATAGATTTCACATGTTCTACCATTCCTTCCAAAGCTTCATAAGAATTTTCAGGTTTCTCTAATCGTACAATTTCTACTTTTTCGAATTGGTGTAATCTATTCAAACCTCTTACATGAGCTCCATAACTTCCTGCTTCTCTTCGGTAACATTGTGAGAATGCGGTATTTTTTATCGGCAATTCTTTTTCATCGAGCAAAACATCTCTATAAATATTGGTAACCGGAACTTCCGCAGTTGGAATCAGATATAATTGATCTTCATTTATATAGTACATTTGTCCTTCTTTATCGGGCAATTGTCCGGTCCCGTAACCAGAAGCTTCGTTCACAACATGAGGAGGATTGACTTCTAAATAACCAGCATCTACATTTTTATCTAAAAAATATTGTACAAGTGCACGTTGCAATCTTGCACCTTTTCCC
>CALFIE010000103.1 GCA_937876095.1 uncultured Flavobacteriales bacterium | reverse complement strand
GCAACAAAACATCGCCCAATTCTTTTTTAATTTCGGTGAGATTTTCTTCGAGCAAAGCATCAGAAAGTTCGTAGACTTCTTCTAGCGTCAAATGTCTCAGTGATTGTAAATCTTGCTTTTTATCCCAAGGACATTTTTCTCGCAAATCGTCCATGATATCGAGTAATTTAGAGAAAGCTTCTAGTTTTTGTTCTTTGGAATTCATGATGATGTGTGGATGTGATTATGTGATAAAAAAAACTTTGACAAAGTTAAAATAAATTTTCTGTAAAGCCTTTAAACAAATAGTTTTTAGGCTTTTTTTATTTCATAAGTACAACATAAGTGCAACAAATTAAAAAATATTGTAAAATTAATGCTTCCCTTTTACTTTGCACTATAGCAAAGATATGAAATGTTTTTTTGTTTTTAATCATTTCAATACCACCTTGAACTTCTAAAACATAGAAGGAAGTTCCGTCTTCTTTTTGTCTTTCTTTGAAGTTGATAATTGTTACCATTGTTTTGAATTTTTGAGTTGTTTGAGAAACATATCTTAAAACCAAAATCTAAAGAAATTACAACTATCACCTTGAATTTCTATTAAATATAAAGTAAAACAGATAAGTGCAATGATTATCATTGCTCCTTATTAGTGAGGGTTTTTAGGGGGGTGTTGGTGTAATTTTAAAATGCTAAATAGAATACCAAGCAAGTTGATGATTTAGCATTTGAGTTGGATTGTGAAGTACCAGGAAACTAAAAGTATTTGATAAGTTGATGAAATATTATAAAAGAAAAAGAAGAAGAAAAATCATTTGTTTATCTGTCTGATTTTGAATAAATTTATCCATCAAAAAAAACGAATAATTTACTGTCCTGAAATTTCCTGATTTATAAAAAGTGTGAGGGGGGATTTGTTTCCTCTATAAAAGAGGGGGGTTAATTTATAGGTGGGTTTGGGCATTAATTTTTTTTTGGAAAAATTAATTTTGTTAAAAATTTTCTTTTATGGAGTATCTATATATTAATAACCAAAATTCTGTTGCAGTAACTTATAATCCAGAGAGTATCGTTGAAGACATTTATATTAATGGAAAAAAGCATGACTTTAAAGATGAAAAAAACCCTAATAAGGAAGCATATGCACAGGAAACAAAGAGAAAATTGTACAATAATTTTTTAAATAATCAATTTGAAAATATATTAATTCTTACAGGTGCAGGTTCTTCTATTGGAATAGGAAAAGGTGATAAAAAAGGAAAAATTTTATCTCAATTATGGGATGACTCTGAAAAAGAACTTGGAAAAGAAAATTTTGAATTGTTATGCAAATTAGTAAAATATAATGATACAGACAGTAATGGTATTATAAAAAATTTAGAAAAAGTTTTATCCTTAGCAAATACCGCCAAAGAATATATAAATGATGAGAAAATTGATATTTCGAAAAGTGTTGATACAATAAAGAAACTCATTAAAGATAGATGTACATTAGAATTGCCTGATAATTCGCCACATTCACTTTTGTTAAATAAAATTACAAAAAGAAAGGTAACATATCCAAGATTCAAATTGTTTACTTTGAATTATGACACTCTTTTTGAGCAGGCTGGTAAATTGGCAAATTTTACAATAATTGATGGTTTTTCATTTTCTTTACCAAGAGTATTTAGTGGTAGAAATTTTGATTTAGATATTGTTTCAAGAAATAATAGCAGAGTAAAAGAAGAGGATAATTTTATACAAAAAGTTTTCCATTTGTATAAATTACACGGTTCTGTAGATTGGTGTAAAGAAGAAAATATTATTTTTCAAAAGGATAATGTAGATGATGCATTAATGATTTATCCAAATCAAAGTAAATATGAGAGTTCTTATGAACAGCCCTACTTTGAAATGATGTCAAGGTTTCAACAATCACTTAGAAATGAAAATGTATTACTTATTTGTGTAGGTTTTAGTTTTGGGGATAAACATATTGTTACAGCAATTAAAGAAGCATTAGAACAAAATCCAAGTTTTCAACTTATGGTAATTAATAAGGGAATAGATGAAAAGAACGAGAACCTAAAACCTTTTATAGATGTTTCCAAAAGACACAATAATGTATTTTTTATAAGTGAAACTTTTGAAGATTTTGCTAAAAATTATCCAGATTTAAAATCTTATAATCAAGAAGATTCTAATAAGATTATTATTAATTTTAATAGTGATTCAAATGAAGCAAAATCCGTTTAATCATAGTCATTTTATTGGGTACATTAACCAAGTGTCTCCACAGTTTGTAAAAATTCATTTTCCGTCATCAATCCTTATGAAATCATTTTCATTTTATGGAGAAGATTTAAAAGGGGGACTGGTAGGAAGTTATGTTGTTATTGAAGGAGAAAAATATGGGTTTTTAGGTAAAATATTAGAATTGAGTTTACCAGAAAAAGAAAGATTAGAATTGAGTGAAAAATCGTTTAATACTAAAGATTTTCATCCTACTGGTAAAATAGAAATTTTGATATCATTTGATTTATTCAATCCTAATGTAATTGACAAAGGATTAAATTCGTTACCATTAATTGGTTCAAAAGTATTTATTTGTTCCTCTGAATTTATCAAAAATTACTTTAATGGATTTGGTGTAAAAGCAGAACACAGAGATAATGCACCTGTAATTAAATTTGGTAAACTAACTTATGACAAATCTACAACTATTGAATTATCTCAACAAGCATTATTTAGCAGACATTGTGCAGTTGTAGGAACTACTGGTGGTGGTAAAAGTTATACTGTTAGTAAATTAATTGAAGGTGTTGTTGAAAACAATGGAAAAGCAATAATTATTGACCCAACTGGTGAGTATTCTACCTACGATAATAAACCAGAAGTGGAAAAAACGGTTCTAATTACAGATTCCTTTTTTTCATACAAGAATTTAACTATAAGCGATTTATTTGTTTTGTTTAGACCAGCTGGACAAGTCCAACAACCTATTCTTTTGGAAGCAATTAAATCACTAAAAATTGCGTATTGTTTAATTAGAGATAAGGAAAAATATAATCCATTAGAAGAAAATAAAAAAGTAACACTTTCAATAGGCAAGAAACAAATGATATTAGAAAATGGATGTGTAGTAAAACAAAACAATGAAGTAAGACCATTTTTAAATGCACATTATATTTATAAATCAGAAATTGAAAATTCAGATAATAGCGAGTTTGACATAACAAAATTACATCATCAAATAATTAATGAATGTTTTCAAATAGAAGGAGAGAAATGGAGAAATTTAAGAGATGAAAGAAATTTTGGCAATAGCACGAGTTTATTAATGAGAATTAATAATCTTTTAAGTGATAATGATTATAAAAAAATGTTTGGTTTTGAGTTTAGTGAAAATAAGGACTTAATCTCAATAATTGATGACTTTTTAAAAAGTGATAAAAATATATTAAGAATTGGTTTTGAAAATGTTCCGTATAATTTTCAAGTTAGAGAAATTTTAGCAAACGCAATTGGGAAATATCTTTTGAATCTATCGAGAAGAGATGAATTTAAAAAGAATCCTTTAGTATTATTTGTAGATGAAGCACATCAATTCTTAAATAAGAAAGTGAAAGATGAATATTTTGAATCTACTGAATTAAATTCATTTGACACCATTGCAAAAGAAAGCAGAAAATATGGTTTGTTTTTATGTATTGCTACACAGATGCCAAGAGACATCCCAATAGGTACATTAAGTCAAATAGGTACTTTTATATCTCACAGATTAATTAATCACCAAGATAAAGAAGCTATTGCCAATGCTTGTTCTTCTGCTAATAGAGATACATTAGCATTTTTACCTATTTTGGGTTCTGGTGAAGCAATATTAATGGGCGTTGATTTTCCAATGCCAGTTATGTTAAAAGTAGATTTGCCAATAATAGAACCAAACTCAAGTACACCATTATTCAAATAAATAACAAAAAATGCTTAAACCAGATGATTACATAAATCTTATTGAAGAAATAAGAAATACCGATATAAAATCTTTAGATGAATATATAGATAAAGTAATAACCCCTTTAAGAGAAGAAAATCAGAATTTGCTTGAAAAATTATACAAGGATATAAACTACCTGATTAAAGATATTGATAAGAAAGGGGAAAATAATTTGGCTATAGAAAATGGAGATTTTGTTATCGAAGATGAAGGCATTAAATTAACTGGTTATCAGTCAAGATTACATAGTTTGTCCATTTGGCTTCATTCAGAAATTTGTAAAAAATTTCTTAACGAAAGCCCAACTAATTTTATTAATAAAATTGAAAATTTTGAAAATAATTATTTGAATAAACCAAATTTCACACCAGAGTATAAAGCAAAATTAGACAAAATAAAGGAGAGCCTAAAAAAAGAAAGAAAATTAAACATGGGAGAAAAAGAAACCTTTTGGAGTGTAGTTTTAGATTGGGAAAATTTAGAATTAAAGCCCAATTTTGCAGGAATAGGAATTAATCTAAATAATGTTATCAATAAAATTAAAAACATTAGAAATTAATTAAACTAAAAAGCCATAAAAGATTACTCTAACTTAATTAAACTGAATTTTAACTAACTATGCCACTATTCCAAAAAACAATAATCAACAAATGTATTAGGCATCATCCAATTATTTTTCACATATGACAAAGAAGTACGAAATGATGTTTTATCATTAGAACTTTCTATACCTATAGTATTAGAAAAAGTAGTTCCTACACCCCAAAAATCTTTCACATTGTTTTTATATGGTCTCCATAATTGTCTTGTAAGACTTTGTCCTTCTACTGAAGGATCATATTGAAAATAGTATTGTCCGTCAAATTTTGGTCCAAAAGCACTACTTGTACCACCTGTGCTAACTCCATCTGGAGAAGCTCCATAAGAATAATAAAATTGTCCTGCTGTATTTTTAGTTAAAGTACCTTGTCCGTATTCATACTGCCAATCTGGCCATTTTAAAACAGTATCAAAACTTGTAGATGAATTAAAAGTAACTTTTATTTTTCCAGATTTAGATTTTCCAGATTTAGTAGTAATCATAATCGCTCCATTAGCACCTCTAGACCCATACAAGGCTGATGCTGTAGCTCCTTTTAGAACAGTTACCGATTCAATATCATCGGGATTAATACTGTTAAAATTATTACCATAATCTACTGGCAAGTCCCCTCCTGTTCCCGCTCCATAAGCTGCATTTCCTGTTCCTGTATTTGTTCCTCCTAAAGGAACTCCATCCACAACAATAAGAGCTTCATTATTATCTAAATTCATAGAAATACTACCTCTTAAAGTAATTTTAGCACTTCCAAGTGGGCCAGCTCCAGCCGTTTGAATCTTCAAACCCGCCACTTTTCCTTCTAATGCTTGCGCCCAGTTATTATTTTGAGTTTTTTCAAACTCTTCAGAAGTAACTTTTTCTACAACATACCCCAAAGACTTGTCTTGTCTCTTAATTCCTAGTGCTGTTACCACCACCTCATCGATACTTTTTACAGTATCTAATTTTGCTTTTTTAGACTGAGCCTGTAACGGTGAAATGCCCACAAAACCAAGAGTAGTTAAGAAAATAATCTGTTGTGTTCTTTTTCGCATTTTCTTTTTTGCTCAAAAGTATCCTAATTACCCCTTAATTAATTTTAACACGTTTTTAACATATCTTAAATTATTCTTAAACCGAAATTAAACAGAGCATTAATAATATCTTTCATTATTATTAAATAAAAGTGCTCATTATTTTTAATGACATAAAAATCAGATTATTGAAAAATATGAGCTTTATAACAACATTAATAGTTTTTAATATGATTAGAATTTTAGAAAGATAAATGATTATTTTAAGATTAACACTTTAGCCAACTATTAACACATTTTTATGTGATGAGATTATAAAAAAGGCTATTTCAAAAATATCTAGTATAGCCTTTTTATTAGTTTTTGTAATCGAATACAAAAATTTTCTTTAAGAAGAATCTCAACCTAAATCATGTATTTTTGAGACAGTTCCTTTTCAGTCAATTTATATTATTTTTTAATAATTTTAGCTTGGTAAACTTTTCCAGCCACAGTTAGGTTAATGAAATATAATCCTTTTGGATAAGCAGTTAGGTCTATTTGAGTATTACCTAAATTTCTAAATTGTTTTTCCATCATTTTACTACCAATTGCATTATAAATAATATAATTACCATAAGCATTATTCATCAATGAATTGGTTTTAAAGAAAGCAATACCATCCGTAGGATTAGGATAGAGTAAGATTTCATAATTAGAAATTGCAAAATCAGATGCATTCAATACGCCTCCTGCGAAAATGTAGAGGTATGCGAATGCTTGGAAATATTGGTCGGTTACGATTTTATGGTGAATGACTAGGGTGTTTTCGTCATTTCTGGTTTCAGCTGAAGAAGACCAGTTGTGAGAACCTGTAAGAACTTGAGGGTCTGAACCTGCATTGAAATTATCTACCAACATAAATTTATGGTGCAAAATACCCGCACCAGTATATTTGACAACTTTAGAAGTACCAATAGTGGATTGCAAAGCAGCAAAATCATTACCGGAAGGATTTTGACTATCAAAAACTGCATTGATGGTTGATAAGCCTGTGTTGTATTTGTTGATTAAAGCATCGCGGGTATCGTCTCTTGTGATGAGCATATCTGCAATTTCTATGTCTGTATTTGCTGAATTGATTACGTTAACTATTTTAGCTGTTACTCCATCAGAAGGGCTGAAATAGGCATTGACTACTTTTCCACCAATGACGAAATTGTGAGGGGTATTGTCGGTTTTGTAAGGTCCGAATTTAGAAAGAGTTGTATTGGGTGTGAGGGTGTTAGAGCCCCACATTTCTTCAAACTCTATTTTGTAAGCTTGAGCAAGCGTTTGGTCTTGAATTGCAATAACGTTGTTTCTATCTGGGCTGTAAATTAGTTTTGAAACGATAGTAGGTTTTTGATATTTAAAAAAATGGATTTCTTCCCCAATATTCTTAAATCCTCTGTTTAGAACATATTTCTTTACTTCCGACAAGCACTTTAGAATGATACCTATAACGGCTTCTATCCGTTGTATAGAGTGATCGGCTTCAATCTCCAAATCGTTGATTTCTGTTTCCAGCTTATATAGTGTTTCTGTATAAAATTTGTTCATTTGGCTATTTTGAAGTCTTAAAATTTGGTTTACTAATAGAAAACCCTAAATTTCTTAGATTTTATTGTTCATACTATTAATTTAAAATTTCATCCGTTGTATGCGTACAGCGTTTAAAATTGCCAATAATGCAACTCCCACATCAGCAAAAACGGCTTCCCACATTGTAGCCAAACCACCTGCTCCCAGAACTAATACAATTCCTTTTACTACAAATGCCAATGTGATATTCTGCCAAACAATTTTCTTAGTTTGCTTACCGATATTGATTGCCATCGGTATTTTACTCGGTTTATCATCCTGAATGACTACATTGGCTGTTTCAATAGTAGCATCGCTACCCAAACCACCCATTGCAATACCAACATCGCTCAAAGCCACTACTGGTGCATCGTTCACGCCATCACCTACAAACGCTACGGTTTCGTTTTTGGCTTTGATTTCTTTTACTTTATTTACTTTATCTTCAGGTAGTAAATCGCCAAAGGCATTATTAATTCCTAATTTATCGGCAACAAACTTTACTACGGTGCTTTTATCTCCGCTTAACATTGTGGTCTTTACACCTAATGCTTTCAGTTTGTCAATGGTTAGCTGTGCATCTTCTTTTATACTGTCGGCAATGGTAATATAACCTGCAAATTTTCCATCATAAGCAATGGCGATTAGGGTGTAAACAATTGTACTTGGGTCTAAATCATAAACAATATTAAATTTATCCATCAGTTTAAAGTTTCCTACCAATAACTCTTTTCCGTTAACGATAGCTTTTAATCCGTGACCCGCAATTTCTTCTACATTTTCTAATTTTATAGAATGGTCTATTTCGCCGACATATTGATGAATTGCGGTAGCAACTGGATGCGTGCTTTGACTTTCCAAAGCGTTGACCATTTTCAAGATTTCGTCTTTACTAAATTCTGATTTTAATATTACTTCTTGCACTTTGAAAACGCCTTCTGTCATTGTTCCTGTTTTATCCATCACTACATTTTGGATATTAGCGATGGCGTCTAAGAAATTGCTTCCTTTAAATAAAATTCCATTTTTAGAAGCGGCACCAATTCCACCAAAATATCCTAAAGGAATACTTATAACCAAAGCACAAGGACAAGAAATAACAAGGAAAACCAATGCTCTGTATAGCCATTGACTGAACAAGTAATCATCAACAAAAAAGTAAGGAACTACAGTAATAAGCACTGCCAATAACACCACAATTGGTGTGTAAATTTTTGCAAATTTTCGAATGAATAATTCTGTTGGTGCTTTTTGAGCAGTAGCGTTTTGTACCAATTCCAAAATCTTTGAGAGCTTGCTATCGGTATATGCTGTGGTTACTTTTACCTGTGCAACGGTCTTTAAATTTATCATTCCTGCTAAAACAGTTTCGCCTTTGGTTTTGGTGTCTGGCTTGCTTTCTCCAGTCAATGCGGCGGTATTGAATGATGCAGTTTCGGATAACAATTCGCCATCCAATCCTAATTTTTCTCCGGGTTTTAATTGAATGATATTGCCGATGTTGACGGTTTCTGCTTTTACAGTTTTAGGTTGGTTATTTTCTAAAATCGTTACTTCATCGGGTCTTTGGTCGAGCAAGGTTTTGATATTGGCTTTGGCTCTTGTAACCGCCAAAGTTTGAAACACTTCGCCAACCGCATAAAACAACATTACGGCAACTCCTTCCGGATATTCGCCAATGGCGAAAGCTCCGATAGTGGCAATGCTCATCAATAAAAATTCTGAAAATACATCGCTTTTGCGGATGCTTTCAAATGCTTCTTTAATAACAGGAAAACCAACCGGAGCATAAGCAACAATGTACCAAACAATCCTTACCCAACCTGTGAACCAGGATTGAGGAAACCAATTATCAAATGCAATAGCAATCATCAGTAAAACAAAACTGATAATGGCAGGTAAAAACATTTGAATGGTAGATTTATCGGTACTTCCGTGGTTGTGACCGTCATCATCACTGTGTTCGTGGTTGTGACCGTCATTGTCGTGATGCTTTTCTAATAATTTTTTAGCATTGGCATCGGTATATATTTTTTCTTCTTGTGGTGTGCAGCAAAGCTGTTTGCCTTGTGCATCGTATTTATGTTTGTGTTCCATTAGAGTAGTCTTTTAGTTGTTTTTTTATAAATTAAATATTGTTCTCCGTGTTGTTTTTCCAAAAACTCTTCTTCTAATCTTATCTGAATTTGAATAACGATATAGGTAGTAAGCATCAAGAAAAATGTAAGTGCATTGGGTAGTATAAAAAATATTCCTGCAACACTGATTATCATTCCTAAAAAAATCGGGTTCCGGCTGTAAGAGAATAATCCTTTTGTGATTAATTCGGTTTTATTATTTTCATCGATACCAATGCGCCAACTGTTACTCATTTGATATTGCGCTACAGAAATCCATAGTAATGAAAAGTGTATCAGAATTAATCCAATGATTAAAAACACGTCTTTCATTAAATAAGAAATCGGCACTAAATATTGATATATTTTATCGCTGAACGAATAGATGAATACCGCAACGAAGAGCAATGCTATCAATACCTTCATCACAAAACCGATATAATCGTGTGCATTATCTGTTTTGCCAAAAGTTACGGGATTGATACCTGTTTGCTTGTAGGTGCGGTATGATGGCAGCACAAAAGCTACCATCATATACAACACCAAATACACCGGCAAATAAAATTTTAACCAAATCATAGCGTTCAATTTTTAATGTTCGTGACCACCTGCATTGCTTAGTTTTGCATTGACGAAAAACGCACCTTTTACTACAATCTTTGCATTGGCAGGAATTTCATTTACAAATGTTACTGCGGTGTAACCCATATCAGATACGCCTTTTAGCACTTCTACCTTTTCAAAATTCTTAGCCGTTTTATCTTCTTTATGGTCTTTTTCTTCGCCCTCTTTGTGGTTGCCTTCTTTTTCTCCTTCTTCGTGATGGGCTTCTGCTTCTTTGTCGGTTTGTACAAAAATGTAGTATTTGCCATCGGCATTTACAATGGCATCAGTTGGTACCGCAGGTGTTGTTACATTATTGAGGCTTACAATTCCTGTGATATTCATTCCATCAATCAAGCCACTTTTATTGCCATTTACACGGCAGTGAACGGTAATGGTTTTACTCTCGTTTTCAAAGGATGAACCAATGCTGAAAACCGTAGCATCATATTCAGTAGTAGGATTATTGGTTAATGTAAAATGAATGGTTTGTCCCACTTTTACCTGTGGCAAATCTTTTTCAAACACCTGTAAATCCAAATGCAATGAACTGTTATCTACAATTTCTATAACCGGAGAAGAAACATCAACATAGCTTCCGATTTTGGCAAAAACATTGCTAACCGTACCATTCAGCGGACTGGTTACGACCAAGGCAGATTTTAAATTTCCGTTTGATACAGAACCCGGATTGATGCCCATTAATTGTATCTGCTGTTGTAAGGAAGCTCTTCGGGTTCTTAAACTGCTTAATTCGGCAGTAGCACTTTGCAGGTTTTTCTTTGCACCTGCACTTCCTTCGTTCAGTTCTTTTTGTCTTGCTAATTCTTGTTCCGCAAATGTAATCCTGCTTGCTGTACTCAAATATTCTTCCTGCAATTGGATGAACTGCGGATTGGCAATGGTAGCAATTACCTGACCTTTTCTTACATAATCTCCGATTTGAACTTTCAGTGTTCTTATCACACCGCCATACAAAGAAGTGGCGTTGGCTTTATTGTTATTAGGAACTTTCAGATTTCCGTTTGCTTTGATGGTTGCTGTTAATTCCTTGTGTTCAATGGTGCCTAATTGTATGCCTACCGTTTTTATTTGTTCTTCGGTAAGTGTGGCAATAGTTGGCGTTTCTTCCTCGTGAGGTGCTTCTTCTTTTCCTGCAGTTTTGGTTTCGGCAGATTTATCTTCTGCTTTCTTATCATTTTTACAGGCAGAAAAAGCAAATAGTAAAACAGCTACGGCTGTCATCAACGTGATTTTATTTATATTGAATTTCATTTGTACTTATTGATTGATGAATGAATAAATATTGATTACAGATTGGTTGACCTGCTGAATGCTTTTGAGGTAATTCAACTGAATATCGGTTGCGGTTTGCAAAGCAAAAAGATATTCTACATAACCGATGTCGCCTGTTTTGTAACCCAATTGTGCCGCTGAAACAATTTCTTTAGCATTAGGCAAAGCTTCCTGCTGAAAATAATTGAACTGCTTCATATCCTGCTGGTATTGCAACAAAGCATTTTGTATTTGTGTTGCCAACGTTTTCTGTTGCTGTTGTGCATTGGCTTCGGCTGCTTGCTTTCTATAATCCAAAGATTCTATCCTTGCCTTTGTAGCACCGTAATTAATGGGAATAGCAACACCAATATTTACAGAATTAAAACGGTTACCAGAATTGAAATATTTCTCCGCACCATTTACTGTTTGAAAGCCTATCAAAGATTGATTTGTGTAACCTATCGTAAAATCGGGTAAACCTTGCGAACGTTCTACCTTTTTGGTCTTTTCTGCAATAACTGCATCCTGATATAAGGACTGAATTGCAGGATGATTTGCTACTGCATCATTGTCCAGCAAATTACTGATTTGTAAAGGTTGAAAAATTCCATTTTCTACAATGATAAAATCTTCTTTAGCATTCATTAATGTTTTCAGACTGGCAACTGCATTATTTAATAACACTTCATTCTGTTTTAACAATAAATTGATTTCCCCTTTCTTAGCTTCTGCTGTACTTATATCCACTTTTTTAGTATCACCAGTTTTGTATCGAAGCTTTGCAATGCCAATAAAATCACCATATAAGCTGTCCAATTGTTGCAATTGTTTTTGATTGTGTTGCAGGTACAGGATTTGATAATAATACGTTCGTACCTGATTTTTTAATTCTAAAACACTTAGGCTTTTCTGTATTTCTTTACCTTTTATTTCTGCATTAATCAATTGCTTTTTTGCTCCAAATAATGAAGGAAATGGAATTGTTTGTGTGACCTGAAAAGACTGGTCGAATTTTGTACTATTATATTGACCCAATTGTGCGTTAAAATCGAGTTTTGGTAATTCTCCGGCTGTTTTTTTCAAAACTTTACTCGCCTCAATTTCCAAATCAGATGCTTTAATACTTTGATTATTTTGTAGGGCAATATTTATCGCATCATCAACACTTGATAAATGCTGTGTTTGTGCATTTGCTGTAAAACCTACCAAGGATAGTAGCAATACAATGATAGTTGCAATGGGTTTCACTTTGAATTTTCTTTTTAAATTAATTTTTGAATTAAAAATGATGTAGAGTAATGGCAGAACGAACAACGTAAGGAAAGTTGCCGTAAACAAACCACCAATTACTACGGTTGCTAAAGGTTTTTGAACTTCTGCACCTGCGCTGCTGCTCAATGCCATTGGTAAAAATCCTAAACTGGCAACAGTTGCGGTCATCAATACAGGTCGAAGTCTTATTTTTGTCCCTTCGATTACTCGTTTGAAAATATCTTTCATTCCTTCTTTTTCCAATTGGTTGAAAGTGCCTATCAATACAATTCCGTTAAGAACGGCTACACCAAACAAGGCGATAAAACCAATTCCCGCACTGATGCTGAAAGGCATTCCACGAAGCATTAAAGCCAAAACGCCACCAATCGCACTCATCGGAATTGCGGTAAATATTAAACCTGCTTGTTTGAAGGAACGGAACGTAAAATAGAGCAATACAAAAATCAATAACAAAGAAATCGGAACGGCTATCATTAATCTGTTGCTGGCTTCTTTCAGATTTTCAAACTGACCGCCATACGTGAAATAATATCCAGGCGGTAATTTTACCTGAGCATTCAATTTTTGCTGAATTTCTTCTACCACACTTTGCACATCTCTGCCTGCAACGTTGAACCCGATTACAATTCTTCTTTTTCCTGCTTCACGACTTATTTGCGCCGGACCTAATTTATAATCAATCGTAGCAACTTGCGATAACGGAATTTGATTGCCTGTAGAAGTTGGTATCATTAAATTATTTACATCTTCGATACTGCTTCTGTAAACACTATCTAACCGAACAACCAAATCAAATCTTCTTTCATTTTCGAAAACCACACCTGCACTTTTCCCTGCAAAAGCGGTACTTACCACGTTGTTTACGTCTTCTACATTAATTCCATAATTGGCTAAACGAGTTCGGTCGTATTCTACATTAATTTGTGGTAATCCACTCACACGTTCCACCTGCGGAGCTCTAGCGCCTTCTACGGTTTGGATAACTTTGCTTACTTTATCGGCATTCAGCGCCAATGTATCTAAATTTTCGCCAAATATTTTTACCGCCACATCTTGCCTGATGCCTGTCATCAATTCATTGAAACGCATTTGTATTGGTTGGTTTTTTTCAAAAAATACGCCAGGTATTGCTTCTAATTTTTGGTTGATGGCATCGGCTAATTCATCGTAAGTTCTGCCACTTTTCCATTCGCTTTGAGGTTTCAGCAAAATCATCATATCGGTTGCTTCGGGCGGCATTGGGTCGGTTGGTACTTCTGCTGCTCCGGTTTTACCTACAACCATTTTTACTTCATCAAATTGCTTGATAATTCTTGAAGCTTGCATTGATGTTTCGATACTTTGGCTTAATGAACTTCCTTGTGGCAAAATGCAGTGAAAGGCAAAATCGCCTTCCTGCAATTGTGGTATAAATTCGCCACCCATTCTGCCAAATAAAGATAATGTAAAGGCAAATATGGCAACGGTAATTCCCACTAACCAATATTTTATTTTAATGGCTTTTTCTAATAATGGTTGATACATTTTTTGCAACCAATTCATCATTTTATCTGAAATGTTTTCTTTATGCATTGGCTTTTTAGACAAAAACAAAGCACACATCATCGGGATATAAGTGAGGGATAAAATCAATGCGCCAAATATTGCAAAACCTACTGTTTGCGCCATCGGACGGAACATTTTCCCTTCTACACCTACCAACGTTAAAATAGGAATGTAAACAATCAAGATAATGATTTCGCCAAATGCTGCACTGCTACGGATTTTAGAAGCGGATGTAAATACTTCATTATCCATTTCCTGTTGAGTAAGTTTTTGTGTGGATTTTCGTAACCCTAAATGATGCAAAGTAGCTTCCACAATAATTACTGCACCATCTACAATTAAACCAAAATCTATCGCACCCAAACTCATTAAATTGGCACTCACGCCAAACACATTCATTAAGGCTAAAGCAAACAGCATCGCTAAAGGAATAGCAGAAGCTACAATCAATCCTGCTCTGAAATTTCCTAAGAAAATAACCAATACAAAGATGACAATCAATGCGCCTTCTATCAGGTTTTTTTCTACGGTACTCATTGCTCTGCCTACCAAATCGGTACGGTCTAAATAAGGTTCGATGATAATATCGTCGGGTAAAGATTTTTGAATAATGGGTAGTTTTTCTTTGATACGATTGACAACCTCGTTACTGTTTTCGCCTTTCAGCATCATTACCACACCGCCCACTGCATCTACTTCGCCATTGTAAGTCATTGCGCCATATCTTACCGCACTTCCAAATCTTACATCGGCTACATCTTTAATAAAAATGGGAATACTGCCACCGTCATTTTTTACACTGATATTTTTCACATCATCTAAGGAAGTAACCAAGCCAATTCCACGGATGAAATAAGCATTCGGTTTTTTATCAATGTAGGCACCGCCTGTATTTTGATTGTTTTTTTCTAATGCTGTAAAAATATCAGTAACACTTACACCCATTGCTCTAAGGCGGTTTGGGTTCACGGCTACTTCATATTGTTTCAGCTCGCCACCAAAACTGTTGACTTCGGCAATTCCGGGAGTTCCGTATAATTGTCGGGCTACAATCCAATCCTGCATTGTACGCAGTTCTTTGGCATCGTATTTTTTCTCGCTTCCTTTTTTAGGATGGATGATGTATTGATACACTTCGCCCAAACCTGTACTAATGGGAGCGAGTTCCGGTATACCAATTCCTTTCGGGATTTTTTCTTCGGCTTCTTTTAATTTTTCATTGATTAATTGCCGGGCAAAATAAATATCTACATTGTCTTTAAATACAACCGTAATTACCGACAAACCAAACCTCGAAATACTCCGTGTTTCCTCTAAATCTGGAATATTTGCAATACTTTGCTCAATAGGAAAAGTTACTAATTGTTCTACTTCTTGTCCCGCCAATGTGGGACAAACCGTAATTATTTGCACCTGATTATTGGTAATATCGGGTACGGCATCAATGGGTAGTTTTGTGGCGCTCCACACTCCCCAAATGATGAGTAACAAGGTCATTATACCAACGACAAGCTTGTTCTTGATACTGAATTTTATAATATTATCTAACACGTATTTCTGTTTAATATTTTACAAAAAATATACTTGCCACTTGTGGTAAGCAGCCAACAGATTTATCAATGTCTATAGAATGGAAAACGTACTATTTGCCCATTATCACAAAAGCAAAGGCTTTATGAATTTATCTGAAACAAACAGGAAAACTTAAATGGATTGCACATATCATTAGCAAATGAATGACAGGAGCTTCTTCAGTTAAGGCTAAACATCAGCCATCAACAGCATTTGGAAAATCTGTAAAAATTAAACAGTAAATTTGGGTGGGTTCCAGATATTTCCTTGGTAGCGGGAAATTAAATTGTAATCACGGATTGTGAATTTTTTTGTAGAGAAAGCTACTTTAGGTTGCTTGATTTCAAAAGGCTTGAAATTGAATGACCCGATGCTTACACTGCAACAACTGCAATAGCAAAAAGGACTGCAATTGTCGTCGCTATCCTGGTTATGTTCGTGAGCTTGGGCGGTTTCAATTTTAGGAACGGTATCTTCACACTGATTGCTTGCATCGCTGCAAGGCAACGCTGCGAGTACCATCAGGTAAAAAGTCCATATTGTGAGAAACCATTTCATTAGGGTACAAATATAGAAAAATAATTTGTGCAATCGGATTGCAAAGTTGAAAAAGTCTATTTGCTACATTTATCGCATTTCCCCTTAAGGACTAAATTAGCTCCATATAATTTAAAGTTTTGAGGGACTTTAATGTTTGGAATTTCTGTTTCGTTAAGGCAAAAAGTATGTTTACATTCGGTGCAATAAAAATGAGTGTGCAGTTCCGATAAATCGCAATTACATCCTGATTGGCAAAGTGCGTATTTTATCACTCCGCTTCCATCATCAATAGTATGGATAAGTTTGTGCTCTAAAAAAGTTTTCAGCGTTCTGAATAGCGTAACATTATCTGCATTTTCAAACTGTTCTGCTAATTCCTTATGACTGATGGCATATTGCTGTTTCAACAATTTTTCTACTACCAACAAACGCATTGCTGTGGGTTTAATATTTCTTTGTTGTAAAATATTTTCTTCATTTTCGAAAAAATCTTCTTTTTGTGCATCAAGATATTTTTTCATTACTTCGGTTCTATATAATTGGATATGATAACTCATAATATTTTTAAATAAAGTCACTAAACAAAAACTCTTCTACTGTAAAAATTCCTTTTTTATTTTGAATCCATTCTGCTGCTAACACTGCACCTAATGCAAATCCGTTTCTGTTATGTGCACGGTGAGTGAGTTCAATATCATCTGCAACGGAATTACAATGAATGGTGTGTGTACCAATAACTGAACCAATTCGAGAACTAGTAACAAGGAGTTCATTTTTTTGTATTGGTTTTTCTGTAGAATATTGTAGTGAATTTTTTCGTTGTAATTTTTCGAGAATTGCATTAGCAATGGTTAAAGCTGTTCCACTCGGAGAATCTTTTTTTAAGATGTGATGAATTTCGTGAAGGGCAATATCATATTCTGAAAAATTATTTAATAATTGTGCAGTGTACGAAGCAAGTTTGAAAAAAATATTTGCTCCAATAGAAAAATTAGAACCGTACACCATTGCTCCGTTATGTAATTGCACGATTTTTTTTATCTCTTCTATTTGAGAATTCCATCCTGTTGTTCCAACAATAATGGGAATATTGTGTGAAATAATTCTTTCAATATTTTGATACACTGTTTCTGGTGTTGAAAAATCTATACAGCAATCTGTATGATTATTTTTTAGTGATTCTAATTTTTTATCCGTTAACAGATTTTTTGATGTGAAAATTTCTACAATAGTATGATTCCGTTCTAAGAGAATTTTTTCAATTTCTTTTCCAGTTTTTCCGTGTCCGAGGAGTGCGATATTCATAAGATTGTTTTATTTATAATCCTCAATCGGCGGACAACTACACACCAACTGTCTATCACCAAATGCATTATTAATTCTTCCAACGCTGGGCCAGAATTTATTTTTCTTTAATGATGAAATTGGATATGCTGCTTTTTCTCGTGAGTAAGAATGTTTCCACTCATCGGAAATAACTGTTGCAGCAGTGTGTGGAGCATTTTTAAGTACATTATCAGTTTTATCGTATTTTCCGGATTCAATTTCTTGAATTTCTTTTTTGATAGAAATTAATGCATCGCAAAATTTATCTAACTCTTCTTTGTTTTCACTTTCAGTTGGTTCAATCATTAATGTTCCGGGAACAGGGAAGGAAACTGTTGGTGCGTGAAAACCATAATCCATTAAACGTTTTGCAATATCTTCCACTTCAATTCCGGCGGATGTTTTAAATTTTCGCATATCAACAATCATTTCGTGAGCAATGCGTCCATTTTTACCAACGTATAAAATATCAAATTCTTTTTCCAAAAGAGTTTTCATATAGTTCGCGTTGAGAATTGCGTATTTTGTTGCATCAGTTAAACCATCACCGCCCATCATTTTTATATACATGTAGGAAATCAACAAAATGCTGGCGCTTCCCCAAGGAGCAGCAGAAACCGCAGTCATTGGTTTTTCTATTTCCATAGAAACAACAGAATGTCCCGGAAGAAACGGTGCTAAATGTTCTGCAACACAAATTGGTCCCATTCCCGGACCACCTCCACCGTGCGGAATGCAAAATGTTTTGTGCAAGTTGATATGACAAACATCGGCTCCAATTACTGCCGGACTTGTGAGTCCGACTTGTGCGTTCATGTTTGCACCATCCATATACACCTGTCCGCCGTATTGATGAATGATTGCACAAATTTCTTGAATGCTTTCTTCAAACACTCCATGTGTT
>CALFIE010000102.1 GCA_937876095.1 uncultured Flavobacteriales bacterium | reverse complement strand
CGGTTTTTGTTGTGTTAATTTCATTTAAAGTATGTCAATTGGGCATACATCTACCCTCATATCACACTCATTTATTAACAATTTATTAATCAACAAGTTAGCTACATAAAGCTATACAGATAAAAAGTTATCAACATTAAGTTAAAAAGTGGGAAAAAGTGGGAAATTTTAGAAATATTTGTATAATTTTGTCCCAAATGAAGAATTTCATCGGTACATATGAGTGCAAAATAGACGACAAAGGTCGCATAAAACTCCCCACTTCTTTGATTAAGCAGATGGAGGATTTTGGCAGCGATTCTTTTGTGGTGAAACGCGCCGTATTCCAGCCTTGTCTAGAAGTTTATCCTATGAAAGGTTGGGAAAAACTGATGGAAAAAATCAACAACCTGAACCGTTTTGTAAAGAAAAACGCCGATTTTATTCGGGTTTTTACAGCAGGTGTAAAAACGGTGGAACCAGACAAAGCAGAACGTTTGCAAATTTCTAAAGACCTGATTGTATTTGCTCAGCTGAAAAAAGAAATCGTAATCACGAGTGCAGGTGAACTTTTCGAGATTTGGGACAAAGAAACCTACGAAAAAGTAATTGCAACTACCGAAGAAGATTTCGCAAAATTGGCAGAAGAAGTGATGGGGAATTTAGGTAGTGACGTTGCGGAATAACCGAGTGTTTGAGTCTGTGAGAGAGGAATTATGTAAAATAAAAATTTGATTTGATTTTCAATGAATTTCAAATTTCAAAAATAAAATAAAGAAAAGTGTATCACAATCCGGTTTTATTGCAGCAGAGTATAGATGATTTGGTGACGAATCCAGACGGAATATACGTAGATGTGACTTTCGGAGGAGGTGGACATTCGCGTGAAATCTTGAAGCGACTTTCGCCAAAAGGCAAATTATTTTCTTTCGATCAAGATGTAGATGCGCTAGAAAACACGATAGATGATGACCGTTTTACACTCATCAATCAAAATTTTAGATTTTTAGAAAATTCTCTATTAATCTATGGAATACAAGAAGTGGACGGTATTTTGGCAGATTTGGGAGTTTCTTCTCACCAGTTCGATGAAGCAGAAAGAGGTTTTTCAACTCGTGGAAACGCGGTTTTGGATATGCGAATGAATGTTTTGCAACCAATAGATGCAAAAAAAATAATTAATGAATACGAAGAAGAAAATTTAGCAGATATTTTCTACTATTTCGGAGAGTTGAGAGAAGCACGGAAATTGGCAAGAGAAATCGTTCATCATCGTAAAAATAAAAGCATAAATACAACCGATGATTTGAAGAATTTGTTTGCATATATTCCTGCTTTTAAGCAAAATAAATTTTTTGCACAACTTTTTCAGGCAGTTAGAATAGAGGTCAATCAAGAATTAGAAGCGTTGAAAGAAATGCTGCTTCAATCATTAAAAATTTTGAAAAAAGATGGCAGATTGGTGGTGATTTCTTACCACTCTTTAGAAGACCGATTGGTAAAAAGATTCCTGAAAAACGGCATGTTTGAAGGTGAACCAACCAGAGATATTTATGGCAATTACGACAAGACTTTTGAATTATTGAAAACAAAAGCAACCATACCAAATGAGGAGGAAATTGCAGAAAATTCTCGCGCAAGAAGTGCAAAAATGAGAACCGGAATCAAATTATAGAAAAAAAAACAAATGATCATTAATGATTATTGATCAATCATAAAAAAAGGTGGCAAAACAACCAATAAATAACAAGAAAAAGAAAAACCTCACCTTCATAGACATCGTGAAAGGAAATTTCCTGAATCGTGATGAAGTGAAAGTGCATTACCGCTATTTTCTGTTGATTTTTGCTCTTATGATGATTATGATTTACAGCAATCACTTAGTAAACCAAAAAATAGAACGAGTAAACGAACTGAAAGAACAAACCGAAGAATACAAATCCAGAAACGCATTTGCACAAAGCAAATTAATCAAAGTAAAATTGGAATCAGAATTAGGAAAAGAAATGTTAAAAGATTCTTTAATAACACTTGAAAACCATCCTCACAAAATTTTGATAAAATTAGACAGCATAGATGGCAAAAGTAAATGAATACATTGATAAACGTTCTAAAACGTTGAAATGGGGCTACCTTTTTGTAGGGGTAGCAATTTTGCTTTTCGTAGTATTCTTGGGGAAAATTTTAGTTTTACAAAACACCAATGTAGAAGAGATCAAGAATGATTTTATCAACAATAATTATCGCAATGCTACACTACAAGCAGCTCGCGGAAATTTGTACGCTTCAGACGGTTCTATTCTGGCAACTACGGTAATGAGATATGATATCTATATCGATTTCAAAACCATAAAAGACACGGTTTATTCTAAACATATTGGTGCGCTTTCAGATTCTTTGGGGAAATTGTTTGATAAACCTAAAAATTATTTTAGACAAAGACTAGATCAACAACATGCTGAAAAAAATCAGTATTATTCTTTAGCAAGAGGTTTGGATTTTGATCAATATGATCGCATCAGAAAGTTTCCAATTTTTAAAAAAGGAAAAAACAAAGGTGGATTTATTGTAGATAGAAATTACAAAAGAGAACTCGCCACAACTCAAATTGGAGCAGGAACAATTGGTATGGATCAAAATGGTTTGAAATCTGGGTTAGAAGGTGCTTTCAGTAAATATTTAGCAGGTACAGATGGAACCAGATTAGAACAAAGAATCAATTCCACCCAATGGAAACCAATAGACTATTGGATGGTGAAAGAACCAATCGACGGACAAGATGTCTATACAACAATTGATATTAGAATTCAGGACATTGCACATTCTGCTTTAGAAAAACAATTGATAGAATTCAATGCAGATCATGGTTGTGTGATGGTTATGGAAACTAACACCGGAAAAGTTCGGGCAATGGTAAATTTACGCAGAACAGAACTCGGAATTTATGTAGATGCCTACAATTATGGGCTGAAAGATGCTAATGAACCTGGATCTACCTTCAAAACCGTTTCGCTTCTTGCAGCAATGGATGATGGTTTTATAGATGATTCTACAAGAGTGAATGTAGGAAACGGAAAATGGCAATATTTTGAACAAAGAATCAGTGATTCTCACGTAAAAGGAGACGGAAATTACGACATCAGTGATATTTTGGCAGAATCCAGTAATGTAGGTGCCGCGAAAATCATCACCAAAAATTATGGTAAAAATCCAAATATTTTCATTGATCATCTCAAAAAATGGAAAATGTTTGATAAACTGGATTTAGAACTACCCGGAATTGCCAAACCAAGCATCTTAACACCATCTAGCAAAAGATGGAGCAAAGGAGCACTTGCATCTCTTGGTTTTGGGTATGCATCCAGTTTTAGTGTATTACAATTATTGACTTTCTACAACGGAATTGCCAATGGTGGAAAAATGGTGAAACCACTTTTCATTGATAAAATTATGAAAGATGGCAAAATTTCTTACGAAGCAAAACCAGAAATTATGGTTGATAAAATGGCCTCAAATGACGCCATTCAACTCATGACCAAAATGCTTATAAAAACGGTAGAAAAAGGGACAGCAAAAAGTATCTACACTCCCAATCTGAAAATTGCAGGAAAAACCGGAACTGCCAGATTCGAATACTGGAAAGGTCCTGGTAAATACCAATCTGCATTTGCCGGATTTTATCCTGCTGATCAACCCAAATTTACGTGTTATGTGATGATTAATCAGCCTGATACTTCCAAAGGTTATTCAGGAGCGACAGTTGCAGCTCCCATTTTCAAAGAAATTGCAGGAAAAACCTTCTTGAAAATGCCTCAAAATATTGAAAAAGAATTGTTGGTAGACAGAAAAGTAGATCTGAGCAAAATGATTGATCCCAATGTGAAAATTTCAGATGCAGGAAACACGATGCCCAATGTAAAAGGTTTAATTGGCAAAAATGTAATTCCTCAGTTAGAAAATTTGGGTTACAGAGTAGATTACAAAGGAGTCGGTAGAATTAGAAATCAATTTCCGGTAGAAGGAACCATTATCGGAAAAAAACAAAAAATATATTTAGAATTACAGAATTAAAAATTGATTCGAAATTCGAAGTTTGAGGCATGAAATTACAATCTCAAATTTTACATTTCAAATCTCAAATTATAAAATGATTTTATCAACATTATTACATAAAATCCCAGTAATAGAAACTTTCGGAAACATAGATTCAGAAGTTTCTGAACTCACATTCGATAGCAGAAAAGTTACCGATGGTTCTCTTTATGTTGCCATAAAAGGAACTGTTTCAGACGGTCACAACTACATAGATGCAGCCATAGAAAAAGGCGCAAAATCTATTGTGTGCGAATCTTTACCGAAAAATTTAGTTGAAGACATTACTTATATTACTGTAAAAAATTCATCAAAAACTTTAGGAAAATTAGCAGCTAACTTTTATGGAAATCCATCAGAAAAATTAACATTGGTTGGTGTAACCGGAACCAATGGTAAAACCTCAGTCACTACCCTACTATTTGATGTTTTCAAAAATTTAGGATACCAATCCGCACTGATTTCTACCGTAGAATATAGAATAGATGAAGAAATATTTCCTTCTACGCATACCACTCCAGATGTCATCAGAATCAATCAAATATTGGCAAAAGCAGTGGAAATTGGTTGCGAATATGCATTTATGGAAGTTTCTTCACACGGAATTCACCAAGACAGAATTGAAGGACTGCATTTCAAAGTGGCAGGTTTTACCAATCTTACACACGACCATTTGGATTATCATCACACCTTTGATGAATACATGAAAACCAAAAAAAGATTTTTTGATGAACTTGGTATAGATGCAGTAGCAATTACCAATGCAGACGACAAAAACGGCAACATCATGCTGCAAAACTGCAAAGCACAGAAGAAAACCTATGCACTGAAAACCATGGCAGATTTTCATGGTAAAATTTTAGAAGCGGATTTCAACGGAATGTTGCTGAATTTCAATGGAAAAGAATTTTGGACCACACTTACTGGTAAATTCAATGTGTATAATTTGCTTTTGGTAGATGCAATTGCGGTCACTTTAGGTATTGATGAAAACTTGGTTTTACAAGAAATTTCAAAATTACAACGGGTAAAAGGTCGGTTTGAAACCCTGAAATCAGATGGCGGAATTTTCTTCGTAATCGATTATGCACATACTCCAGATGCTTTGGAAAACGTGTTGGATTCCATCAATGAAATCAGAACTAAAAACGAACGATTAATCACCGTTTTTGGTTGTGGTGGCGACAGAGATCATGCAAAACGTCCGGAAATGGGAAAAATTGCGACCAGAAAATCTACGTTGTCCATCATTACATCAGACAATCCAAGAACCGAAAATCCGCAAGAAATTATTAAAGAAATAGAAGCCGGAGTAGAACCACAGAATTTTAGCAAATTCACGGTGATTCCCGACCGAAAAGAAGCCATAAAAATGGCCATAAAATTTGCCGAACCAAAAGACATCATTCTGGTTGCAGGAAAAGGTCACGAAAATTATCAAGAGATTAATGGCGTGAAACATCATTTTGATGACAAAGAAACGATTATAGAATTGTATAAATTGATGTCGAAGTAATTTGAAAATGAGATAATTTGAGAATGAAAAATTATAAAATCATATCACTTGCTTTAATAATCGTTGTTTTTGGTGGTTTGATTTATTTTGTTTTAAACCATCAATTTGAAAGAAAAATAAAGATATTAGATTGTGAAGGCGTTTATTACAAAGGTTTATTTGAAAAACCAAAGCCAGGATATTTAGATTTTGCTGAAAGTAATGCAAAAGTAGACGTAGCAATCTGCCTTTGTGAAAAATATATTAAAAATAAAGATAGTTTACACAAAAAAGAAATATTGAAACTTTATAATGAACCATTTGGAGGAATAAGATTAATAATGAAAAATCCATTAAAAAATATAGATTCAATATGTAAATATCGAAATCAAGTATTCACAAAAATGTATAATCTATAATCCGACAACCATAAACCAACAACTAATATGCTATACTACCTATACGAATACCTCACCAATCACGGAATTTATATTCCTGGTCTGAATCTTCTGAAATACATTTCTTTCAGAGCAGCTTTTGCAGTGCTTTTATCATTAACTATTGCGTTGGTTTATGGTAAAAAAATCATCGATTTTTTGCGCAACAAACAAATGGGCGAATTGGTGCGTGATTTAGGTCTAGAAGGACAAAAACAAAAAGAAGGAACGCCAACTATGGGCGGAATCATCATCATCATTGCGACCATCATTCCGGTTTTGCTTTTCACCAAAGTCTTCAATGTGTACATTATTTTATTACTGGTTTCTGTCGTTTGGATGGGAGCGATTGGTTTTATAGATGATTATTTGAAAAAAATTAAAAAAAATAAAGACGGATTAAGTGGTGTTTTCAAAATTATTGGTCAGGTTGGTTTGGGCTTAATCGTGGGAATAACCATGTATTACAATCCGGATGTTACCATTCGTAGAAAATATGCCGATTCACAAGTTGTGAACAGAAACAATGTATCTCAAAATTTTGCACCTGCTCAGAAAGAAACCGTAACCACCGTTCCTTTCGCTAAAAACAACGAATTCGATTACAGCAAAATTCTATTTTGGATGGATGAGAAAGACCAACAAGAATGGGCTTGGATTGTATTTATTCCATTTGTAATTTTTATAGTAACCGCAGTTTCCAACGGAGCCAATATTACCGACGGAATAGACGGACTTGCAGCCGGAACCAGCGCTGTAATACTTGCAACATTGGCATTTTTTGCCTATTTATCTGGGAACATCATTTTTGCAGATTATTTGAACATTATGTTCCTTCCAAATATGGGAGAAACCACTATTTTCACTTTGGCAATGGTAGGAGCAGTCATTGGATTTTTTTGGTACAATACCTATCCTGCACAAGTTTTTATGGGAGATACTGGTAGTTTAATGTTAGGTGGCGTAATCGCAGTTTTATCTATTATTCTTCGGAAAGAATTATTAATTCCGATTTTGTGTGGAATTTTCTTAATAGAAAATTTATCGGTAATGCTACAAGTGGTAGTTTTTAAATATAGAAAGAAAAAATATGGGTTGGAATATGCCCAAAACAATAGGTTGTTCAAAATGTCGCCTCTGCATCACCACTACCAAAAAAGTGGTTATCACGAGAGCAAAATTGTCAACCGAATGATCATTATAGGAGTAATGTTAGCAATTGTTTGTCTGATTACGTTGAAGGTGAGATAAAGAAATTATTAAGAAATTAAAAGATTTAGTGATTAAGAAATAAGTAATTTCTACATATCTAAATCCAAAAATTTTTGAATTAAAAAAAATGAAAATAGTAGTTTTAGGTGGCGGTGAAAGCGGAGTTGGCGCAGCAATTTTGGCCAAAACAAAAGGTTTGGAAGTGTTTCTTTCAGACATGGGCGAAATACGCGAACACTACAAAAACCAATTATTGGAGCACGAAATTCCTTTCGAAGAAAAAATGCATTCTGTAGAAGAAATTCTCTCTTCGGATTGGGTAATCAAAAGTCCCGGAATTCCCAAAAAAGCGGAAATTATTCAAAAAATTCAGCAAAAAGGCATCCGAATTTCATCTGAAATAGAATTTGCAGCAGAATTTACTACCGCCAAAATCATTGCAATTACTGGTAGCAATGGCAAAACTACCACTACTTCTTTAATTTATCATCTTCTGAAAAATGATAATTTCAATGTTGGTTTAGGCGGAAACATCGGGAAAAGTTTCGCTTTGCAAGTTGCCAAAGAAAATTACGACTATTATGTTTTGGAAGTGAGCAGCTTCCAATTAGATGACATACAGAATTTCAGACCATACATCAGTTTATTGCTCAATTTATCAGCAGATCACTTAGATCAGTACAATTATAATTTTGAGGAATATGCATTGGCAAAATTTAGAATAGCCGAAAATCAAGAGAACGACAACTACTTTATTTATAATAAAGATGATGAAATGAGCCAAAAATTGCTCCAAAAATTAGATCTGAAAGTACAAAAAATTCCTTTCTCTATGCAAGAAAAATTAGAATTGGGAGGCTACTCTATTGGTGACCAATTGGTGGTGAAATGGCAAGATGAATTCGCAATGCAAGTCTCAGAACTGTCACTTATTGGTAAACATAATGTAGCCAACAGTTTAGCTGCAAGTATTGCTGGTAAAATTTTGAACATAAGCAATGAAAGCATCAGAAATTCTCTGATGACTTTTCAGGCTGTAGAACACCGGTTAGAAGAAGTCGCTGTAATAGATGGTGTAAAATACATAAATGATTCCAAAGCAACCAACGTAAATGCGACGTATTATGCGCTGGAAAGCATGAAACAATCAACTATTTGGATTGTTGGTGGTGTCGACAAAGGAAATGACTATACCGAAATAGAAAATTTGGTAAAAACCAAAGTGAAAGCCATCATTTGTCTAGGAATAGATAATAGTAAATTGATTCAATTTTTTAAAGATAAAAAAGAGGTTATTTATGATACTTCTAGTATGCAAGAAGCGGTAGCAATTTCTAAATCTTTGGCAAAAAGTGGAGATACAGTGCTACTTTCACCTTGTTGTGCAAGTTTTGATTTATTCAATAATTATGAACATCGCGGAAAATTATTTAAAGAAGAAGTATTAAAAAATTAATAAAAAAAAACTCCGAATTTTAATTGGAAATGGAAGAACAGGCAAATAAAATAGAATGGCTAAAAGGCGACAAAGTCTTGTGGAGCGTTATCATCTTGATTTCGTTCTTCTCTGTGTTTCCTGTGTATTCTGCTAGTTCCAATTTAGAATATATTGTCAATAATGGTACAACCACTTCGCATTTGGTAAAACATACTTTTTTTGTGTTTCTTGGTTTAGCAATTATGCGTGGTGTTGGTTTTGTGCGGTACGAACATATTGGGAAACTCAGCAGTATTTTACTGGCAATTATGATTATTTTGCTCGGACTAACCATGTTTACCGGACAAAAAATTGATGGTGCTTCTGCATCACGTTGGTTGAAAATTCCAGGCACTCCAATTTCGTTTCAACCATCGAGTTTTGCTTACCTTATGCTAATTATTTATCTCTGCAGATATTTAACTAAAAATGTGAAAAGAGAACGATTACCCATAGAAAATATTTTTTACGTTTTCGGACCTGTTTTATTGGTTTTCATTTTGGTTGCCAAAGACAATGGATCTACTGCGCTGATGATTCTTATGGTGACTTTAGCAGTAATGATGATTGGGCAATTTTCTAGAAAATATATTGTAGGATTTGTAGGAATTTCAGGAATTCTAATCGCTGTTTTTCTTTTGGTTGCATTGAAAACCGACCTCATCAAAAGCAATCGTGTACATACTTGGATGAGCAGAATAGAAACCTTTACCAATGCACAAAAAAACGCTCAAATAGAAGACGAAAATGTAAAAGCAAAAAATTATCAGGTAAACCAAGCAAAAGCAGCCATAGTTCATGGCGGAATTACAGGAATGGGACCTGGTAAATCTGCGCTGAAACAGATGTTACCTCAATCTGCATCTGATTTTATTTTTGCAATCATTGTAGAAGAATACGGATTTTTGGGAGCATTTGTTCTAATCGTTCTGTATATGATTATGATCATCAGAATTGTAATGATAGCAAGTAAAATGCCCGCTTTCTTCGGTAGTTTATTGGTATTGAGTTTAGGAATCATGATTTTTGTGCAATTAGCTGTAAATATTGCCGTTGCTGTGAATTTGATTCCAGTTACAGGACAACCATTACCATTAATAAGTTACGGTGGAACTTCTATGTTGGTTACCTACATTCAATTGGGAATTATTCTGAATGTAAGCTCCAGAATTTTGACCAATGAAGAAGAAGGAATGGGCAAAAAACAAAATATTGAAGAAATTAATGATATAGCGTAGGAACTCGCCTTTGGCGTGTTCAAAAAAATTTAGATTAATAAAATGTCAAATAATTTGGAATCATTGCAACCTCAAACCTCGAATCGCGCACCTCGTGTTTTAATGAGTGGTGGCGGAACTGGTGGACACATCTTTCCGGCGGTTGCGATTGCGCAGGAAATCCAAAAAAGATTTCCTGAGGCCGAATTTTTGTTCATTGGAGCCAACGGAAAAATGGAAATGGAAAAAGTTCCACAAGCTGGTTTCAAAATTGTGGGATTGAATATTGCAGGATTTGACCGAGGAAATTTGCTGAAAAACATTGGTTTACCTTTTAAATTGATTTCAAGTTTGTTGAAAGCGAAGAAAACAATAAAAGATTTCAAGCCAGATTTTGCTGTGGGAACAGGTGGTTTTGCAAGTGGACCCGCACTTTTTTCGGCTTCCAGATTAGGCGTTCCTATTTTTGTACAAGAACAAAACTCTTTTCCAGGGAAAACTAATATTTTCCTTTCGAAGAAAGCAAAAGCAGTGTTTACAGCTTATCCAAATATGGATCAGTTTTTCCACGGAACAAAAACTTTTTTTCTTGGAAACCCAATTCGTCAAAACATCATTACTGATTTGATTGACAGTAAATTGGCGAAAGAAAAATTAGGTTTAGATCCAAATAAGTTAACGATACTTTCAGTTGGTGGTTCATTGGGTTCAAGAACCTTAAACAACGGCTGGAAAGAAAATTTAGAAAAATTAAAAGAAAAAGGATATCAACTGATTTGGCAAACTGGGAAAACAGATTACTCAGATATAGTTGGAAGTCAGAAGATGGAAGATGGAAGAAATAATGCAGCCCTAAAAGAAACTTCCAACTCCCAACTCCCAACCTCCATCCAAATCAGAGAATTCATTTCAGATATGGCAACCGCATATTCCGCAGCAGATGTTATTGTTTCCAGAGCAGGAGCAATAGCGATTTCGGAATTGGCGGTGGCAAAAAAACCGGTATTGTTGGTTCCGTTTCCTTTTGCTGCAGAAGATCATCAAACCAAAAATGCACAAACTTTAGTAGAAAAAAATGCAGCAAAAATGGTAAAAGATACCGAAATGAAAGAAAAATTCTGGAATACCCTTTCAGAAATTTGTGAAAATGAAACGTTGAGAAAAGATATGTCCAAAAATTTAGAATTTTTTTCCAAACCAAAAGCAACAGAAGAAATTGTGGATGAAATATTGAAGACACTAGATATTAGATTGCAGACAGCAGACAAAAATCTGAAATCTAACATCTGAAATCTGAAAAATTATGAAAAACTATCAAAACTTCTACTTCGTAGGAATCGGCGGAATCGGGATGAGTGCTTTGGCGCGCTACTTCCATTCTATCGGTAAAAATGTTTTGGGTTATGATAAAACCGAAACCAAACTGACTTCAAACTTGATTTCAGAAGGGATAGATGTGGTGTTTGAAGATAGTATTGATGAAAAAATTAAAGCATTAGTCCCAGAAAATACCTTGATAATTTTCACACCTGCAATCAAAAAATTAGAAATTCTCAATTATTTTAATGAAAATCAATTTGAAGTTCTAAAGAGAGCAAAAGTTCTCGGGATGATTACGGAAAATACCAATTGCATTGCGATAGCAGGAACTCACGGTAAAACCACCACTTCTACATTGGTAGCGCATTTGTGCAAAGAAGCCAACCTACCGTTTTCGGGATTTTTGGGAGGAATTTCTGAAAATTTCAAATCGAATTTTATTTTTAATGGAAATGAAATTTCAGTAGTTGAAGCCGATGAATACGACAGAAGTTTCCTCAATTTATTTCCAGATTGGGCGGTAATTACCTCGACAGATGCAGATCATTTGGATATTTATGGCGACAAAAACACCATTGAGCAAGGTTTCAGAGATTTTGCAGATTTAGTTCCAGAAAACGACCAACTTTTTGTAAGAAAAGGCATTGAAATTGGGCGACCTTGTAAAACCTATGCTGTGAACGAAGAGGCGGATTACTACTCAGATAATTTAAGGATAGAACAAAATCACATTGTTTTTGATTTTAATTTTGAAAATAAATCGGAAGAGTTCCGTTGGCAAATCCCAGGAATTCACAATGTAGAAAATGCCACAGTTGCTATTGCTATTTTACACGAATTGGGAGTGGATTTCGATACGTTGAAACGTGGAATTGCCTCATTCAAAGGCATCAAAAGAAGATACACCAAACACGATTTCGAAAACGGAAAAGTATATATTGATGATTATGCACATCACCCAACCGAATTAAATGCGGTGATTGGTTCCATCAAAACATTTTATCCGAACAAGAAATTATTGGTGGTTTTTCAACCGCATTTGTTCAGCAGAACCAGAGATTTTGCAGATGGTTTCGCAGAAAGTTTGAGCAAAGCAGACGAACTGATTTTGTTGGACATTTATCCTGCAAGAGAACTTCAGGAAAATTATCAGGAAATTACCTCGGATTGGCTTTTAGAAAAAATAAATTTAAAGAATAAGGAACTTTCTACATTAGGAAATGCCTTTAATAAAATAAAAGAAAAAGATTTTGACATCCTTCTCACAGTAGGAGCAGGAAACATAGACACATTGTATGACCCGATTATGAAATGGTTAGAATCTGTATAAAGTACAAAGTATCAGCGTAAAAAGCACCTTTTACTTTGTACTTATACATTTTACAAATAAATATGAAAAACAAGTGGAGAATTCTTAAAATTTTGGTGACGGTAGCAATCTTCGGATTTCTACTGAGTTTCTCTCTGAAGAGATTCAACAACAAACCAATGGAGAATGTTTCGGTGAATATGATTTCCACCGAAAGTCCTGTGTATTTTATAGACGAAAAAGAAATAAAAGACTTGGTGAAAAACGCCAATCCTACCAATAAAATTGGCGATATCAACATTCCAGAATTGGAGCAAAAAATCAGCAAAATTCCTGCAATAGATAGTGCTAATGTGTACATCAATCTCAACGGAAATTTGATGGTAGATGTCAAACAAAGAGTGCCCGTTTTTAGATTAAACAACCGAGAAAAAGTTTACTATGTAGACAAAAAAGGAGTAGAATTTCCAATTTCTAGAAATTACTCTTTTCCTTGTATATTGGTGACAGGATCGGTAAAACCAAGTGAATATATTGCGTTGGCTGAACTCATTAATAAAATTAATACCGATGATTTTTGCAAAAATTTCTTCATAGGGATTAATAAAGAAAAAGGAAGTTACGAACTAATTACCAACCAAGGTAGTTACAAAGTAGAAATAGGGAATTTGGAACATATTGACCTGAAAGTGAAAGGATTTAAAGTTTTTGTTGAAAAGTTTTTGGTCTATCAAAACCCAGAAAAATATTCGAAAATATCTTTGAAATACAGCAACCAAATTGTTACCACTTTGAATCCGAATTTCAAAGAAAACGACAGTATTTTAGCAAAAAACAATAAAGAAATTGCACTAGGGAACACCGTTCCTATAAAAAAAATAGAGAACAAACCAGTAATACAAACAACTATTGCTCCCGAAAAGAAAAAGGAACCCGAAAAAAAATTGGTGACAAAACCAGTAGAAAATAAAAAAACTGAAGTCAAAAAAAACACAACTATAATGAACAAAAAAACAACACAAAAACCAACGGAAAAAACAACACAAAAAACGACAAAAAAATAAAATAGCAATGGAAAATCAAGAATATTCAGTAGGTCTAGACATTGGCACCACCAAAATAGTAGCAATAGTAGGTAAAAGAAATAGTCACGGGAAAATCGAAATACTCGGAGTTGGCAAAGCCAAAAGTCTTGGCGTTCACAAAGGTATTGTGAATAATATTGCACAAACCATAGGTTCTATAAAAGCTGCGGTTGCAGAAGCACATGCAAGTTCTGGCGTACCAATCCACAAAGTTACGGTAGGAATTGCAGGAAAACACATTCGATCACTTCAGCATTCAGATTATATAATGAGGGAAAATCCTGAAAAATATATTACTGAAGACGATATAGAACGCTTAAAAGACCAAGTAAAAAAATTGGTAATGCTTCCTGGTGAAGAAATTATTCACGTATTGCCACAAGAATACAAAGTAGATTCCGAAGGTGAAATACAGGAGCCAATTGGTATGCATGGTAAACGTTTAGAAGCTAATTTCCATGTGGTTGTCGGACAAATGGGAAGTATCAAAAATATTGCTCGTTGTGTACGTGAAGCTGGTCTAGAAATGGAAGCACTTACACTAGAACCTCTTGCTTCTTCTGAAGCCGTACTTACCAAAGACGAAAAAGAAGCTGGTGTTGCGATTATTGATATTGGTGGCGGAACTACGGATATTGCGATTTTCAAAGATAATATTATTCGTCACACTTGTGTAATTCCTTACGGAGGTGGAATTATTACAGACGACATCAAAGAAGGTTGCTCTATTATAGAAAAACACGCAGAACAACTCAAAGTAAAATTTGCTTCTGCAGTCCCTGATTTAGAAAAAGAAAGCACCTTTGTTACCATTCCTGGTTTACACGACAGACCAGACAAAGAAATTTCTCTGAAAACTTTAGCAAGTATTGTTGGTGCAAGAGTAGAAGAAATTTTAGAAATGGTAAATACAGAGTTGAAAGCTTATGGTGCATTTGAACAAAAGAAAAAACTCATAGCCGGAATTGTACTTACAGGTGGTGGTTCTAACCTCAAAAATTTGAGACAATTAGCAAATTACGCAACAGGTTTTGATAGCAGAATTGGTTTTGCAAATGAGTATATTGCCAACGACAAAAACCAGTATCTGAAAGGTCCAGAATATGCAACTTCTATAGGTTTGCTGATGGAAAGTCTTAAAATAAGAGACAAAAAAAACGCAGACTATCCTACCGAATCAGAAAACATTACCAGCGACAATAGAAATACTGAAAATATTGTAACCACAGAAATTTCTAACGAACAGCCGTCAGAAATAGAAAACACTTCTATGCAAATAGAAATAGAAACAGAAAAAAAATCAAAACCAACTTTCGGACAATTGATTTTAGAAAAAGTGAAAAAATTCTTCGAAGAAGTAGAATAAAAAATTGTTAACTAATTATCATTTATAATAAGATGGAAAATAAATCGAATACAGAATTTACATTTGCACTACCAAAAGGAAATTCATCAATCATCAAAGTAATCGGAGTTGGAGGTGGCGGAAACAACGCACTGAAATATATGTACGAAAAAGGAATTCACGGCGTTGATTTCATCATTTGTAATACCGATGCACAAACTTTAGATAACAATCCTATCTCTACCAAAGTACAATTAGGTGTATCTATAACCGAAGGTCTTGGTGCAGGTGCAGATCCTGAAGTTGGCGAAAAAGCAGCAATAGAAAGTATAGACGAAATAAAAGCGGTACTTGGTAATAATACCAAAATGGTCTTCATAACAGCAGGAATGGGAGGTGGAACCGGAACTGGTGCTGCTCCTGTAATTGCAAAAATCGCCAAAGAAATGGGAATTCTTACCGTAGGAATTGTGACGGTACCTTTCAGTTTTGAAGGAAAAAGAAGACTAGATCAAGCTGAAATTGGACTAGAAAAATTTAGAAACAATGTAGATTCTCTGATTGTTATTAATAATGATAAACTTCGTCAGCAATTCGGAAATCTAGGTTTCAAGTCGGGATTTTCCAAAGCAGATGAAGTCCTTACCAATGCTGCAAAAGCAATGGCAGAAGTAATTACAGGTCATTTCCTCATCAATATAGATTTCAGAGATGCAAAATCAGTTTTGGCTAATAGCGGAACTGCACTCATGTCAACTGGTGTTGCTTCTGGCGAAAACAAAGCAGAAGAAGCCGTAAAAAAAGCATTGGATTCACCACTATTGAATGACAATAAAATTACCGGTGCCAAAAACGTGCTTTTATTGATTAGAAGTGGCAATGAAGAAGCAACTATGGACGAAATCGGTCTCATAAGTGATTATATTCAGCAAGAAGCAGGCAATACTGCTGATATTATTTTCGGTGTTGGTATAGATGAAGAATTGGGAGATGCAGTAAGTGTTTTGGTGATTGCAACTGGTTTTTCCAAAGAACATCACAAACATGCAGGTCCTACCGAAAAAATCAAAATTAAATTAGGTGACGATAGCGATTTTCCGAAAAAAAAATTTGAATCTCCCTTCAAATCAACCTTAAAAGAAGAAGAAAAACCGATAGAAAAAGATCTTTTTCATTTAGATGATGCTGTTGAATCAGAAAAAATCGGTTTTAAATTTCAAGATAAATCTGAAACTATTATCACAGAAACCAAAGAGGTACAAACAGAATTTTTTGTTGTAGAAGATGTCGAACCTAGTCATAATGTAACTTATGCGAAAAATATAGAATACGATTTGTTCCATTATGAAGAGGAAATTGATGAGGAGCCAACTTCGCAATCATTCAGATTTGAACCTGAAGAACAGACCACAGAAAAAGAACAAATTACAACAGAAGAAGTGAAAAAAACGGTTTTTTCTAATGAAAAACCCATAGAATTTACTTTTATGATGAATGAACCCGCTCAAAAAGAAATATTCTCTGAAACCCAAGAAATTACTCTTGATTTCCCTGAAGCAAAAAAAGCAGAAGAAACTCCAGTAGAAAAGGTGATTGAAGAGAAAAAAATCTTTATTCAAGACCCTGAAACAGAATTTACCTTCGAAACCAAAACTACCGAAAATCTAAAAAATAAGGAACGTAGAGACAAATTGAAAGAGTTCAATTCTAGATACCAAGTTACAGAAGAAATGAATGAATTTGAGAGCATTCCTGCATTCCGAAGAAAAAATATTGATATAGACACACAAAACGCATCAGAACAACAAATTAGCTCGTTTTTGTCTGAAAACAACGGCAAAATGCAACTTCGTGAAAACCGTTTCTTAAATAAAGATGTAGATTAAAGTAACAAAATAACAATGTAGCAATTTACAAATAGAATTGTTACACTGTTATGTAGAAAAATTTTTAAATTATTAAAATAAAAATGAGTTTAGAACAAACCATCAATACAGACATTGTAACCGCAATGAAAGAAAAAGACAAAGTTGCTTTGGATTCTTTGCGAGCGGTGAAATCGCAAATTTTGCTCTTAAAAAGTGAAGCAAAAGGAGCCGAAGTTTCTGCAGAACAGGAAATTGCCATTTTGCAAAGAATGATTAAGCAGCGTAAAGATTCTCTGGAGCAGTTTCTTGCTCAGAACAGAGCAGATTTGGCAGAAGTAGAAGAATCACAAATGAAGGTGATAGAAAAATATTTGCCAAAACAACTCTCTGCAGAAGAATTAGAAGCCGAAATCAAGCAAATTATTGCAGATGTGAAAGCAGAAAGCATCAAAGATTTGGGCAAAGTTATGGGAACCGCCTCTAAAATTTTGGGCGGAAAATCAGATGGAAAATCCATCTCAGAAATGGTTAAAAAACTGTTGTCATAAAATTATTCTTAAAAATAACTCACCAAATTCCTGAAAAACAAGTTATTCAGGAATTTTTATTGATAGTAGAAATCTGACTGATGTATAATATGAATCGTAAAAGTCAAATATATATCTTAAATTTGCAAAAAATAATTCGAATCTCGAATCTCGAATCTCGAATCTCGAATCTCGAATCTCGAATCTCGAATCTCATAACTCATAACTCATAACTAGAAAAATATGTATCCAGCAGAATTAGTAATGCCAATGAAGGCAGAACTTACAGATAAAGGTTTTGAAGACCTTACCACAGCAGAATCTGTAAACAATGCCCTTACAAAATCAGGAACCACGCTACTGATGATAAATTCGGTTTGTGGTTGTGCAGCAGGAGCAGCAAGACCAGGAGTTTTGTACTCTTTAACTGGTGACAAAAAACCAGAACATTTGACTACTGTATTTGCAGGATTTGATTCTGATGCAGTTGCAGAAGCCAGAAAACATTTGGCTCCGTTTCCGCCAAGTTCACCATGTGTTGCTCTCTTCAAAGATGGCGAATTGGTGCATATGTTGGAGCGTCACCACATAGAAGGCAATCCAGCCGGAGCAATTGCAGCCAATCTGCAAGCTGCGTACGAAGAATTTTGCTAAAATTTTTGAAAAATTTTAAATAAACAAATCCGCTTCTGCAATAGAAGCGGATTTGTTTTGATAGGAGGAATACCAACAAATGTAATTTTTCATTTTTACTTCAATTTTAATAGTAAAAATTATAAAACACCCCTACCAAAAAAAATTACAATCACTACAAAATTTTCCCTATATTTGTAGATATGGCTACTAAAGCACTTTTCAATACGGTGGTGAATTGGTTTATCAGACAAAGGATGGATCAAATTCAGAATTTTATTAAACACCCTATAGAAACGCAACAAGGTATACTTTTCTCACAACTTTTCCATGCAGAAGATACAGAATATGGCAGAAAATTTGGTTTCAAAGATATTTCTAATTACCAAGATTTTCAGCGCCAAGTTCCTATTGTCACCTACGAAGATTACGAACCTTACATAGAAAAAGCTCGACAAGGAAATCCCGATGTAATTTGGCCTGGTTATATCAGAAAATTTGCAAAATCTTCAGGAACAACCAATGCAAAAAGTAAGTTTATCCCTATTTCTGAAGAGAGTTTAGAAGACTGCCATTTCAAAGCAGGGAAAGATTTACTCGCCATTTATTGCAACAATCACCCCGAAAATTCTTTGTTTTCTAACAAAAATTTACGTCTCGGTGGTAGTTCAGAATTATACGAAGATTTCAATACCAAATTCGGTGATTTGTCGGCAATTATGATAGAAAATTTACCATTTTGGGTAGAAATCACCACCATTCCGAGCAAAAAAACCTCACTTTTATCAGAATGGGAAACCAAACTGAAAGCCATAGTTGCAGAAGTACAAAACGAAAACGTAGGAAGTTTAACTGGAGTCCCAAGTTGGATGATGGTTCTACTACAACGCATTTTACAAGAAAACGGACAGCAAAATATTTCAAAAATTTGGCCAAACTTAGAGGTGTTTTTTCATGGCGGAATCAGTTTCAAACCATATCGTGAACAATACGAGAAAATACTGGGGAAAAACATCAATTATTACGAAATTTACAACGCTTCTGAGGGATTTTTTGGTATTCAAGACCAGCATAATAGCGATGAGTTGTTGCTGATGTTAGATTACGGAATTTTCTATGAATTTATTCCGATGGATCAGTTTGACCGCAGTAATTTCAGGGCAATTCCTTTGCAGGAAGTAGAACTCGACCGTAATTATGCGATGGTAATTACTACTAATGGTGGTTTGTGGCGGTATTTGATTGGTGATACCATAAAATTTACCTCGCTCAATCCGCACCGAATCAGAATTTCTGGGCGTACCAAACACTACATCAATGCATTCGGAGAAGAACTGATGATTGATAATGTAGATCACGCTTTAGCAAAAACTTGTAGCATTACCAATGCTGCGATTGTAGATTTTACAGGCGCTCCTATTTTTATGAAAAACGGAGAAAGCGGTGCTCATGAATGGATTTTTGAGTTTTCTAAACACCCCGATTCTTTACAAAATTTTGTAACTATTTTTGATGAGGAACTGAAAGCAATCAATTCTGATTACGAAGCAAAACGCTACCAAAATATGACCCTGAAAAAACCAGTGGTACACATTGCAAAACCTCAACTTTTCTATAATTGGATGGATTCTCGTGGGAAATTGGGTGGACAAAACAAGGTGCCACGTTTGTGCAACGATCGCCGATTTATAGATCCACTCCTAGAACTGAATACCTAAATCTACGGATTTGCCGGTGTTTCTGTAGACGGAGTCGTAGTTGTTGCAGGTGGTAATTCTACTTTTGGAGCAGGAGCAACGGTTTTTTCAGTTTTTTCTTTCTCCTTTTTTTCTTGGTCTGCTTTTTCTTTTTCCTCTTTTGCTTTGGCTTCGTTTGCTAGTTGTTCTTCTTCTAATTTTTTCTTGACAGCAGCTACCGAATCCAAATATTCTTTAGAAGACATTTTTATTTTTTGCGCAACATCAATATTCGCAGCTCCCACCGAAAAAGAATCTATTGCGGTAGTATCATAGTTTGCTCTAGAAAAATTTGCAGCGCTTTCTGGTTCTTCCTCACTGGTGTTTTTAGAACAAGAAACCATAAAAATAATTAAAAATAGATATAAAAAACTTTTCATCTGTATTATTATAAATAAAGAAACGTACTGCCTCAATTTCATCATTAGTAATGAATAAATCATTTTGTACCACAAAAGTAAAAAATTATTGCAAAGTAAATTCTGCTGTTACCGGATAATGATCAGAAAGTGCCACATTTCTATGAACCAAATACCGAACTGGTTGTATATTTTTAGAAGTGAAAACATAATCTATTCTTAGCGGAAACCAATAATCCCGAAAACTAGTTGCACTGCCACTTCCAACTTCTACAAATGCATCTTGCAAACCAGAAACCAAATGGTAATACTCATAAGAATTAGGAACCGCATTGAAATCTCCTGCTAAAATTACAGGATAAGGTGATTCTTGCACACACTTTTCTACGGCTTCTACTTGTTTTTGATGCGTTTTGAAATTGGGAATCAGTTTTCCCAAAAAATAACCAAAATGGTGCTCTTCGGAACCCAATTGTTCCAGTTCCTCCATTTTTTCTTTCTCTAGTGCAAAAGGTTCCAGATAAATATTGATGATTCTGTACATTTTGCCTCGTATTTTCACATCAGCAAAAACACTATTTCCAACTCCTTCAAAGAGTGCTCCAGTTTTTACAATGGGATATTTACTATAAATACTCATTATATAAAATTTCGCTTGTTGGTAATTTTTTAGCGTGAAATCGGGATTTTCTTCTTGCAACAATACCAAATCTGCTTTTTGAGACTGTATAAATTCTGGGATTTTATCCTCCCCAATTTTTGAAGATTTTATATTGAATGTCAAAATTTTTAGGGTAGGAATTGTTTCTTTATTCGTTGAAAACTGAAGCCATCTTTGTACAGATGGTATCAAAAAAATAGGGAGAAATAAAAAAATAATGACTCTCTTTTGGCGAAGCAATATCCAGAAAAAACAGATCAGCACATACAACACCATTCCTATCGGGAAAAACAATGATAAAAGATTGAGAAATCCAAATTTTTCGGGTGCAATCACGGCATTCAAAAGTGTTCCGTACAAAAGCACCAGTAAAACCAGATGCAAAATGGTAAGTAAAACCCTGAATGTTTTCAAAATTTTTGTTTTTTTTAATTAATGCGAAACCTATTTTTCTTCCAACGAAGTGCCACCAAAATCCCAACCAAAGCACCACCAACGTGCGCAAAATGAGCAACTCCACCATCATTCCCAGAAAATCCTAAATAAATAGAACCAATAATTACAACGGGCAACAAATATTTGGCTTTTATAGGAACTGGTATAAACATAATCATCAGTTTTGCATCGGGATACAATGTTGCAAATGCGGCAACTACTCCGAAAATTGCACCAGATGCTCCTAACATTTTTTCATTGAGCATTTGCCCGAGTTGTAGTGTGTCTGGATCTTTGAAAATGCTCTGATCTCCAGTATAATTCAATGCAGATTTTTGGAAAATTTCTGATACATTAATTCCGTGACTTGCAATGGTTTGCGAAATTTCGTACACTCCATAAGCATTCCAAAGATTGAACAACACAAATGCACCAATTCCACTCAAAAAATATAACCACAAATATTTTTTCGTACCCATTGTTTGCTCTAAAACCGGACCAAAACTAAACAAGGTAAACATATTAAAAGCAATGTGCATTAGACCAACTCCTCCTTCATGAAAAGAGGCGTGCATAAACATATGCGTGATGATTTGCCACCAATGAAAATTGGGCGACATAGGATAATATGCCGACAATAAATTATACAAAACCGGATAACTCAGAAAATTGCTCACGAGATACACAATCACATTGATTACGATGATGTTGCGCGTAATTGGAGGAATATTATTAAACATAATTAGTTGTTTATTTATTAAAATTTATTTTTCAATTCCTCAAGAGGTAATTCAATGAAGCATTTCTTACCGTCTGGTAAAAATTCTGGGAAACCCAATTCCTGAAATTTTTTGATTAGCTGTTCTGCATCGGTCTTGTACAGGAAATCGAACCGCGATTTGGAGTGCAGTTTATTCCATTTTTGGTGGTAAAATTGCATAAATTCTTCTTCGGTTTTATACTCCAAAATTTCGAAAAGCTGTTCTAGAAATTTCATGACCTGTGTTTCTTTCAAACCTTCTGGTACCGCATCTACACGCAACACATTTTCTTGGGCAATCACCATTTCAAATCCCAAATCTGGCAAATATTTTTTTATGGATCGGTATTTGTTTTTTTCGATTTCATTCATATGATATTCCAAAGAAAACAATAGCGATTGACTACGATAATTGGTAGTTTTATGCACATTTTTTTGTGAATGAATCAAGCGATGCATTCTACCTAAATCCAAAACCAAGGTACGATCTCCCTTGTTGTACAACCAATATCCATTTGGTAACCTCATCAAATCTTCATCGAAATCTTCATCATCAAAAAGATTAATCTTAGAAGGTTCTGCTTTTGGATAGGTTTGCAACATTTCGGTGTTAGTTGCTTTTTCTACTGCAGATTTTTCAGACAAAAATGGATTATAATCTCGGTCTACCGAAATTTCAGGAAGCTTGGAGTTGGCTTTACTTCCGCTACTTGGTTGAAAAAACTGGTCCATTTTCGGATCTCGATTAAAATCCAAACTCGGTGAAATATTATAAATTCCCAACGATTTTTTGATGGAAGAACGAATCAGTGCAAAAATCAAATTTTCGTCTTCGAATTTTACTTCGGTTTTCTGCGGATGAATATTGATGTCTATTTTGTCTGGATCCAACTCCAAATACAGAAAAAATGAAGGAATATATCCTGGCAAAAGCAAACCGTGAAACGCTTCTAAAACAGCTTTACTAAGATATGGACTTCTAAAATAGCGCCCATTTACAAACAAAAACTGTTCGCCACGTACTTTTTTGGCAGCTTCTGGTTTTGCTACGAAACCGTGCAACTGAATCCAACCCAAATCTTCTTTGATGGGAACCAAAAGTGGCTGCAATTTTCTCCCAAAAATATCGATAATTCGTTGTGTCTGACTGCTTTTTCGGAGTCTGAAAACGGCTTCATCATTATGAAACATATCAAACTCGATTTGTTCGTGCGCTAAAGCAACTCGCTGAAATTCATCTATAATGTGCCGAAACTCTACATTGTTGTTTTTCAGGAATTTTCTACGTGCAGGAACGTTGAAAAACAAATTTTTAACCGAAAAATTAGAACCTTCACTCGTTTGTATCGGCTCCTGAAATTGCAAACCGCCACCTTCAATATAAATATTGGTTCCAGTTGGTGCATCTTTTTGCTTGGTTTTCAGTTCTACTTGTGCAACAGCAGCTATAGAAGCCAATGCTTCACCACGAAAACCTTTGGTCAAAATTTTGAAAATATCTTCGGTATTTCTAATTTTAGAAGTTGCGTGTCTTTCAAATGCCATTCTGGCATCGGTTTCAGACATTCCCAAACCATTATCTACCACTTGAATCAGGTTTTTACCTGCCTCTCTTACGATGAGCTCTACTTTGGTAGCACCTGCATCTATCGCATTTTCAAGCAATTCTTTTACAATAGATGCAGGTCTTTGCACCACTTCGCCTGCAGCGATTTGGTTGGCAACATGATCCGGCAAAAGTTGAATAATATCTGACATATTTTGAACTTCCAAAAATACACAATACAAACGAAGAAGTAAAATAAATTATCACAGAAAATTTTGAAACTGGAGGATATTGTTTTTTGAATTAAAAAAACGCAGAAAAATTCTGCGTTTTTGATTTTCGTTTCTAAATTCCAATACATTTTCATGTTCGTTCCTACGGAATTCCCGGAAAGATCAACAAAAATAACTTGTATCTTTTTACTTTTTACCTGTATCTTTTTTAATTCCCATTTCGTACAAAGCAAAACTCAGGATATCAGCATTTTCACCGATGACTTGGTCGGTACTTCTTCCTGCACCGTGTCCTGCATTGGTTTCAATTCTTACTAAAATTGGGTTGTTGCAAGATTGTTTTGCTTGTAATTCTGCGCCAAATTTAAACGAATGAGCAGGAACCACTCTATCGTCGTGATCACTGGTAATCACCATTGTAGAAGGATAGCAAGTTCCTTTTTTTACATTGTGAATCGGTGAATACGATTTCAAATACTCAAACATTTCTTTGGAATCTTCGGCTGTTCCGTAGTCGTAACTCCAACCTGCTCCTGCTGTAAATTTGTTGTAACGAAGCATGTCAAGAACACCAACTCCCGGAAATGCCACTTTTGCCAAATCAGGACGCATTGTCATCGTTGCACCAACCAATAATCCGCCATTTGATCTGCCAGAAAGCGCCATAAATTGAGGCGAAGTGTAGCCATTTTTTTGTAAATATTCTCCTGCAGAAATAAAATCATCAAATACATTTTTCTTTTGCTGTTTTGTACCTGCATCATGCCATTTTTTTCCGTATTCACCACCACCTCTCAAATTTGGGACTGCGTAAATTCCTCCATTTTGCATCCAAATTGCGTTCACAACCGAGAAACTTGGCGTCAAACTAATATTAAAACCACCATAACCATACAAAATCGTAGGGTTTTTGCCATCGAGTTTCAAACCTTTTTTATAGGAAATCATCATTGGAATTTTGGTACCATCTTTTGAAGTGTAAAAAACTTGTTCTGATACAAAATCTTCTGGATTGAATTTCACTTTTGGTTTTTCATAAATTTCAGAATTTCCCGTATCTGCATTGAGTTTAAAAGTCGTTCCAGGTGTGATGTAATTGCTGAAAGAGTAATACAAATCTTTCTCTTTTTCTTTACCACCAAAACCAGTTGCAGTTCCTTTTCCCGGAAGTTTAATTTCCCGAATTAATTTTCCGTCATAATCAAATTGTTTCACATAAGAAACGGCATCTTTCATATATTTTGAAAAAATATAACCACCTCCTGTTGAAGCACTTAACACATTTTCGGTTTCAGGGATTACATCAATCCAAATCGAAGGTTTATTGATATTGAATTTCTGCAATTTCATATTTGGGGCATTTTTATCGGTCAAAACATAGATAAAATCACCTTTGGTATCCAAGACATCGGTATTGAATTCATATCCTTTTTGTACTGGAATCCAATCCATTTTTTTTTGTAAATCTTTGATATAGAGTTCGTTTCCATCGGTTGCTTCCGAAGCCGACAAGATTAAATATCGCTCATCTTCAGAAACACCAATTCCCATATATCTACGTTTGAAATCTGCACCGCCAATTACGAGTTTATCACTTTGTTGTTTGGTTCCCAATTTATGGAAATACACTTTTTGCGTGTCGGTAATTCCCGAAAGTTGACTCCCTTCTTTTGGTTGATCGTAAGTTGAATAGTAGAAACCATCGTCTCCTAACCAAGATGCGCCAGAAAATTTCATGACAATTGGTTCATCCAGAATTTTTTTGGAAATAGCATCCATAATAATGATTTTTTGCCAATCGCTTCCTCCTTCAGAAATAGAATAAGCAACCAAATTTCCTTTTTTATTAAAAGAAACTCCGGTTAAAGAAGTCGTCCCTTTTTCTGAAAATTTGTTGGGATCTAGGAAAACTTCAGTTTTACCAGATGCATCTTTTCTGTACAAAACCGATTGCGCTTGCAAACCATTATTTTTATAATAATAGGTGTAATCTCCCTCTTTGAAGGGTGCCGAAATTTTCTCGAAATTCCAGATATCTTTTAGTTGTGCTCGAATTTCTTCACGAAACGGAATCTGATCTAGATAATTTTTTGTAAAAGCGACTTCACGTTGCACCCAATCTTTGGTTTCTGCAGAACGATCATCTTCTAACCAACGATAAGGATCATCTACTTTAGTCCCAAAATAAACATCAGAATGGGCGATTTTTTTGGTTTCGGGATAGGTCATTTTTTGTGTGGAATTTGTTTTTTGAGCAGACAAACTACCAAACAAAATTATGGCAGCAATACTGCAAACTGGTGCTATTTTCATGGAAAATTTATTTTTTTCTGTAACTCCAAATATATACATTTTTTGAACTCGAAAGTTTATTAAAATTTTAAAAAAAATTAATATTCTACTAATACATTAAGGAATGTTTTTTGTAGTATAAGTTCTAAAATTAGTAATATGAAAAGAGAAAACAAATTGTTATTTGCGGGAAGCATCGGTTTTTTTGCGTTGTTAGGAATCATAGGCTTATTTAGGTTTTTGAACAAAAAACAATGTTTGCAAGACGATTACTCTGATTATTACACCGATTTTAATCAGCAAGAAGACCAAGAAGAAAATCACGGAATTGAATTTTTGGCAATGAAGTGATTCGTATTCTAGGATTCTAATTCGTAATTCGAAGGAATAGGAATTCAAACGACTCCTTTCTTAAAAAAAATCCAAAACTAGTACATAATAGTTGAAGTTGTTTTTGATTTATATGAATATCCGTAAAATAGCCTAATTTTTATTATCTTTGTGTTTATCAAA
>CALFIE010000101.1 GCA_937876095.1 uncultured Flavobacteriales bacterium | reverse complement strand
AGGCTTATTATTGCTAACATTACAGGGATGGGTAATTAAACGGATAATCAAATAATTTTATAACAATATTCTTCATTTTCTTAAATTTAATAAACTTGTTTATTCTTTTCTTTAACATTTAGAATTTCAGTTTATTAAGTATAATTTATAAGAAATCAATAAATTGATTTTAAATTAAAAACATTAAGAAAAAGGCTCTTAAATCCTTAATGTTAAAATAAATTTCAAATTTTAACAGGCTCTTAGAAAAAAATGCAAAAATTTTGCAAAAAAATGCTTCAATATTTTGAGGCATTTTTTATTTTTACATAAATTTTGAAATGACCAAAATAGAACTACTACACAAAGCCATCAAAATAGCTGATAAAGCACACAAAGGTCAAACCGACAAATTTGGGGCTCCATATATAGGTCATGTAATGAGAGTGATGAACGCAGGAAAAACCATCGATGAGAAAATTGTAGGTGTTTTGCACGATGTGGTAGAAGATTGCCCAGAATTCAACCTAGAGTTTTTGAAAAACGAAGGTTTTCCTGAACCTATTTTATTTGCCATAGATTGCGTTACCAAAAAAGATCCTGACGAAAATTACGACGATTTCGTACAAAGAACGGAACAATCACAAATTTCTATCGCCGTGAAAATCAATGATTTGCGAGATAATATGGATATCACTAGATTCAATCGATTGATGACCGAAAAAGATTTGAAACGACTCAATAAATACCTAAAAGCGTACCTGTATTTGACAGATAAATACTAAAAAAACGTCTGTTCTTTTAAGAAGTAGACGTTTTTAAATTTTTAATAAAACTAAAAATTATAATCCGAAACGGTAGGTAAATCCAGCGTGAAACCATCTTTTCGGCATCGGAACGCCAAAAGCTTCGGTATAATCGGTATTGGTGAGATTGTTTACCAAGAAATACAACTGCAATTTTTTGAAATCGTAACTTATTTTGTCATCTAACAATAGGTAACTTCCTGTCGAAACACGTTCGTTGTAACGGTAGATCAATTCATTAGAAAATCCTAAAAATTTATTTCCCAGTTTGGCTACCAATTGGTGTTTCAGATTTTCTGCTGCGTATCTAGAATATTTGGCAGTTTTCACAAAATCATTATTGATATAAGTATATCCAAAACCAAGTGAAATCCATTTTGCAGGGGACAAATTGGCTTCTAACTCAAAACCTTTGGTTTCTATTTTCCCAATATTTTGGGCGGTCCATTTTTCGACTGCTGTATTTTTTACCCAATCTATTCCATCATTGGTATTTCTGAAAAAAGCACTCATTTTGAAATTCATTTTGTTTTTTGCATACACAAAACCACCTTCTGTAGAAATGGCGTTTTCTGGTTTCAGATCAGTATTTCCTTGCTCTGTTCCACTCACATAATACAAATCGGTATAGGTCGGAATTCGGTGAACTTTTGCCCAGTTGAAATAGATTTTGAAATCGTCTTCGGTGAAACCAATATCAATTCCGGGGTAGAAAAAACTACCTGCATTACTAAAATTTGCCCAAGAAATTCCTGGTGTAATTTGTAATTTTTGATCAAAAAATTTGAAATGATGTTCTGCAAAAACCTGCGATACAAATCGCTCTCTTTTGCCCAAATTATTACTCGTCAAAAACTCTTTTCTCAATTCTACTCCAATTCCGGAAACTCCCAAATTAGAAGCATAACTTGTATTGAATTCTGCTCCTACATTGTTACCAATGTGCATATTTCTGTAAATTTCTGGCTTGTTTCGGTTATAGAGGTACATATCTTGACCACGTCTCCAGAAAATTGCTGAATTAATGCCAAATTTTCCAAATTTTTGTCGGTGCGCCAAACTTACTACCGATGCTTGAGTTTCCTCGTATTGATCTTTTGCAAGTGGAGATGCATAAAAACCATTGGCTCCGAACTTTTTCTCCTGAAATCCTGCCTGTAATTGTAGATTTCCATTGGTAATTTTATATAAATTTTGATAAAAAACGTTCTGAATTTTGTAATCGGTGTTGTAGCGATATCCGTCTGAAGCATCCATATTTGCTTGCAAAAAATGTTGCCATTTTTCGGTTCCGAAATTACTTGCTGCTCCTACTTTGTACGATTTGTAATCCCCACCTTCTGCAGAAATTCGGATATTTTTGGTTTCATCTACTTTAGTTACTATATTGATCACACCTGCATAAGCATTGTTTCCAAATTTTCTAGCAGCAGGACCTTTGATTACTTCAATTCTTTCTATAGAAGCCATATCTACAGGAATATTCATTGAATTATGACCAGTTTGGCTGTCATTCATCCGGATTCCATTTATTAAAATCAGTACTTGCTCAAAACTACCACCACGAACTGAAATATCAGCTTGTACTCCATTTCCGCCTCTTCTTCTGATATCTAAACCTGTGAATTGTGCCAAAACTTCTTCGATTGATTTTGCTGGAGCATTGGCAATTTCTTCTTTTGAAATGATGGTGATATTCTCTGCTACTTTTTTGTACGGAATTTGTAGAAATTTCCCTTGTACTGTAACTTCATCAATCGGATTCTCTTGCAATTGTGCCTGCATTTTGGCAAATAATACGATTGCAATCGCTGCCAATTTTACTTTTTTCATAGATTTAATTTTTTTGTTTAAAACCAACCATTGATAATAATTAGATTTTGCCGCAGCATACAGCTGATTAATTGTGTAGTTCTTATTTTCTTTCTCTACGGCAGACATAGAACTCATATAGCTAAAATCCGCTTTGAGCTTTTTTGCATTGGGAAACATTTGGGTAACTCCTAACATATAGGAACCCATGCCATCATTCATATCATCCGCTTTCCACATTTTAGCATTGTACGGAGTCATAAAGAAACCCGTATTTACCTGAGGAGGCATCCAGCTTTTTGCCCCTTTTGCTGCAGCATCCATGCTTTGTATATCTGCATCGTACATTTTCAGCTGCGGATTATTCGCTTTTATAACTGCCAGCACTGAATCTAAATTAAGAATTCCAGAACGAATTAT
>CALFIE010000100.1 GCA_937876095.1 uncultured Flavobacteriales bacterium | reverse complement strand
AAGTTAATTTTTGTTGAGTTGCCAGTGCTAATTTTAGTAGCATTTATTTCAAAGTCAGTAGCTGCAGTCATACCATTTGAGGTCATAGAGCTGTTAAAAGATCCGGTAAAATTTATCGGCTGATAACTGCTCATCGAGAAATTGTTGCTGCTAAGCTCAATATCTTTGAGTATTATTTTTTCGCTATTTTTATCAAGATCTTCCCATGTTAAGTTACTATGAGTTATATTGATATTTTTAATTGTTAAATCTATGCAAATTTATAAATATTTTTGATAAAATAAAATTATTTCAAGTTTTTTTTTAATAATTAAACTCATATTCTGCTTGTGAAATACGATTTTTGAAATCTTCTTTATCCGTAATTCCAAAAACATAGAACAATACTGCTTGAACTCGCGCAAAAAACTCCCGAAACTGATTTCTGTAATAACTTTGGTTGCTGTAGACATCTTGCGCATCAAAACCAAGTGCATTCATCCCCAAATTTCTTGCATAGAAAAGTGCCCGCAAATTGTGATAACCTTGAGAAACAATCACCACATTTTTTTCGTGAAAAATTTCCTGACAATTACCAATACTTTTTCGGGTATTGAAACCGGTAGAATCTTTATAAATAATATTTTCGGGAATTCCTTCTTGTTCAATTAAGTAGTTTTTCATTGCTTTTGGTTCATCGTAACCTGCGCTTTTTTCGCCACTTACAATTATTTTTTTTACTTTTCCGTGGTGATAAAGCAATGCAGCAGCATCCATTCTTTTTGTAAAATACGGATTTACAACTCCCGATTTCATTTTTGGGGAAGTTCCCAAAACCAAGGCTGTTTCTCTCGGTGGAATTTTTGAAATTTTGGTATACGTACGACCATTAGTTACAGAAAAAACCCAAATGTTGGCAAAAAACATCAGTAAAACACCAATTTCGAAGGTGGTGAAAAATAATTTCAATATGTTTTTAGTAACTTTCAAACGTCATCAAAATTAAGGTTTATTTTTTTACTCAAAATGATGGATTGGCAAGCCAATATTTTGCCTTCCTTTTCTTCTTTCGGAGTGAGGTATTCATTTTCTAGCAATTCTACTTTTCCTTCTTTAAGGGTGCAAATGCAATTTCCACAAACTCCTGATTTACAAGAATATGGGACTTCTAAACCCAGTGCAAGCAATTGAGTTAGTATTTTTTCTTGATTATTTTTAAAAACAAAATCATAATTTTTACCTGACAATTGTATGGTGGTTTCAATATTTTCAAGAAGCGGGATTTTTTTTTCTGAAGTGAAAATATCGCCATCAAAAGTATCAAACAATTCGAAATGAATGTTTTTTCTCGGAATTCCAAATTTATTACAAGCGTTTGCAACGGTTTTTATCATTTCACCAGGACCGCAAATCAAAACTTCATCAGTAGAATCCCAAATCGTAGTTTCGGCATCATCTTCTTCGTAAATTAAAATTTGATTGATGATGAGTTGGAGTTTTTTCTCTGAAAGTCTACCCTCAAAAAGTGGATTTTCGGCACCTTCTTGTGAAAAAAAATAGAATATTTGAAATCGATTTCCGTACATTTTTTGCAATTGCTCCAATGTTTCTTTATAGATGATTTCTAATGGATTTTTTAATGAAAAAAACAGAAAAAAACGAGTTCTTGGTTCTTGGTGCAAGATATTTTTCAGGTGGCTCAAAATCGGAGTTATGCCGATTCCTGCTGCGAATCCCAAAATAGTTCGGTGTTCGTTTGGTTTGGATTTTAGGGTAAATCTTCCAGTTGGTTCGCTTATTTGCAAAGTATCTCCTACTTCAAAATTTTGCACCAAAATTTGCGCTGCACTTTTTGCAGATTTCACTTTAATTCCCAAACTCAGCGTAGATTCATAAGGAGCGGAAGTTATGGAGTAATCCTGAAAAAGCATCTCGTTTTCTGTAGGGATTTTTACCGTAACATATTGCCCAGACTGAAACTGAAAGTTGGATTTCAACAAATCGGGAACTTCAAATTCCAGCGCAAAAGTACTTTTGGTCAGTTGCTCTTTTTTGGTTAATTTTAGCGCATAAAAATGCTGCTGCAAATGCTCTGTAGAATTTTTATCCATACGTAATTAATCCTTCAAAAATAATAAAAAATTATGAGAAATTTTCTTCTTTCTGCGTTAATTTTAGGTGCCTTGTTTTCTTGTAAAAAAGAACAAAAACCTGCAGAAAATCCTGTAGTTACGACAACTGAAACTCCTACTCCAACTTCTGCCTACAAAACGGTAGAATTTACGACCGATAAAGTAGCTAATTTGGTAAATACCAAAAATGACACCTTATATATTACCAATTTTTTTGCAACTTGGTGTGGACCTTGTATGAAAGAAATCCCGCATTTCAAGAAAAAAATGGAAGAATTGAAGGGGCAACCTGTGAAATTCACCTTTATAAGTGTAGATGAAAAAAACGATTGGGAAACCGAAGTCAAAAATTTTGCTGAAGAGCAAGGTCTCAGCAAAAACGTGGTGGTTCTGAATGGTGCTACATTGTCGCCAGAATTTTTCAAAGCGAATTTCAAAGAATGGGACGGAAGTTCTATACCTTTTACGCAAATGAGAAAAGGTGATGTAACCGATGAAACAGTAGGAATGATGACTGAAGACGTGCTCAACGAAAAAGTTTCAAAATTTTTGACTGCTAAAAAATAGAAATTTCATAAAATAAGCAAAGTGAATTTTTGCCAATCTGTATGTCAAAATCATTCAAAATTTTGGTGTTCTTGTTCGCTGTTTTGGCGATAGTTCTGATTTTCATCAATTTGAATACAGGTTACATTGCGCTTGATTGGTCATCTTTTATAAAAACCGATGCCGAAAATCACCAAATTGCGCTTTTGCGAATGAATCGCGTTTTGGCGATGCTTTTGGCTGGAATTTCTATACCAACTTCGGGATTTCTATTGCAAGAATATTTCCAAAATCCTTTAGCAGGACCATCTGTTTTGGGAATTACTTCTGCTGCGAGTTTAAGCGTTGCTTTTTATATATTTTTTTCACAAAATATCGCACTACCAGAATTGTTGCAAAACAGTTTTCTGAGTATTTCTGCTATTTTGGGAAGTCTTCTATTGATGTTGATTTTACTCGAAATTTCAGGTAGATTTCCCGATAAAAATATGATCATCATTTTTGGATTTTTGATTTCGGCTTTAGCAGGAGCTGTGGTTTCTATTTTGCAATTATATGCCGACAATCAGAGCCTGAAAAACTATATTTTGTGGAGTTTTGGAGCCAATAATCAAGTGAGCAGCAATCAAATTTTGGTTTTGGGCATTTTTGTGATTTTTGGAATTTTTTTGAGTTTCAAAACCATCAAACCACTCATAGGAAATTCTTTGGGAAATGCTTATGCTACAAGTTTTGGAGTGAATCTGAAACAACTGAAATTACTCATCATCATTGCTTCATCGCTACTTTCAGCATCGGTTACCGCATTTTTGGGACCTATTTTATTTATCGGGATTGTCGTTCCGCATTTCAGCAGAATGATCTATAATCCGGCAAAATTGTGGCAACAGTGGATTTTGAATATGATTTTGGGGATTGCAATTATGGAACTGTTTTCGGTAATTTCAGAGTGGTCACAACTCCCAATCAATGTGATTACCAGTCTGTTTGGAATTCCGGTAATTTTGTTGATGTTATTGAAGAATAGAAATTAATTTCCCACAGATTACACAGATTTACACAGAAATGAAAATTAGAATAACTTTAGAACAACTAATTGTTTCAAATATATTTTTGTTTGTGGTTAGTTTTTTTGTGATGAAATTTTCAGATATTTTTAGATTAAATTATAATTTGCATTGGATTTATTCTTTTGCACATGTTTGGTGGTTGCTTTTTGCTTGGCCTTTTACAATGATATTATCTGTAATTAATGCAATACGTTCTTTTATAAAAATTAATAAAAAAAAATATTTTTGGATTTTAATTAGTTTACTTCCTATTTTATTTTTTTTAATACTTCAATACATATATGTTTATGTAAATTTATTTGTGAAATTTTTATGGAGAATATTTTTTTGATTTGTAAACATCTGTGAAATCTGTGGAAAATAAAATATGTTTTTAGAACTAAAAAATACAGACATTGGCTACCAAACTCCTTTAATTGAAGGAGTGGAAACTTCTTTGGAGTTGGGTGAAGTCTGTCTTTTGATTGGTAATAATGGCGTTGGTAAAACTACCTTGATCAAGAGTATTCTCAACCAAATCCCAGTTTTGCATGGTGAAATTCTCATCAATAAAAAAAATATTAAAAACCTTTCTACCAAAGAAATCGCACAGCAAATTGCAGTGGTATTTTCTAAATCTCAAATTCCAGCAAATTACACTTTGCAAGACTTAGTTTCACTTGGGAAATTCATTCATTACCCATATTATTTTGAATTAAATAACTCTGATAAACAGGAAGTTGAAGAAATCATCGAAAGTCTATATTTAAGTGAATACAAAAATTTGCCATTAAGCAAATTATCTGATGGTAATCTGCAGAAAGCATTTATTGGTCGTGCTTTAGCACAAAATTCGTCTTTCATTATTTTAGATGAACCAACTACACATTTAGACGAGGAAAACAAGATTATGATCCTGAAATTACTCCGAAATTTGGCGAAAAAACACAATAAACTCATTCTTTTTTCTTCTCACGATTGGAGATTAGCCAAAGAATTTGCAGACAAAATTTGGCTCATCAATCACCAAAAATTAGAATCAGGTTTATCAGAAGATGTGCTGCTACAAAATTCAAATCTTACCAATCCTCAACTTTTTACACTCAATCCAGTATTTGTATCACCCGAAATAATTGCACCAACTTTGCACAAAGAAATTCTCTATTCTGCACTCCAAAAAAATATAGAAAAAGACATTTCTAGGTACAAAATTACTTTCAATGATACATTTTGGGAGATTTCTGGAGATAATATCCATGAGAAATGCTTTTCAATCGAGGAAATCATTATATTTATTAATAAAGATTATTAATTTTACAATTTTTACTGAATCTAAGGATATTTCGTTTGTATTATTATGTATCGAATAATTTTTATTTAACTGATATTCAATTAATTATAATTTATTAAAAAAAATACTATGCACGCATAGTATTTTTATATATATTTGCTATGCATGCATAACAAAAAGGAACTAAAAATGAATTCTAAAAAAAATGACAAACTTGAAATCGACTTATTATTGAAATCAGGTTGGCTTTCAGTCTCGAAAATGTATTCAGAAAAAGCTTCTCTATACAATTCAACTGCAGTTCAAGCGCTTACACTTCTAAAAATTGATCCAAAAGAAGGAACTAGAAGTACCAATTTAGGACCGAAAATGGCAATTGAGCCAACTTCTCTCACTAGAATAATAAAATTATTAGAAGATGGTGGTTACATCTGCAAAGAAAAAACCACGAATGACAAAAGAGAAGTTATCATAAAACTAACAGAAAAAGGAATTTCATCTAGAAATTTATCAAAAGAGGTGGTACTAAATTTTAATAATAAGGTTTCGGAAAGAATTTCAACAGAGAAATTAGGAATTTTTAAAGAAGTAATGAGTGAAATCATCAGTATTGCCAACGAATTACACGAAAAAAAATAGTAAAATTGATATGAAAAGACGAATTAAACATGTTACCGTTCTTGGTTCGGGAATTATGGGAAGCGGAATTGCGGCGCACTTTGCAAACATTGGCGTCGAAGTTTTGCTTTTGGATATCGTTCCGTTTGAACTTAATGAACAGGAACAAAAAAAAGGACTTTCTCTTTCCGACAAAGTTGTGAGAAATAGAATTGCTGCCGAAAATTTTGAAAAACTTAAAAAATCAAGCCCGGCTCTACTCTATTCTCCTGAGTTTGCAAACAGAATAAAAGTAGGTAATTTTGATGATGATCTACAGAAAATCAAAAACACCGATTGGATTATTGAAGTAGTGGTTGAAAGACTTGACATCAAAAAATCGGTGTACGAAAAAATTGAACAATTCCGTAAACCGGGAACTTTGGTTTCATCTAACACTTCCGGAATTCCGATTCATCTTCTTACAGAAGGAAGAAGCGATGATTTCAAATATTATTTTGCAGGAACGCATTTCTTCAATCCTGTTCGATATTTACCGTTGTTAGAAATTATTCCAACTCCAGATACAGCTCCAGAAATAGTAGATTTCTATATGGATTATGGCGCAAAATTCCTTGGTAAAACAATGGTTTTGTGTAAAGATACGCCTGCTTTTATCGCGAACAGAATCGGCGTATTCAGCATGATGGATTTGCTTCATAATGTGAAAAAATTAGGATTGACGGTTTCTGAAGTCGATAAATTAACGGGACCTGTGATTGGCAGACCAAAATCGGCAACTTTCAGAACTGCAGATGTGGTTGGTTTGGATACTTTGGTTCACGTTGCAAATGGTGTAAAACAAAGTGGTGTTGAAAGTAATGATTTCAATGATGTTTTTGCACTTCCGGATTACATTCAAACGATGATGACCAACAAATGGTTGGGTTCTAAAACCGAGCAAGGTTTCTTCAAAAAAGTGAAAAATGCAGAAGGAAAATCTGAAATTCACGCTTTGAACCTTGATACGATGGAATATGAACTTCAAGGTAAAGCCAACTTCTCTACTTTAGAACTCACAAAAACCATAGATAAACCAATTGACCGTTTCAAAGTTTTAATTACAGGAAAAGACAAAGCAGCCGAATTGTACCGTAAATCTTTGGGTGCACTTTTCGCTTATGTTTCACATAAAGTTCCTGAAATTTCAGATGAAATCTACAAAATTGATGACGCAATGCGTGCTGGTTTCGGTTGGGAAAATGGTCCTTTCGAAATTTGGGATGCAGTTGGCGTTGCAAAAGGAATTGAATTGGCAAAAGATGCAGGTTACGAAGTTTCTGATTGGGTGAAAAATGTAGAATCTTTCTACAAAGTAAGCGACGAAGGTCAAACAATTTTCTTTGATAAAAATTCTTCAAATTATACAAAAATTCCAGGACAAGATTCGTTCATCATCCTTGATAATATTAGAAAAAATAAAACTTTGTGGAGCAATTCTGGTTCCGCAATTCAGGATTTGGGAGATGGAATTATCAATTTTGAAATTCGTTCCAAAATGAATTCTTTGGGTGGTGAAGTTTTAGATGGTCTAAACAGAGCCATTGATTTAGCCGAAAAAGAATACGATGGTTTGGTTGTGGGAAGTCAGTCTGCCAATTTCTCAGTTGGAGCTAATTTAGCGATGATTTTTATGATGGCGATTGAGCAAGATTGGGATGACCTGAATATGGCAATTGCCTATTTCCAAAAAACAATGATGCGAGTTCGTTACTCTGCTATTCCAGTTGTGGTTGCACCTTACGGAATGACTTTGGGTGGTGGTTGCGAAATGACGATGCACGCCGACAAAGTAGTTGCCGCTGCTGAAACTTACATTGGTTTGGTAGAATTTGGAGTTGGTGTAATTCCTGGTGGTGGTGGTTCTAAAGAATTTGCTTTGAGAACGGCTAAAAAATTCCATACCGATGATGTGAAAAACAACAGAATGCGTGAAGCATTTATGAATATAGCGATGGCAAAAGTGGCAACTTCTGCGTACGAAGCCTTTGATATGGGAATTTTGCAACATCATAAAGATATTGTGGTGGTCAACAAAAACCGACAAATTGCCGAAGCCAAAAAAGTAGCAAAACTAATGGCTGAACAAGGGTATACCCAACCTATTGAACAAACGGTAAAAGTTTTGGGTAAAGATGCACTTGGAATGTTTTATGTAGGTACCGACCAAATGGTTACAGGAAAATTCATTTCTGACCACGACAGAAAAATCGCCGATAAATTGGCGTATGTAATGGTTGGTGGAAATCTTTCTGAACCAACGGAAGTTACAGAGCAATACCTTCTAAACCTTGAAAGAGAAGCATTCCTTCAACTTTGTGGAGAACGTAAAACATTGGAGAGAATCCAATATATGTTGCAGAATGGGAAACCTTTGAGGAATTAATTGTACAATGTAAAAAGTACAATGTACAATGTATTTTGAATTTAATTATATTAAAAAATGCACAATTTTAGAGAATTAGAAGTTTGGAAGAAAGCAATAGAACTAACTACGCTTTACTACAAATTTTCAAAAGACTTTCCAAGAGATGAAATATTTGGATTAACTTCTCAATCACGTAGAAGTTTAGTTTCTATTTCTTCAAATATTGCGGAAGGTGCTGGTCGAGATACAGATAAGCAATTTGTTCAATTTCTAACTATTGCGCTTGCCTCTTCTTTTGAGTTTGAAACTCAAATTATTGTAGCAAAAAATTTAAATTATTTAACGTTAGATAATTATAATTTAATTTTTAATGAATTAAGACATATTCAAAATATGCTCATAAAATTAATTAACAATTACAAATAATAAAATTAAAGTACATTGTACATAGTACATAGTACATTTTACAAAAAATTATGAAACAAGCATATATAATCAAAGGATTTAGATCCGCAGTTGGAAAAGCACCAAAAGGTTCGTTGCGTTTTACTCGTCCCGATGTGATGGCGGCGACAGTAATTGAAAAATTAATGGCAGCAGTTCCGCAATTGGATAAAAATAGAATCGATGATTTAATTGTCGGGAACGCAATGCCAGAAGCTGAACAAGGGCTAAATGTGGCGCGTTTAATTTCTTTGATGGGATTACACACCGACAAAGTTCCGGGTGTTACTGTAAACAGATATTGTGCTTCTGGTTCTGAAGCGATTGCGATTGCTTCTGCAAAAATTCAAGCAGGAATGGCAGATTGCATCATTGCAGGTGGAACCGAAAGTATGAGTTACATTCCGATGGGAGGTTACAAACCAGTTCCTGAAACCGATATGGCAAAAACAAATCCTGATTATTATTGGGGAATGGGCTACACTGCAGAAGAAGTGGCAAAACAATACCATATTTCTCGTGAAGAGCAAGATCAATTCGCTTTTGAATCTCATCAAAAAGCATTAAAAGCACTTCAAGAAGGTAAATTTACCAACCAAATTGTACCAATTCCTGTGGAATACAATTTTTTAGATGAAAACCAAAAACCGCAAAGCAAAAAATTTGATTTTTCAGTGGATGAAGGTCCAAGAAAAGATACCACTTTGGAAGGTTTGGCAAAACTTCGTCCCGTTTTTGCAAATGGAGGAAGCGTAACTGCCGGAAATTCTTCACAAATGAGTGACGGAGCCGCTTTCGTTATTGTAATGAGCGAAGAAATGGTAAAAGAATTAGGATTGGAGCCAGAAGCAAGATTAGTTGCTTATGCAGCCGCAGGTTTGGAGCCAAGAATTATGGGAATGGGTCCTATTTATGCGATTCCGAAAGCATTGAAACAAGCAGGTTTAGAATTAAAAGACATCGATTTAATTGAATTGAATGAGGCATTCGCATCGCAATCGGTTGCTATCAAAAAAGAATTAGGTTTAAATCCCGAAATTCTGAATGTTAATGGTGGCGCAATTGCATTAGGACATCCTCTTGGTTGCACTGGAACAAAACTAACCGTTCAACTTCTTGATGAAATGAGAAAACGTGGCGGAAAATATGGAATGATTTCTATGTGTGTAGGAACAGGACAAGGAGCCGCGAGTATTTTTGAATTGCTGTAATCTGTAAAAAGTACAATGTACGATGTACAATGTATTTAGAATAAAAATTTAATAAATAATAATCCAAGTACTTTGTACATTATACATAGTACATTATACAAAAATAAAAAATGAGCAACATAGTAAAAGGTGGAGAATTCCTAATTAAAGAAACTCCCGCAAACGAAATTTTCAGTCTTGAAGAACTGAACGACGAGCAAAAAATGCTTCGCGATAGTATTAAAGAATTTATTGATCGTGATGTTGTACCAAACAGAGAGCGTTTTGAGCACAAAGATTATGCACTGACAGAAGAAGTAATGCGTAAACTTGGCGAAATGGGAGTTTTAGGAATTGCAGTTCCCGAAGAATATGGCGGACTTGGGATGGGTTTTGTAACCACAATGTTGGCTTGTGATGTAGCTTCTGGTGCAAATGGTTCGGTTGCAACTGCTTATGGCGCACATACAGGAATCGGAACGTTGCCAATTTTGCTTTACGGAACTGAAGAACAAAAGAAAAAATATCTTCCAGATTTAGCAGCAGGAACAAAATTTGGCGCCTATTGCCTTACAGAACCAGATGCAGGTTCTGATGCCAATTCTGGAAAAACCAAAGCCAGACTTTCTGAGGACGGAAAACATTGGATCATCAACGGACAAAAAATGTGGATTTCTAACGCAGGTTTTGCAGATACTTTCACACTTTTTGCAAGAATAGATGATGATAAAAATATTACTGGTTTTGTAATTAACCGTTCTGAATTGGAGAATCCAGATAGTTTGACAATGGGTGAAGAAGAGCATAAACTGGGAATTCGTTCCTCTTCTACTCGTCAAGTTTTCTTTAATGATATGAAAATTCCGGTGGAAAATATGTTGGGAGAAAGAAACAATGGTTTCAAAATCGCTCTGAATGCTTTAAATGTTGGTAGAATAAAATTGGCAGGTGCAAATTTAGACGGACAAAGAAGAATTGCTACTTACTCTATTAAATATGCTAACGAAAGAAAACAATTTGGCGTTGAAATTTCAACTTTTGGAGCCATCAGAAAGAAAATTGCAGAAATGGTAACAGGAATTTTCGTTTCAGAAGCTGGTTCTTTCCGAGCAGCAAAAGATGTTCAAGATAAAATTGACGAACTGGTTGCAGGTGGAATGAATCACCAGGAAGCAGAACTTAAAGGTGTAGAAGAATTTGCAGTAGAATGTTCTATTTTGAAAGTTTTTGTTTCAGATTTAACACAACAGACTGCAGATGAAGGAATTCAAATTTACGGAGGAATGGGCTTCTCAGAAGACGCACCTATGGAAGCAGCTTGGAGAGATTCTAGAATTGCAAGAATTTATGAAGGAACCAATGAAATTAACCGACTTTTAGCGGTTGGTTTACTCATCAAAAAAGCAATGAAAGGTCAATTAGATTTGCTTTCACCAGCAATGGCAGTTTCTAAAGAATTGATGGGAATTCCGTCTTTTGAAACGCCAGATTATTCTGCTAATATGAGTGAAGAAAAAGTAATTTTGGCAAATCTTAAAAAAGTATTTTTAATGGTTTCTGGAGCTGCGCTTCAAAAATATATGATGGATATCGAAAAGCAACAACATTTGCTATTGAACGCATCCGAAATTTTGAACCAAATTTATATGGCTGAATCTGCTATTTTGAGAGCAGAAAAACACTTCGATGCAGATTCTGTAGAAGCAGCAATGGCAAAACTCAATTTGTATAAAGCGGTTGATAAAATTTCATCTGCAGCTAAAGAAGGAATTGTTTCTTTTGCAGAAGGTGACGAACAAAGAATGATGCTTTCTGGTCTTAGAAGATTTACGAAATATGCTAATACACCTAATGTAATTGCATTAACCGAGAAAATTGCAGCACATTATATTGCGAAAGGTTCTTATTAATTGTACAAAGTACTTATTTTAAACAAAAAATGCCTCCGATTGAGAGGCATTTTTTGTTTAAAAGACATGATCTTTTCCATTTTTTTTCTACAAAAAATATATCCATCACTGATTATAAATTTTTAAACAGAATCCAGAAGTAGAAAATTTTAAAATATTTTTATTAATTTTACTTGATTTTTATTCAGAAATCTGATGTAAAATATGTTATACCGAATGCTAAACCAAAAATTTGGACTTGTATTCTAGTTTGAAAATGAAACCGAGAAACGATGAGCAATACGGCATACTAAATTCTGTAAAACCTGAAAAAATTGAAAAAATAAAGCCATCATTAAAATAAAAGCAGGCGTTTCAGTTTTTTTACTATATTTAATCAATAAAATATTTAAAAATGGGAAAATTTGTAATTTCAACAAGAAAAAATGGAGAGTTTCAGTTCAATCTAAAAGCAGGAAACGGACAAACAATTCTTGCAAGTGAAGGTTATGCAACAAAAGCTGCATGTGAAAACGGAATAGAATCTGTAAAGAAAAATGCTTCAGATGATTCAAAATATGATCGAAAAACAGCAGCAAACGGAAAAAACTACTTCAATCTAAAAGCAGGAAACGGACAAATTATTGGTACCAGTGAAATGTACGAATCTGCAGCTGGAATGGAAAATGGTGTAGAATCTGTGAAAAAAAATGCACCAGATGCTACTACTGAAGAAGTGTAATTTTTACTAAAGTAGATATCCACAAAAGATGCAAAAGGATTGATGATGTTTTAAGATATTCAAAAGTACATAAAAATAAGAAAATCAAAGATTTTCTTTAAGGAATTGATTAGATTTCAAAATTTTTTAACCTTTTTAAAGTTAACGTATATCTTTAAATTTAAAGATAAAAATTAATTTTTTGTCACTTTTCACTACGTGGAATCTTCGATTTGTGGTTAAACGAATTTTTCATTATCTATTTTAGAGCCTGTTTAAATTTTAATCAATAATAATTTTATAACAATATTCTTCATTTTCTTAAATTTA
>CALFIE010000099.1 GCA_937876095.1 uncultured Flavobacteriales bacterium | reverse complement strand
TTGCAAAGCGACCAAAGAAGCGCTTGCAAAAGATAGTGTGCCATTTTTAACAAAGACAACTACAGTGAAACACGGGAATAGCTGGTTATTTTTCCTTTGCTTTTGCTTTTTCTGCATCCACTTTTATTTTGTTTTTTTGAATCCAATTTGACAAAAGATCGTCTGGATTTAAAGGATGAGCAGCGGGTTGTTTTGGTAGTTTACCTTCTTCAAAACATTGATTTAAAAATGTTTCAATGTAGTAATCCTCTGGCACCTCCATAGGATCGTATTCACGTTTTAAATCTATATTGAACAAACGAGCTGTTTTATTAGACCAAAATGCCTTCCAACCACTTTTATATTCTTTTATTAAATCATATGTTGTGATTCCTGTTTGTCTATGAATTAATTTTATTAAAATTTGTCCTTGTTTTTGTGACAATTTTTTAAGTTTTGGTTCAAATTCATCATTTAAGTACTTTTCAGCGATTTTGAAATACTTTTTCTTTTCTTTTTCTGTTTTTAAACTCGCCATTGTTTTGTTAATTTGAATTAACTTTTCGGCAGTTAGCTTAGCATACGGATACACTACACGTACTCTTTTGTATAATAATTTTATTTGTTCGCGCTCTTCCTTGGTTAGCTTAATAGCATATTCATCAGAAATCAATACTTCTTCAATTAGTATTTCTTTAATGGTATCTGAATCTTTTATATATTCTATAGTATCTGTTACTCCAGAACCATTTTGCGCAAAATTAGTTGCTGAAATAAGCATGAACATCATCACGATTACATAAGTGTTTTTCATTTTTAAGATTTTTTAAATAATTAATTTCTAAAAATGTTACTGTAAAATTATAAAAATTAATAGCAAGTCTGATGCCAATTTTTTATTTTAGCCAAAAATAATTAAATATGAGCAAAAAAAGCATACTTACTAAAACCTCTTTATCATTTTTAGAGACGTATTTAAACAATCCATCTCCAACAGGATATGAAAGTGAGGGACAGAAAATTTGGATGAATTATTTAAAGCCCTATGTAGATGAATTTATTACAGATATTTATGGAACGGCTGTAGGTGTAATAAATCCGGAAGCTCCTTTTAAAGTGGTTATAGAAGGCCATAGTGATGAAATTTCTTGGTATGTTAATTATATTACAGATGACGGATTAATATATGTAATCAGAAATGGGGGAAGTGACCACCAAATTGCGCCTTCCAAACGCGTATTGATTCATACAAAAAAAGGAATTGTAAAAGGTGTATTTGGTTGGCCAGCTATACACACAAGAAATAGAGGAAAGGAAGAAATTGCAAAAATTGAAAATCTATTCATTGATTGTGGATGCTCTACTAAAAAAGAGGTAGAAGATTTAGGCGTTCACGTAGGATGCGTTATTACTTACCCTGATGGTTTTGAAATTTTAAATGGCAATAAATTTGTTTGTAGAGCTATTGACAATAGAATGGGAGGTTTTATGATTGCAGAAGTGGCTCGTTTATTAAAAGAAAACAAAAAGAAACTACCTTTTGGTTTGTATATCGTAAATTCTGTTCAAGAAGAGATTGGATTAAGAGGTGCTGAAATGATAACACAACGCATTCAACCAAATGTAGCAATTGTTACAGATGTGTGTCACGATACTTCTACACCTATGATTGATAAAAAAATAGAAGGTGATTTAAAAATGGGAAGAGGTCCTGTAATTGCTTACGCACCAGCCGTCCAAAATAAATTAAGAGAATTAATAGTAGAAACGGCTGAAGAAAATGAAATTCCTTTTCAAAGAAATGCAACTTCAAGAGTAACAGGAACAGATACTGATGCTTTTGCTTATAGCAATGGAGGTGTTGCTTCTGCTTTAATTTCATTACCACTAAGATACATGCACACTACAGTGGAGATGGTTCACAGAGAGGATGTGGAACATGTTATAAAGCTAATTTATGAAAGTTTGTTAAAAATTGAAGACAATCATAATTTTTCCTATTTTAAATAAATTTTAAAATAAGACATAAAAAAATCCCGACAGAAGCGGGATTTTTTTATGTCTTATTTTCCAAGCATAGCTTCTTTTAAATCATCATCAGCTGGTTTATCGCATAGCCAAATTCCGAATAATGCTTTTTTAAAATCTAAACCATCTATAGATCCTTTTTTTGAACCGTTTTTATATACTACTACACCTTCTGTTGGGTCATACGCAATAATAAACACATCTCCTTTGTTGATTTTTTCTTTAAAAAAACCTTTAAACTTATCAATCTTAGCTTTTAAAGGAGCTGTCTTTTTATTGGTTGAATTTTCAAAACCTTCATTAATGGCACTAATCATTTTATCTGAAGTAATCATTCCAGAAACAATATTCAATTTAATAGCCATGCCTTCATTTGCCGCCATTATGTTTTTTGCATCAGTTGATTTTTTTGTAAGATACAAAGAACCAACATACATATCCATAAAGAATTTTTCTCTAACTCCAGCGCCATTTAGCACTAAGTTTTGCCCATCAACAGCTAATTTAGCATCAACCTTTACACCACTCACAGTAGTTTGTGCATCCGAAAAAATAGCCGATAAGGCTACTAATACAGTTAAAATTAATTTTTTCATAGTTTTATTTTTTCTTATTTTCATGTTATGAGTTGCTAAGTTACTTATTTTTTTGTTTCCATTTAAAAATAAATGCATTTAATTCAAACCCTAGTAAGAGCAACATACAATTTATCCAAACATAAAACATCATAACTAAAAGTGTTCCAATAGAACCATAAAGCTCATTATATCTTGCAAATTTTTCAACATATATTCCAAAAACATATGAAGTCAACAAAAACAATACTGTTGTTAAAATAGAACCATAGCTAAAAAAAGGAATTTTTCGTGTTTCCTTTGTTCCAAATTTATAAAGCAACGATGTTATGAGTAAAACCATCAGGAGTATAAATATAAATCTACTCCATTTTAACACAGATATATCCGAGGAAAAATAGCCTTGTAATTGAATAGAATACAAAATAATTTCAACAACAATTAAAGTTGCTACAGTTAATAATAATAAAAACGCTATTAGCATAGATAAGCCAATAGCTATTGCGTACTGTCTGAAGAAGCCTCTCTTTATACTTATATTTGAAGACATTTCAAATCCATCTAATAGTGCATTAATACCATTTGACATTAAAAAAATAGACAGTAAAAAACCTGAAGACAATAATCCCTTATAACTATTGCTCATGATGTCTTTTAAAATTGAAGCAATAGCATCATATGTATTAGGAGGAACACTTTGTGAAACAAATATTAAAAAATCTTCTTGAAAATGGTCTAAAGGAATAAAGGGAATTAAATTTAGGACAAAAAGAGCAAATGGAAATAGTGCCATAAAAAAACTAAAAGCAATAGCACTAGCTCGGTATGTGAATGCTCCTCTTACGATTCCAATAAAATAGTGTTTTACTAATTCATAAAGTGATACACCTTGTAAGGTTTCAAAAGTGATATTTTGAAGCAATGCTATAGTTGGCTTAACTAATGGTATTTTTTTAATTTGATCCCTTGTTATTTTAAACATACTTAAATAGCTTTTAGACTTAAATCCATATTGTAAATCGAATGTGTCAAGGCTCCAACTGAAATATAATTTACACCACAAGCGGCATAATCTCTAATAGTTTTCTCATTTATATTCCCTGAAGACTCTGTTAAACAAGAGGTTCCTATTAATGCAACTGCTTTTTTTGTCATCTCAAAATCAAAATTATCCAATAAAATTCTATACACACCGCCTGCATTTAATATTTCTTGCACTTCTGCTAAATTTCTAGCTTCTACAATAATTTTTAGGTCAAGATTGTTTTTAGATAAATAATCTTTAGTTTTTTGAATTGCGTTTGCTATTCCTCCCGCAAAGTCATTATGATTGTCTTTTAACATAATCATATCATACAAAGCAAATCGATGATTTTCACCTCCTCCTATTTTTACTGCCCATTTTTCACAAGCTCTAAAACTTGGTGTTGTTTTTCTGGTATCTAAAATTTTGGTGTTTGTTCCTGTCAATAAATCAACGATTTTTTTTGTTTTAGTGGCTATGGCACTCATACGCTGCATACTATTTAGCACTAAGCGTTCTGCTTTTAAAATAGACTGTGAATTCCCTTCTACACAAAAAACCACATCACCAATCGAAACTGCTTCGCCATCATTAATAAATACATCTACTTGTAATGCAGCATCAACATAATTAAATACTTGTTTAGCAAAATCTACCCCAGCAATAATTCCAGATTCCTTTACAAGTAATTTTGCAGCGCCAGTAGCTTCTTGTGGAATACAGGCCAACGAACTATAATCGCCAGGTCCCACATCTTCCCTGATTGCATTTTCAATTATGAGTTGTAGTTCTTTTTGAAATTGAGTTTCACTTATCATAGGTTGGTACTAATTTTTTTTATAAACATGTATTGAACTTATTGAAAGACAAATGCAAAAAACCACATTTGATATTACCGATTTAATGTTCAATTATTTAATACAAATTTACAAAATTTAGCCCTGATGGAAGTGAAAATCTTTTTTAATGTATGCATTAACCGCTTTTTTAGTTTATTTTTGTTACTGAAGAAAACGACCACAAGGAAGTTCTTGTGAGGGTTACATAAATAAATGAAACATTAAAAAAATTGTAACAAACAGCAGGAATTAGCTACTTATACCTATATGAAATCATCTTCAGAAGAAAGTTTTGTAAAACAACTCAAAGACAATCAGAATATAATCCACAAAATTTGTAGACTATATACTTCTGATGAAGATGCACATAATGATTTATTTCAGGAAATTACTATTCAGCTTTGGAAGGCCTATGGGCAATTTAGAGGTGATTCTAAATTTACTACATGGGCTTATCGTGTGGGACTTAACACTGCCATTACACTTTACAGAAAAAAGAAACGAAGTATTGAAACTACACCTTTTGATTCAGAATTTCATCGTATTAAAAATGATGAGTACAATTTTGAAGAAGAAGAACGGTTAAAATTACTCTATAGAGGGATAGAATCACTTAATGATATTGAGAAGGCATTGATATTTTTATATTTAGAAGATAAAGATTATACTGAAATAGCCGAAACATTAGGAATAAGCGAAGTAAATGCACGTGTGAAAATGAATAGAATTAAAGGGAAATTAAAAAAAATATTAAATCCGTAAATTATGGATGAATTAGAATTATTAAAAAAAGATTGGAAAAAGAATGATGGGCAATTTAAACAGGTTTCTGAACAAGAAATCTACAACATGTTGCACAAAAGTTCGTCTTCTACTGTAAAATGGATATTGATAGTAAGTATTTTAGAATTTATATTATTGAATGGTTTAAGTTTGATTACTAATGATGACCTTTCAACTAAATTTGCTAAACTACACCCCTATTTATCTGTTTTTGAAAAAGTAAATTATGCCATTATTTTAAGCTTTATTTTTGTTTTTTATAAAAATTACAAATCAATAAGTGTTTTAGATTCTTCAAAAACATTATTAAAACAAATTTTAAAGACAAGAAAAATTGTAAACATTTATATCCTTTGGAATATCATAATAGGAAGTTATTTTGGTATTATTGGCGCTATAGATGGATTTAAAGATATGGGAACTAAATCTGTAAAAATAGAAGGTTCTAAATTGACATTTATTATATTAATTACTATGCTAATAGTAATTCCTTTTATGTGGGGGTTTTATAGATTATTATATGGAAAGCTATTAAACAGATTAAAGAAAAATTTGAATGATTTAAAGAAAATAGAATACTAAAAAAGAGGCAAATGCCTCTTTTTTAGTAGTTCCAACGGCGTTCTTTATTGAGTTGATGCTGTTCTTCTATCACTTCTTGTGGAATAACTTTTAAAAAAGAAGGATGCTGTTCAATAGCATATTCTATTTTTTCTACCACTTGGTCAACAGTATCATTCTCATAATCAATTTCTAATGGTTGTTTAATTTCCATGGTTTGTAATATTCCTTTTTTCTTTATGAACAAGCCTTTTCTATCAAATGATCTTCTAAAACCATCAATAACTATTGGCACCACTATGGGTTTATGCTGTAAAATAATATGCGCTGTACCTTTTCTAACAGGCTTAAAAGACCGTGTTGTTCCTTGAGGAAAAGTAATTACCCACCCATCTTCTAATGCTATTTTAATATTTTCGGTATCATTTAAATTTACTTCCCGTTGCACATCTTTTCCTTTTGATCGCCAGGTGCGTTCTACAGTAATAGCTCCTGCATACGCTAATATTCTTGGTAACAACCCTTCCTGCATCGTTTCTTTAGCGGCTACATAATATAAATTAAGTTTTGGATTCCATAAATAGCCTACATTTTTAATGTTATTTTCTCTACCTTTTAGAGCAGCATTAAAAACATGAAACATAGCTACTACATCTGCAAAATAAGTTTGATGGTTAGAAATAAATAGCACATTAGTATCGGGCAATGCTCTTAAAATTTCAGAACCCTCTATTTGCAATTGATTAAAGCCACGGTATCGATTATGCGTGAGTGTCCCTGCTATTCGAATTAACCATTTTTTTAAAAACAATATATGACCGAATGGATTTCTTTTAAATAATCCCATTTTTTATAGTTGTAAGGGGCCAAATATACTAAAAATATTAAGAGTTAATGCTGTTTTTAAGCAACTCTTTCAATTCACTTAGCATCATAGCTGTTGCGCCCCATACTATATGCTCTTCAATTTTAAAAGCAGGAACAAGCATTTCATTTGCATACGAAGTTTTCATTTTTACTTCCGTAAGAATTTCATCATCTAACAGTGTACGTAGTGGAAATTCAACAATAGCTTTAACTTCATGAGGATCTAAACGAAATTGCAATTCATTTGTGGTTATACCAAGAAATGGAGCCACTAAAAAATTGCTTGGTGGAATATACACTTGGGAAAAAGGTCTTACTATTTTAATTTGTTCCATCGGTACACCTACCTCTTCTTCTGTCTCGCGCAAAGCGGTAAAACTTAAATCTGAGTCTGAAATTTCTTCTTTACCGCCAGGAAAAGCAATTTGAGAGGCATGTACGCCCTCATAAGCATTACGCACAATTAAGACTAAATGTGCTTCACGATTTTTAGGATAAACCAATAACAAAACAGCTGCTTTTCTAGGATTTTTATAAGCATAATAAGCAGGATGTAAAGATGAAAATCGTTCTAATGGAGCCATTTTTTGATGTGCAGTGATGGCTAACAACTTTTCTTTTTCTATTTTTGGTAAAAATTTTACAAATGTCTCAAAATCCATAACACAGAGTATGGCATAAAGTTAATAAAAAAGACCACATGTTTAGTAAAGAAGAAGCATTACAATTAAAAAAAGATTTTTGGGCCACATTTGGAAATGAGTATCCTAGAAAATGGTTGTTATATAATACTAAAATTAAGGATGTAAGTTTTAAATTTCATGTAGATAATAAAAAAGCCCAAGTACTATTAGATATTGAACCAAAAGATGAAGAAAAACGTAAAATCTATTTTGAAAAAGTTGTTTCATTAAAAGATTTATTACTTGAAGATTTTTTACCAGACGCCCTATTTGAACGCAACTATTATCTTGACAATGGAAAGATTGTAAGTAGGATTTGGGTAGAATTAAATGGTATCAGTATGAATAGAAAAAGTGATTGGGAAACTATATTTGAATTTTTTAGTGATAAAATGGATGCTTTCGAACGCTTCTTTTATGAACACGAAGAATACATTAAAAATCTTGAAATTAATTTATAAAAAAAAGCTCCGAAAAATTCGGAGCTTTTTTTATATCATCTAACTAAAAATTAAGCGTTGTGCTCATCTTCAATTACTTTTTTATCATCTTTTGAAATCGTATCTACTAATACTGGTGTTGCAATAAATAAAGACGAATATGTTCCTACAATAATACCTACTAACATAGCAAAGATAAATCCTCTGATAGAATCACCTCCAAATACAAACATAATAGCCAATACCATAATCATAGTTAAAGACGTATTTAATGTACGTGACAAGGTTGTGTTAATAGAATCATTTACAATTTTATTGAAACTACCATGATGCGATTTACCACCTAAGAATTCACGAACTCTATCATATACAATTACGGTGTCATTCATAGAATATCCAATAACCGTTAAGATTGCTGCAATAAAGTGTTGGTCAATTTCCATATGGAAAGGCATATATTTATATAATAACGAATAAATTCCTAATACAAATATAACATCATGTGCCACAGCTGCAATGGCTCCTAAAGAGTACTGATATCTACGGAATGATACTACTAAGTATAAACAAACTACTAACATAGCGCCAATAACAGCCCAATATGCATTTGTTTTAATATCTTCTGCTACTGCAGGTCCAACTTTAACCGCTTGAACAACTCCAATACTTTTTCCTTCATTTGTATTGATAAATTCGTCATAAGAAATTTCTTTTGCATAGAATTTTTTCACTGCATTGTATAATTTCTCATTTACTTCTTTATCTACAGCTGCATTCTCTTCCTTAATTTTATATTTTGTAGTAATTTTTAATTGAGATGAATTTCCAAAAGTTTTTGCTTCCGCACTTCCAAAAACAGCTTCAGAAGCAAGTGCATTTTTAACTTCTTCAGCATTTACTGATTGGTCAAATTTAACTTGGAATGTTCTTCCTCCTACAAAATCAATACCTTGATCAAATCCGTTTGTGAAGAATGACCAACAGCTAATAGCTACAACAGTTAAAGAAAATAGATACGTGAATTTTTTAATTTTTAAGAAATCGAAATTAAATCCAGTAAACCAATTTTTTGTCATGTTTGTAGCAAACATTAATGATCTGCCTTTAACAATATCTTTATCAATAAAGAATCTTGCAATAAAAATTGAAGTAAATAAAGAGGTGAAAATACCAATTAATAATGTCGTTGCGAAACCTTTGATTGGTCCGTTACCAAAAATAAATAATATTAAACCTGTTAATACGTGTGTAACGTTAGCATCAATAATAGAACGCATAGCTCCTTTCCATCCGAAAGCAGCAACAACGGCATTCTCTAAACTTTTCCCTTCACGCAATTCTTCTTTTGCACGCTCATAGATAATAATGTTAGCATCTACTGCCGTACCCATTGTTAATACAATACCTGCAATACCTGGTAAAGTTAACACGAATCCACCAGGGAAACTTGCCATAGCACCAAATATTAAAATTAAGTTTACAATCAATGCAATGTTTGCATACCAACCTGCTCTACCATAGTAAATTACCATCCAAAGTGATACTAATAGTAAACCAATTAATGAAGATGTAATACCATTATCAATAGCTTCTTGACCTAAAGATGGTCCTACAACTTCAGATTGAACAATTTCTGCAGCGGCTGGTAACTTACCTGCACGTAATACATTTTCTAAATCCGAAGTTTCTTCAATAGTAAAATTACCTGAGATTTGAGTTTGACCTCCAGGTATAGCTTTATCAGCATTAGCAGCTGAATATACTATGTTATCTAGTACAATTGCAACTTTATTCTTTTGTTTTGCAATATTTCCTGTTAATTCTTCCCATTTTCTAGCACCAGTAGGATTCATTTGCATACTAACTGCTGGTTTACCTAAGCGATCAAAATCTTTGCCTGCATTAGTTATAACAGAACCTGTTAATGGAGGAACCCCATCTGATGTTCCTTTTAGTACATATAATTCTGTAATATCAGGATTTTTCTTATCAACTTTACCCCATGAAAATTTCGCATTAACTGCTGTAGAGGGAAGTAAAGCTCTAATATCTGGTCTGTTTAAACATGCATTAATAAAAGCAGTATCTTTTACATAAAAAGAGGGATTGTAAGTCGGAACTTCTCTTTGCATTTTACTAAATAAAGGACCTAAATCTTGCGCCCCTTTAAGTGCTTTTTTAGTATCTTTTAATAACGACTCTACTTTAGATTTTTCATCTTTTACCGCAGTAGAATCTTCCACTTTAGCAGTAGTAGCTGTTTTAGCTTTCGTTTCTGTCTTTTTTAATGCTTCATTAGCTGCTTCAAAAAAGTTTCCTAACTCTTCAGGTTTATATGTTTCCCAAAACTCTAATTGTGCTGTAGATTGTAATAAATTTTTAATACGGTCAATATCTTTAGCTCCCGGTAATTCAACCAAGATTCGTCCAGACTCTCCTAATTTTTGAATATTAGGTTGTACTACACCAAATTTATCGATACGCTCTCTTAAAACACCATACGCACTTTCTACAGATTCAGCTACTTTTTTTCTTAAAACAACTTTAACTTGATCGTCAGTCATTCCTAAGTTAATTTCACCTTCTAAACCTCTATTGTAAAATACTTCGTTTGAAGCTAATTTTAAACTACCATTTGATTCTTGTTCAAATGCATCAAAAAATGCATCTAAATAATCTTGATTTCCTTTTTTCTCTTTAACAGCTCTATCTAAAGCTCTGTTGAAAGTAGGATTTTTAGAATTATTGGCTAATCCTTTTAAAATATCTTTTACAGATACTTGTAAGATTACGTTAATTCCTCCTTCAAGGTCAAGACCTTTGTTAATTTGTTTTTCTCTTACTTCATTGTAGGTAAATTTGGTGAACCCTAAGTTCATTACATCTAATTTACCAATTGAATCTAAATACTTTAATTCTTTTTTGGTATCACCTTTTGCATATGCTTTTGCATCTTCTGAAATTCCGTTTGCTACAAACGTAAATGAAAGCTGGTAAATACTTACAATCGTAAAAACAATTGCGAAGAATTTGATTAGTCCTTTGTTCTGCATTATAAATCTATTTAGTTATTTTTTTAAAAACGGACAAATATATAATTTCAAATAGGATAAAACAATTTTATTTTAGATTAAAAACACTTTTTTTCTAAAATTTTAGCTTTTTTCCTAAAATCAAAAAATCATCTTATTTAAATTCAAAAAAAAATGCGTCAAAAGACGCATTTAGTTGTGTACTATAGGAAAAATTTTAAGAAACATTTTCCACATGAGCTTCCGCTAATGCTTTATAAGTTCCATTAACTAATTTTTCACGAATTGCCTCAAACGCGGCTAATGTCTCTTCAATATCTGCTAAGGTATGTGATGCAGTAGGTATCATACGTAATAAAATAATACCTTTTGGAATTACAGGATAAACAACAATTGACAAGAAAATACCGTAATTTTCTCTTAAATCATTTACCATTACCATCGCTTCTGGAATAGAACCTTCTAAATAAACAGGGGTAATACATGTGTTTGTATCTCCAATATTAAAGCCTCTTTCTTTTAACCCATTTTGCAACGCATTTACGTTTTCCCATAATTTATCTTTGATTTCAGAAGATTGACGCAATAACTCTAAACGTTTTAACGAACCTATTGTCTGAATCATTGGCAATGCTTTTGCAAACATTTGCGAACGTAAATTATATTTTAAATAATCAATTATATCTTTATCGGCTGCCACAAAAGCACCAATATTTGCCATAGATTTTGCAAAAGTTGAAAAATACACATCAATCTCATCTTGCACTCCTTGCTCCTCACCTGCTCCAGCTCCTGTTTTACCTAAAGTTCCAAAACCGTGTGCATCATCAACTAACAAACGGAAATTGTATCGTTTTTTCATTTCAACCACTTCCTTCAACTTTCCTTGTTGACCTCGCATTCCAAAGACACCTTCTGTAATAAACAAAATACCACCTCCCGTTTCTTCAGCTAATTTAGTGGCACGTTGCAAGTTTTTCTCCATACTCTCCACATCATTATGACGATATGTAAAACGTTTTCCCATATGCAAACGAACCCCATCAATAATGCAAGCATGTGCATCAACATCATATACAATTACGTCATTTTTAGTTACTAAAGCGTCAATAATAGACACCATTCCTTGGTAACCAAAATTCAATAAATAAGCCGATTCTTTCATTACAAAAGCAGCTAATTCTTGTTCTAATTGTTCATGATATTTTGTATGCCCACTCATCATACGTGCTCCCATAGGGTAAGCCGCACCATATTGAATGGCTGCCTCTGTATCTGCTTTTCTAACTTCTGGATGGTTAGCTAGGCCTAAATAATCATTCAAACTCCAGTTTAAAATATCTTTTCCTTGAAATTTCATTCTTGGGCCTAATTCGCCTTCTAGTTTTGGAAAAACAAAATACCCTTCTGCTTGTGAAGCCCATTTACCTAACGGACCTTTATTTTGTTGAATTCTTTCAAATAAATCTTTTACCATGTTGCTATGCTTATTTTGTGCCACAAAAGTATAAATAAAATTGTGTTTTTTCTAATTTTTTTTAGTGGTCATTATTTCCATTTATAAATCACTTTTTATCCAATTAATGAAAATAAAAATATACTTTTAAAAAATAAGTTTTTGTGTATCTTTGACAAATATGAAATTTATTAAAATCATAGAATGTCCTCGTGATGCCATGCAAGGCATTAAAACCTTCATTCCTACAGCACAAAAGGTAAAATACCTTCAAGCGTTGTTGCGTGTAGGTTTTGATACTATTGATTTTGGTAGTTTTGTTTCGCCCAAAGCAATACCGCAAATGCAGGATACAGCTGAAGTTTTAGCTCAATTGGATTTAGCACAAACACAAAGTAAATTATTGGCTATTATTGCTAATACGCAAGGAGCTTCTCTGGCTTCACAGCATGCAGCGATACAATATCTTGGTTTTCCTTTTTCTATTTCAGAGAATTTTCAAATGCGAAACACACATAAAACCATTGCCGAAAGTATTGTAACATTGCAAGAAATATTAGAAATAGCAGACAAATCCAACAAAGAAGTTGTGACTTATATTTCTATGGGATTTGGCAACCCTTATGGCGACCCTTGGAATGTAGAAATTGTAGGTGAATGGACAGAAAAATTAGCAACTATGGGGGTAAAAATTTTATCCTTATCAGACACCGTTGGAAGTTCTACACCTGAAGTCATTGAGTATTTATTTTCCAATTTAATACCTAAATATCCTCATATTGAATTTGGGGCGCATTTACACACCACTCCAGACAAATGGTTTGAAAAAATAGATGCCGCTTACAAAGCTGGCTGTAAAAGATTTGACGGAGCTATTCAAGGCTTTGGAGGCTGTCCTATGGCGAAAGACGACCTAACAGGTAATATGCCAACTGAAAAATTATTGTCTTATTTTACTACGCAAAAAGAAAAAACAAACACCAGCCCTATGAGTTTTGAAAGTGCGTATAACGAAGCGAGTAAGTTGTTTGGGGAGTTTCATTAGTTATGTAATTTTATTTTAGATTTATTTGTTCTTACTTAAGTTATATACTAAAACTTCTATTTAAAGAGAAAAGTATTCCCTAAATACTATATTCATTTTACTTTTTTTCTTATATTTGCACGCAATTTAACGACAAATTGCATGAAAGCACACACAACTAAAATCATTGGAGAAGGACTAACTTACGACGACGTTTTATTAGTTCCCAATTATTCTGAAATACTTCCAAGAGAAGTTTCCATTCAATCTAAATTCAGCAAAAACATTACGTTAAATGTACCCATCGTTTCTGCAGCAATGGACACTGTAACAGAAAGCGCTATGGCTATTGCAATGGCACAAGAAGGCGGCATAGGTGTGTTACATAAAAACATGACCATTGAGCAACAAGCTGCTGAAGTTCGAAAAGTAAAACGTGCAGAAAGCGGCATGATTATAGATCCTGTTACTTTGCCTTTAACAGCTAATGTAGGAGATGCAAAAGCAGCCATGAAAGAATATGGCATCGGGGGTATTCCAGTAGTTGATGAAACGGGGATTTTAAAAGGTATTGTTACGAATCGTGATTTACGCTTTGAAAAAAATAATTCACGTAGCATTTTAGAAGTAATGACCTCAGCAAATTTAGTCACTGCTCCTGAAGGAACTACACTTGCAGCAGCTGAAGAAATTTTACAAGAAAATAAAATTGAAAAACTTCCTGTTGTTGATGTACATTTTAAATTAATAGGTTTAATTACCTTTAGAGATATAACAAAATTAACACAGAAACCTAACGCTAATAAAGACAAATATGGTCGTCTTCGTGTGGCAGCCGCTATAGGCGTTACCGCAGATGCCGTACAACGTGCAGAAGCCCTTGTTAATGCTGGCGTTGATGCTGTAATTATAGATACGGCGCATGGGCATACTAAAGGAGTAGTTGACGTGTTGAAACAAATTAAGCAGCATTTTCCTCAAATTGATGTAGTAGTAGGCAATATTGCTACACCTGAGGCGGCCTTATATTTAGTAGAAAATGGAGCCGATGCAGTAAAAGTTGGTATTGGTCCCGGTTCTATATGTACGACACGTGTGGTTGCTGGTGTAGGCTTCCCACAATTTTCTGCTGTATTAGAAGTCGCAGCTGCTCTAAAGGAAACAGGCATTCCTGTTATAGCAGATGGAGGCGTTCGTTATACAGGTGATATTCCTAAAGCAATAGCTGCTGGCGCTTACAGTGTTATGTTGGGTTCTATGCTAGCGGGAACGAAAGAATCACCAGGCGAAACGATTATTTTTGAAGGAAGAAAATTTAAATCTTATAGAGGCATGGGGTCTGTCGAAGCTATGAAAGAAGGTTCTAAAGACCGCTATTTCCAAGATGTTGAGGACGATGTAAAAAAACTAGTACCCGAAGGCATTGTAGGTCGTGTGCCTTATAAAGGAGAATTAAACGAAAGTATGCAACAATTTATTGGCGGTTTACGAGCTGGTATGGGGTATTGTGGCGCAAAAGACATCTCAACATTACAAGAATCAGGTCGTTTTGTTCGCATTACGTCAAGTGGTATAAGTGAAAGTCACCCTCATAATGTTACGATAACTAAAGAAGCGCCGAATTACTCGAGATAAGATTATAGCCCTGCTAGGTCTAAAAAATAAAAAATCCATTCCCAACACATATCGGAATGGATTTTTTTGTTTTATTGTTTAGTATATTCTGAAACAATTTCAGAATGAAAAATTATATTCCCAAATAATTACTTGGTGTGATGTGAAGCAATTCCGCTTTTACTTCCTCTGAAATTTTTAAAGTTTGAATAAACGCATGAATGGATTCTTTATTGATAACCGTATTGGTTCTTGTTAAATCTTTCAAAGCTTCATATGGATTTGGGTAGCCTTCACGGCGCAAAATTGTTTGAATAGCTTCGGCAACAACAGCCCAATTTTTCTCTAAATCTTCAGCAAATTTTTCTTCATTTAATACTAATTTATTCAAGCCTTTTAAGGTAGCCTCAAAAGCAATTAATGTATGCCCCATTGGCACTCCTACATTGCGCAATACCGTACTATCTGTAAGATCACGTTGCAATCTCGAAATAGGTAATTTTGCTGAAAGATGCTCAAATAAAGCATTCGCAAGCCCTAAATTTCCTTCACTATTTTCAAAATCGATAGGGTTTACTTTGTGTGGCATAGCTGACGAACCAATTTCACCTGCTTTTATTTTTTGCTTAAAATAATCCATCGACACATACGTCCAGATATCTCTATCTAAATCAATAAGAATAGTATTGATACGTTTTAAAGTATCAAAAAAGGCAGCAAAATGGTCATAATGTTCAATTTGAGTGGTAGGAAACGAATGGTGTAAACCTAATTTATTTTCCACAAAATCAGTTCCAAATTTTTTCCAATCTGTAGTAGGATAAGCAACCTTGTGCGCATTATAATTACCCGTAGCTCCTCCAAATTTTGCTGCAAAAGGCACCGAGAATAATAATCGTATTTGTTCTTCAATACGCTCTACAAAAACAGCAATTTCTTTCCCTAATCGAGTAGGTGAAGCGGGCTGTCCATGTGTTCTAGCTAACATGGGTACATTTTCCCATTCCAGAGCTAGTTCCTTTAACTTTTGAAGTACAGCCATTAAACTTGGCATATATGCTTTTTCAAAAGCATCTTTTGTAGATAAAGGAATGGCAGTATTATTGATATCTTGTGAAGTTAAACCAAAATGAATAAACTCCTTATACTGTTGTAATCCTAAATGATCAAACTTGGATTTGATAAAATATTCAACAGCTTTCACATCATGATTTGTCGTTTTTTCAGTATCTTTTATCCAAAGAGCATCTTCAGTAGAAAAATTTTCATAAATAGCGCGTAATGACTCATAAATTGAAGCATCTATTTTTTCTAATTGTGGTAAATTTGCTTCGCACAAAGCGATAAAATATTCAACCTCAATTAAAACGCGGTATTTAATGAGTGCTTCTTCAGAGAAATAAGACGCTAAGGAAACCGTTTTACTTCTATATCGACCATCAATAGGTGAAATAGCATTTAATTCTGTAAGTTGCATGTGTGTTGTTTAATTTTTAAGGTGCAAATTTAGTAATTAGTACCAAGTAATACACCCTAAGTGATTAGTTTTTTATTATATTTTATCAATAAAATTTTGTTTTACTAATTCTAATCCTTCACTCGCATTCATCGATATAACATGTACTCTTTTTTTGTCAACCACATCCATTGCAGGATTTGGGTCAATGTAAATAATTGGCACATTTGCTTTTGGATATTCTATTAAACTAGCTGCGGGATATACTTGTAAAGAAGTACCTATTACCAGCATAAAATCGGCTCGCGCGGAAAGCTGGACTGCTTCATCAAATTTTGGCACAGCTTCGCCAAACCAAACAATATCTGGACGTAGTTGTTCGCCTTTTTTATTTACATCACCTATAGTAATATCCTTTTCCCAAAAAATACTTTCGTTAATTGAAAATTCACCCCTTACTTTTGTTAGTTCGCCATGTAAATGAATAATTTTTGTACTTCCTGCCCGTTCATGTAAATTATCAACATTTTGAGTGATAATTTGTACATCAAAATATTGTTCGAGTCCGGCGAGTAAGAAATGGCCTTTATTGGGTGTTACTTCTCGTAATTGTGCTCTTCTTTTATTATAAAAATCAAGGACTAATTCAGGATTTTTTTTCCAACCTAACGGTGAGGCGACTTCCATAATATCATGATTTTCCCATAATCCATTTGAATCTCTAAAGGTACTAATCCCACTTTCAGCACTCATTCCTGCTCCTGTAATGACAACTAATTTCTTCATATATTTGCAAAAATGTAAAGATAAAAAATGTCAAAAGAAAAATTAGATTTATTAGCTTATTTAGAAGAATTCATCACTGAAAATAGAAAGGATAGATTTATACAAATTTTAGAAAACAGAACAAATCATTTAACCATTGCAATGGAAGATGTGTATCAATTACACAATACAAGTGCTGTAATGAGAAGTTGTGAAGTTTTTGGCATTCAGCAATTGCATGTAATTGAAGAGCGTTTCGGAAAAAGAATTGATAAAGAAATTGCACTTGGGGCCGAAAAATGGGTAGACATCAATAGACATGTAAGTGTTCAGGATTGCATTGATGATTTAAAAGCTTCTGGCTATCAAATTATAGCCACTACACCTCATAATGACTCATGTATGTTAGATGAATTTGACATCACAAAAAAATCGGCTTTATTTTTTGGTACAGAAAAATTGGGACTTTCTAAAGAAGTAATGGAACAAGCCGATGGTTTTCTTAAAATTCCTATGGTAGGATTTACAGAAAGTTTAAACATATCTGTTTCGGCAGCAATTGTAATTCAAGATTTGACGAATAGATTACGAAAATCAGGAATTAACTGGAAGCTAACTGAAGAAGAAAAACTAGACAAAAAGATAGATTGGACTAGAAAATCGATAAAAGATATTGAATTTGTAGAAAGCCGATTTTTTGAAGAAAAGTAGCTATACGTGGATTGTATTTAGTATGAATTACAACTTTGAAAATGACTTTTAACTTTTAGTCTTTTTACTGCGTGCTTTTTATTTTTCCCACCACTTTATATTCTTCATACGCTGTTGCCAAAGCATCTAATACTTGCAAATCACTTGCGGAATCAATAAATACTTTAGAATAATTACATTTTTCTAATATTTTTGCAATATCACTTTTACTTAATTGTAGTAACATAGAAATGGCTTCTCTATCGGTTTGTTGGCTTAAAATTTTCTTAAAATTTTCGTCTTTTTTAATTTCCATCAACCGTTTTACATCTTTTTCACTTTTATTAAATAAAGAATATACCAAATCAACAGGATTACTCAATGCATTTATCATGTTTTGGGCGGCTTTAGGTGCTTTAGAACCAGGTTCATATCCTAAATTTAAGCCTGCAATATTAAATCGTCTATTTTCGTTTACAGGAATTAGTTTAGTATCTATTTCTAAATACCCCGTTAACTGATACCCTGTAATAAGTACGGCTTCAATCTCGTTAGTTCGTTCCGCTAAACTTATTTGTTTGCTCAAAGTAGCTATCCATACTGGCGTTGCTTCTATTTTTAAGAAACTGTAAGCAATATGTGAAAAAAACAATACATCATTTGGATGTGTTAAAAGCTCAAAATTTCCATTTTCATCGGATACAGTTGTTAAAGAACTTGTTTTATTAATTACCGTCACGCCAGAAATGGCTTTATGATCTGTAACGGAAACCAACTTTGCCTTAATTTTAACGGCAAGCGAATCAGTTTGCGCAAAAACCTGGTAACTAAAAAGTAGTAAAATAACAACACTAATACGATTCATATATTTCTTAACTAATACTAAACAAATGTATTTATTTTTTTGGAATACAAAATGCTATTAACATAAGATTATAAAAAAATCCCGATTAAATCGGGATTTTTTATCATTAACTTCTTCTTGAACGTTTTGCTTTATCAAACATAGAACGAGAATCACTTGTTGTTGTTCTTCTTTCAGAACGTCCTTCAGTTCTTCTTGCACCATCTCGTGATTCAAACTTTCTTTCGCTTCCACCTTCACGTCTTGGTCTACTATCTGATCTTGGAGCGCCGACTTCACGTCTAAATCCGCCTTCACGATTTCCACCTTCACGTCTGCCAGAAAATCCTCCACCATCACGTTTACGATCTCTACCGCCATGGTCTCTTCTTCCTTGGTTTTTGCCTCCATCATTTTTAGAAATTTCAACGTTAATCTTTCTTCCATTAACTTTGATTTCATTCAAAACAGACATTACTTTGTCAGCTAATTCTGCATCTGTATTAAAGAAAGAAAAACCTTCTTTTACATCCACTTTAAAGATATCATCACGTCCTACATCAAGTGTATCTCTTAAGAAATCTTTTAATGTCATCCAATCATAATCATCTCTTGAACCAATATTGATAAAGTATCTAACTGCACCCGACGTAGGAACTTCTCCTGCTTTACCTGGGATTTGAGTTAAATCTTTTGATTTTTTATAATAGTTTAAGAAACGATTAAATTCTATTGAAACTACTTTTTTAATTAAGTCTTCTTTAGGAATGTCTTGTAACAAATCCATAATAGAAGGCAAATATGTATCAATAGCATGATCTGTTTCTGTATCTTTAATTTTATTAGCTAAGTGTAACAATTGAATTTCGCAGATTTCCATTCCAGAAGGAATCGCTTTTTCTTCGAATTTCGTTTTGATAATTCTCTCGATTGAGTGAATTTTTCTGATTTCACTTTTTGTAATAATTACAAACGAAGTACCTGATTTTCCGGCACGACCTGTACGACCTGAACGGTGTGTATACGTTTCAATTTCGTCTGGTAATTGATAATTGATTACATGTGTAACATTATCCACATCTATACCTCTAGCTGCTACGTCTGTTGCCACTAACATTTGAATTTGTCTTCCACGGAATGATTTCATTACGCCATCACGTTGTGCTTGCGATAAATCTCCGTGTAATGCAGCAGCATTGTATCCGTCTTCAATTAATTTTTCTGCAACCGCTTGTGTATCTCTTTTTGTTCTACAAAAAATTACGGAGAAAATATCTGGATTTGCATCCGCTAATCTTTTTAAAGCTTCATATCTATCACGAGCATTAACTAAATAATACTCATGAGAAATCGTTGCTGAACTTGAATTTTTGTGTCCAACTGTAATTTCTTTTGGTTTGTGCATGAATTCTTTTGCAATACGTGCTACTTCTTGTGGCATTGTTGCTGAGAATAACCATGTGTTTTTGTCTTTTGGTGTGTCTGATAAGATACTTGTAATATCATCATAGAATCCCATATTTAACATTTCGTCTGCCTCATCAAGAACACAGAAGTTGATGTTTTTAATATTCACCATGCCTCTGTTAATCATATCTTGCATTCTACCCGGTGTAGCCACAATAACTTGTGCCCCTCTTTTCACCTCACGCGCTTGATCATTGATACTCGCGCCACCGTAAACTGCAACAGTATGAAGACCGTCGATGTACTTAGAGTATAATTTGATTTCGTTTGTAATTTGCAAACACAATTCTCTTGTTGGAGAAAGAATTAACGCTTGTGTTTGTCTGTTGAATGGATCAATTTTTTGGATTAGTGGAAAACCAAAAGCTGCGGTTTTTCCTGTTCCTGTTTGGGCAAGAGCGACGATATCTGTGTCTTCTTCCAATAATAGTGGGATTGCCTTCTCCTGTACTTCTGACGGGGTTTCGAATCCTAAATCACCTATTGCTTTTAACAACGATTCGTTTAACCCTAATTGCTCAAATTTATTCATTATATATTTTTAAATTGGGTGCAAAGGTAAGGCTAATAAACCAATAAAACTAATTTGTTTGTTACTGATTTTCAGAAAGTTACAAATAAAACTAATTTGTAATCAAAAAGCAAAGGTAAAAACTAAAACATTCTCTCTAAAAAATCGATTAATTTTACCACTGCTCTAGCTCTATGACTTATAGCTGCCTTTTCCTCTAAAGTCATTTGTGCAAAAGTCTTTGTGTCTTCTTCAGGTTGAAAATAGGATCATAGCCAAATCCATTCTCACCTCTTTTTTCTAAGGTAATTTGGCCTTTTACAATTCCTTCAAACACATATTGTTCTTGACCTAAATGTAAGGCAATTATTGTTTTAAATTGGGCTGCTCGATTTGTTTCATTCTTCAAGTTAGCCAATACGAGATTCATATTGTCTTCTGCACTGCGTTGTAATCCAGCATATCTAGCCGAATATACTCCCGGTTCCCCATGCAAAGCTGAGATTTCTAGTCCCGTATCATCTGCAAAACAAGGCATATTGTAATGCTTAGTTATATAAGCTGCTTTTAAAATAGCGTTCCCTTCAATTGTATCAGCTGTTTCAGGAATATCTACGTTACATCCAATATCTTCAAGTGAGAGGATTTGAAATTTATCACCGACCAATTGTTGAATTTCGGTAATTTTATGTTTGTTATTTGATGCGAAGACTAGTTTCATGGTTTGGGAACGCAGATGACGCGGATTGAAATGGATTAAACTGATTTTTTTGGAATACAGATTAGAGAAATTATTAGAATTTCAGGAACATCTATAACATTTGTTGCCTTTCAAAATCGTTTTCTTCTCTTTTTAATTTATCTATTTTTCTATCTAAATAATTTAAAGAATAAAGACCAATTCCTATTAGAATTATTAAAACGTTTAGAAGTACTGAAGTAGAAATATCACTTGAACTACTCTTATCTTCCAACAAAGAATCATCCATCTTTATTGAATCATAAAATAATTTTTTACCATTTTTATTTTCATCCGGCAACTGTAATATTCTTTCATAATTTTCTTTTTGACGTGATAAAATCTTATTTTTCTCTTTTAAATTTCTACTCTCACTTGAAATAAAAGTCGTCACATAAACTGTCATTAGCAAAAAGAGATTATAAACAATAAATTTTATGGAAAGATATTTTTTTAGACTCATATTTATAAAATTTTAAATTTCTTTAATCTGTGTTGCGAAATATTATTGCGTTTTCAATATTTTCTTATTAATAGCTGCAATTAACTGCGGCCCTTCGTAAATAAAACCTGTGTATAATTGCACTAAACTCGCACCCGCATTTAATTTTTCAAGTGCATCTTCTGCCGAATGTATTCCTCCTACGCCAATAATTGGAAAGGCATGATTACTTTTTTCAGCTAAAAATCTAATCACTTCTGTTGAGCGTTTGGTTAATGGCTTTCCAGATAATCCGCCAGTTTCCAACTTGTTTTCAGAAGTTAATCCGTCACGAGAAATAGTGGTGTTGGTTGCGATTACACCTGCAATGTTCGTTTCGTTTACTATATCAATAATATCTACTAATTGTTCATCTGTTAAATCGGGAGCAATTTTTAAAAGAATTGGTTTCCCATTCGACAAGCTCAGGGTAACAGCTTTTTGATCATTCAAATCTTGCAACGTCTGTAATAATTTTGTCAACGGTTCTTTTTCTTGTAACTCTCTTAAATTAGGCGTGTTTGGCGAACTTACGTTGACTACAAAATAATCTACATAATCATATAACGCTTCGAAACAAATTACGTAATCATCGGTAGCATTTTCATTTGGTGTGACTTTATTTTTCCCAATGTTTCCTCCAATCAAAACTTGCCCATTATTTTTCTTTAACCGTTCTACAGCTTCTAAAACACCACCGTTATTGAATCCCATTCTATTAATAATACCGTTATCTTCTTGCAAACGAAATAGTCTTTTTTTAGGATTTCCCTCTTGTGCTTTTGGAGTTAAGGTTCCTATCTCAATAAAACCAAAACCAAGTTGGGCTAACTCTTTATATAACTTTGCATCTTTATCAAATCCTGCTGCTAAACCGACTGGATTTTTAAATTTTAATCCAAACACTTCTTTTTCTAATCTTTTATCTTCAAAATGATAAAATGAATTAAAAACTTTAGAAACAAACGGTATTCTATTTATGAAACGTAAAACTGAAAATGTAAAATAATGCACCTTTTCAGGATCAAAACAAAATAATATGGGTCTTATGAATACTTTATAGAGCATAAATATAATTGTGATAGTAACTTCTTTACAAAAATAACAATAAAAGAAACGTAATTGAAATTTATTTTATACATTTGTATATACAAATATCAATTATCTTTAATTGATTCCTCATGAATAGAAAACAATTTTTAGGATTAATGGGGTTTGCACCTCTTTTTTATGCGATGAAAAACATAAACCAATTATACACTTACAAAGATCATTTACCTAATACAGAAAAAATGCCTGTATTGTTTTTAGGCCATGGAAGCCCTATGAATGCGATTGAAGAAAATGAATTTGTTGCTGGTTTTAGAAACATAGCCAAAACCATTCCTACTCCAACTGCTATATTATGTATTTCTGCACACTGGTTTACCAAAGGCACAAAAGTTACAGCCATGGAATCACCACAAACGATTCATGATTTTGGTGGTTTTCCAAAAGAATTATTTGCTGTACAATATCCTGCGAAAGGATCTCCTGAATTGGCACAATTAACCAAAGAGTTAGTACTTCCAACAACAGTGGAATTAAACCACGATTGGGGATTAGACCATGGTGCATGGAGTGTAATTAAACATTTATATCCTGACGCAACTGTTCCCGTAATTCAAATGAGTATTGACTATAGTTTAAGCGCTGAGCAACATTTTGAATTGGCTCAAAAATTACAAGTACTACGAAATAAAGGCATATTAATTATAGGAAGTGGTAATATCATCCATAATTTACAATTAATAGATTGGCAAAATTTTAATAAAGACAATCACGGATACGATTGGGCAAAAGAAGCCCATGCAGATTTTACTAATTACCTATTAAATGAAGACTTTAAATCACTACTAAATTATCAAAATCACAGTCAAGCATGGAATTTAGCGATACCAACGCCAGACCATTATTTACCTTTATTGTATACGTTAGGATTAAAAAACAAAAGTGAAGAATTACAACTATTTAATGACAAGTTTGTTGCAGGATCTTTAAGTATGACTTCGGTGAAGATTGGGTAAAAAGAATCTGAGGCAAATTCAAATTGACAAAAACTACATTATTTAGGATTCGTAGCAATCACAAATTTCATATTGTTTTTCACACCGATTTGCAATACATCTACTAAATCTTGCACTTGAAGATTAAAAGGAATACGCACTACAACCGTTTGTTCTTTATCATTCCCGACTTTAGCCAACAACTCTTTTTCTAATTGTTCAAAAGGCACTTGTTGTTTATCTATGTAGTATAATTTTTCTTCTGTAACCGAAATACTAACGAGCTGCTTATTTGTTTTTTCATTCGTTTTCGATTTTGGCAACGTCATTTTAATTACATTTGGATTTGCTAATGTAGATATAATCAAAAAGAATAATAGCAAAAAGAACATGATATCGCTCATAGAGGAAGCATGTACTTCGGCATGAAAACGTTTATTTCTTTTAATTGCCATGGTTAGGTCTTTGAATAATGTTTACAAATTCTAATACTTGTTTTTGAACATTTAACATAAAATGATCAATTTTTCCATTTAATAAATGGTATCCCGCATAAGCAAAAAGTCCAACAATAAGACCTGCTCCTGAAGAAATCATTTTTTCATATAAACCGCCAGAAATATTACCAATACTTATATTTTCGGTAATCGATATACTATAGAAAATTTTAATTACGCCGCTAATTGTACCCACGAAACCAAGTGTAGGAGCCATACCTGCAATCAATCCTAAATGACCTAATTTTTTTTCCATTTCACCTAATTCAATTTGCGCCTGACGCTCCATATTAGATTCTATCTCCGCAATAGGACGCCCAATAGTCATAATACCTTCTCTCACTACTCTTGCGTTTGCGTTATTCTCTCTTTCAGCCGCACCAATGGCTAATTCTAAATTTCCATTATTCAAATGGGTGCGCACTTCCTTGATTAAAAAATGATCTGTTTTAGTAGTTCTTTTGATGTATAATGTGCGCTCAACAATTACATAAATCGTATAGGCAAACAACAAAGCGATAGGAATAAGAAAAAAACCACCTTTAAAAATAAATTCTAAAACAGATATTTCTGCATTTATTTTTGTTGCCCCTTCGGCTGCTTGATTTGTAACTTGTGCTAGCGTATCAACTGTGGCTTGTAAAAAAAATCCAACCATAACATAAAATAAGTTAATATTTATATTCAAATTTGCAATAAAGATACATTTTTCTATAAATACTAAAACTAAAATTTTATTAAAATAGTATTTAGCACCTAAATAAATTTTAAAAACAATGTATTTATGACATACAAAGAAACACTTGAATGGCTTTATAATCAATTACCTATGTTTCAAAAAGTAGGTGGTGCAGCTTATAAAAAAGATTTGACAAATACATTGGCACTTACAAATCATTTGGGCAATCCTCATACAAAATTCAAGACCATTCATGTAGGCGGAACCAATGGAAAAGGCTCCACTTCAAGCATGCTAGCTGCAATTTTAATGGAAGCAGGGTATAAAGTTGGATTATACACTTCACCTCATTTAAAAGATTTTAGAGAACGAATTACCCTAAATGGCAAACCTATTAGTCAAAAATATGTTGTTAATTTTGTGGCTAATAACAAAGACTTTTTTGCGGAAAACAATCTAAGTTTTTTTGAAATGACTGTTGGACTAGCCTTTCAGTACTTTGCAGATCAAAAAGTAGATGTTGCCATTATTGAAGTAGGCATGGGTGGTCGGTTAGATTCTACTAATATAATAACACCTTTAGTTTCAGTTATCACCACTATTGGATTTGATCACATGCAGTTTTTGGGCTCTACCTTAGAAGCGATAGCTGGAGAAAAAGCAGGTATTATTAAACCAAACGTTCCGGTAATTATAGGAGAATATACAAAAGAAACTAAGGCTGTTTTTGAGGCTATAGCAATGCAAGAAAATGCAACACTTATCTTTGCACAAGATAATGAACACGTAGATTATCCTTCAGAATTAAAAGGAAACTATCAAAATCAAAACAAACAAACTGTAGTTGCTACTTGTCGCGTGTTAGAAAAGCATTTTAACCTTACAGAAACCCACATTAAAAAAGGAATTGCCAATGTTGTAAGTCTTACAGGTTTAAAAGGTCGTTGGCAAATAATACAAGAAAAACCCAAAGTAGTTTGCGACACTGCACATAACAGTCAAGGGTTAGCACTCGTTATACAACAAATAAAACAGGAGCAATTTGATAATTTGCATATAGTTTTAGGCGTGGTAAATGATAAGGACTTAGGTAGTATATTACCTTTATTTCCTACTGATGCAACCTATTATTTTTGTAAACCAGCTATAGAACGCGGTTTAGACGCCTCTTTATTACAATCAACTGCGGCAACCTATGGTCTGAAAGGTAAAACATATACTTCTGTAAAATTGGCAAAAAAAGCAGCCATTAGTCATAGTACGGCAAATGATTTTATCTATATTGGCGGGAGTACTTTTGTTGTAGCCGAAGTAATATAAGACCAAGACGGCTGATTATTAGAATATTAAAAAATATTTATGCTTTTTTAGTATAATTTATTTGCAAAAATAAAAATCCGACTTATATTTGCATTCGCATTACAGCAATGTAACGTATGTATTAGGGCGATTAGCTCAGCTGGTTCAGAGCACCTCGTTTACACCGAGGGGGTCGGGGGTTCGAACCCCTCATCGCCCACAACAATAAAACCACTTCAATAGAAGTGGTTTTATTGTTTTATTACTTCATTAATTTATACTTTCTTGTAATCTACTTTTATATCTAATTTCATAAAATTTATATTGTTTTTTAGACCATGAAAACGTTATAGTTGAATTAATTTGATTTAAAATTAACTATACAAAAACTATACAAAAACTCTTTATTTTTTTTATAATTCATTAAATATCAATAACTTATTTGCTATTTTTTTTAAATAATTTTATTCTTAATTTTATATTAATTATTATTTTAATTTGAAAATTCTTAAATTTACCCATTCAAAGAAATCAAATGGAATTACAAGGCACAATTAAAAGAATCTCTGAACTACTTACTTTCCCTAGTGGTTTCCAAAAGAGAGAAATGGTTCTAAATACCGAAGAACAATACCCACAACCAATTAATTTAGAGTTTTTGTCTGAGAAGGCAGATTTACTGAATAGCTACAAAGTTGGTGACAGAGTAAAGGTTAGCATCAATATTAGAGGGAGAGAATGGACTTCGCCGCAAGGTGAAGTTAAATACTTCAACTCAATCACAGGTTGGAGAATTGAAAAAACTGAAGCAAGTAACGACTTCAATGAGCCAGTACAAGCGAAAAATTCTGTTCCGGCTCAAGAACCTGAAACATCTAAATCCAACGTTTTTGACAGCGAAGACGATGATTTGCCGTTTTAATAGATCATATTTCATCCATCATAAATCCTACTTTGTTGTGAGTAGGATTTAATTTTTGTGATATGTTTGAATTAGACCCCAAAATCATTTCATTTCCAGATCCAAGTTGCTATGATCCAGAAAATGACATTATAGCAATTGGTGGGGATTTACAACCAAATAGATTGTGGTTGGCTTACAAATTGGGAATTTTCCCGTGGTATAATCCTGGCGAAGAAATTCTTTGGTGGTGTCCAAACCCAAGATTTGTATTGTTTCCTAATGAACTTCGGATTTCTAAAAGTATGAAAAAAATTATGGATAGAAATCAATTTTCGTTTTCAGAAGACACTTGTTTTCGAGAAGTAATGGAATCTTGCGCAGCCATCAATCGAAGAGATCAAAATGGTACTTGGATTTCTCCTGAGTTGGTTGATTCGTTTTCTGTTTTGCAAAGGGCAGGAAAAGCCAAAAGTATTGAAATTTGGCAAGACCAAGAATTGGTTGGTGGTTTGTACGGCGTTTTGGTTGGAGATGTTTTTTGTGGAGAAAGTATGTTTTCCAATGTCAGTAATGCTTCTAAAGCAGGCTTTATCTATTTTGTTCAGAAATATATAAATCGCTTTTCTTTGATAGATTGTCAGGTACATACCGAGCATTTGGAATCTTTAGGAGCCAGAATGATTCCTAAAAAAGACTATTTAGAAATTTTATATAAAAACCGCGATGAATCCTGAAAAAGAAAAATGGGTATTACTCCTTGTATTGACCTTAATTTGGGGTTCCTCTTTTATTTTAATTAAAAAATCTTTACTCTATTATCATCCAATAGAAGTCGGTGCGCTTAGAGTTTTCATCGCATCACTTATGCTATTGCCATATGCAATTTTGAACATTAGAAAAATTCCAAAAAAACACTTTATTTGGATTTTTTTGTCGGGAATTACCGGGAATTTCATTCCGATGTTTCTTTTTCCGATGGCTGAAACCAAGATTAGCAGTAGCATTGCAGGAATCATTAATTCTATGGTTCCTATATTTATTATTGTGCTCACCTTACTATTTTGGAAAAAAGACACTACCAAAAACCAAATTATTGGGATTATCATCAGTTTCGTTGGCGTTTGTATTCTTACTTTGGGAAAAGGAGAAAGTGGCGATTTGAAATTAATCCCAATTTTGCTCCTCTTGTTGGCAACACTTTTGTATGCCATTAATTCATTAATGGTAAAGAAAAAACTCGCAAATCTTCAACCAAAATTACTGTCTGCTTATGTCTTTGGTTTTGCATTATTTTTTCCATCTTTAATTACATTACTATTTTCGGGATTTTTCAGAGATTTTCAATTTTCTCACGACCAATTGGTTGGTTTGGGCTTCGTTTCTATGCTTGCAGGTTTTGGGACAGGTTTTGCAATGATGCTGAATTACAGACTTCTGCACGTTTCTTCTGCAATTTTTGCTTCTACTGTTACATTGCTTATGCCTATAGTTGCGGTTTTTTGGGGACTTTTAGACGGCGAAAAAATCACCTTGATGCAGAGTTTCGGTGGTGTAATTATATTTTTGGGACTGCTTTTTCTGCGAAAATCACCAAAAATGGTCGAAAAACGAAATTAACTTTTGATTATTTCGATTATTTCTTTTGTGTTAACTTACTTCTTTTTAGCCTTCACTTTTTTGGCTTCATCTTTTATGAAAGGATATTTCTGTTGCATATCTTCTAATAAATTAGGGTCTAATTCCAAAGCTTTTTCCAGCATTTTTCTCCCTTCTTTAGTATTTTGCAAATGCAAATAGCAATTACTTAACTGATAATACAATTCTGCTCTGTGATGAGATTTCACGGCACGATTCAAAATTTCGATGGAGTCGCTGTATTCACCAATCAACATCAGAACTTCTGAATAGGCGTACCAATTATAAAATCTATTGGGTTCGTAATCTATGAGTTTTTTTAAACTTTGCAAACTTTCTTCGAACTTACCAGAATCTATGTACAGAAATGCCAATCTTTTGAGATAATCTAAATTATTCTCATTCAGAGAAACCGCTTCTATAGCGAAATGCAAAGCTTCTTTCATACTACCCATTTCTTCGTAAATATGACTTTGTTCCATCATAGAAAGATAAAACTGAGGATCTTCTCTCAACGATTTTTGGAAAAAATTGAGGGCAGGAATCAATTGCTTATTTACTTTGTAGCAGAGACCTATTTTGTAGTATGTAAATGCTTTGGTATACTCTAATTCCAGCATTTCTTCGTACACAGCAATCGCTTTATGCCATTGTTGCATTGCTTCGTAGCAAGAAGCTTTATTTGCATAGACACCAACTGATTGCGAGTTGATTGCTAAAAGATAATCAAATCCGCGAATTGCTTCCTCATAATTTTTTTTAGCAAAATAAAACTGTCCGTACTCATACCAAGCTGTTTCTGAAAAAGGGAATTTATCTAGGTAAGTGTTCAGAAAGTCAATAGCTTCATCACTTTTTTTCAGTTTGTTGTAGCAGAGCATCACGTTTTCCAAAGCATAATCATCTTGAAAATCGAAATTCAGTGCTAACTTGTAGTGTTTCAGCGCATTGAAAGGGTCTTCTAGATTCGTGTATTCATCTGCAATGAAATTGTGTAAGAAATTTTCTTCCTCTTCTAGTTCCAATGCACTTTCGCACAATTCGATAGCTTTTTTGGAGTTCCCCAGATTAGAGTAATATTTTGCACAACACACCAAAAAATCGGTGTTTGTGGTACATGATTCTTGCAATTCGTAGATCAGATTTTTAGCCTGAATGTAATTTTCAAGCTCCAACAAGACTTCTAATTTTTTAATTTTTATTTCGTTGGAATTCGGGTGTATTTTCATAGCAAAATTGACCGCCAATTCTGCATAGGTAATGTCGCCTAATTCTAAATAATGAATGATGATTTCCTCGTACTCTTCGGTTTCGAAGTACAATTCATCATTATTTTCTATCATTTCTTCGAACTTTTTTACGAGTTCATTGTCAAAAAATTCTTCCAATTAAATAGATTAATTATTGTACAAATATCGTGATTTTGTTTTTAATTTTCATATTTTTGCTAATATAAAAACAAAAAACAATGAGAATTCTTAGTATAATTTTTACTTTATTTAGTTTTATTAGTCTTTTCTCACAAATAAAATATGAAAAGGGCTATATTATTAATAACAAAGGTGAAAAAAAGAATGTGTTAATAAAAAATTGGGATTGGGATCTTAGTCCCACTGAAATATCTTACAAAATTCAAGAAAATGAACCTGCGCTAGTAGGAAATCCCAATAATTTGTCTGAATTTGGATTTGCAGATGGTTCAAAATTTGTTAGGTACAATGGAAAAGTAGATGTTTCTTCATCTAATATAGATGGTTATACCAACAATAATCAGCCAATTTGGGAAAACAAGTCTGTTTTTTTAAAAGAATTAGTTCCTGGGAATAAATCTCTTTGGTCTTATCGAGAAAAAGGTGAAGTTAGATTTTATTATCAAGATTACACAAACGAAATTACACCACTTATTTTCAAAAAATATAATATTGAAGGAAAAGTAAATCTGATAGGCACAAACGAAGATTATAAAGAGCAATTAAATAAATTGTTCGAAGACAAAGAAAGCTCAAAAAAGCTTGTTGAAATTACAGGTTATAATACCACAGATTTAATAAAAATCTTTAGTGATTATAATAATGTTCCAATAAAGAAAAACAAAATCAAATTTGAATTAACTCCAAGAATAGGATTTTCATTTTTGAAATTAGATGTTATTTCCTCAAGAAGCGAAAGAAATAGCTATTTTGAAGAAACATCTCCAAGATTAGGAGTTGAATTGGAGGTTATATTGCCGATAAATAAAAACAAATGGTCTGCAATTATGGAGTTAAATTATAGTAAAATTTCTGGCTCCTATGATAACACAAATATATCTGAATATAATAAATACTATACAAAAGTTGATTATAGATTTATAGATGTACCAATTGGTATGAGATATTATTTGTTTGTAAATGATAAGTCAAAATTCTTTCTAAATACACAGATAAATGCTTTTAGCTTTAATATTGGGGACGAAAAAATTAGTTTAAATCTTGATGGAATAGAGGTAAGCTATAATGAAATTGGTAAAACATCTGCTTTTGATCAAGTTTTTTTTGGTGTCGGTTATAAATATGGTAGATTTTCAATTGAAGGGAGGGTTTCCACAAATAAATCATTAATTAATGGATCTTCAACTAATTCAGTCTTCAAAAATTCATCAGTAATTTTAGGGTATTCTTTATTTTAATAAAAAAAACTAAATCAAACTTTTAATTTTAGCAATCATATCATCTGCCAATTTATCGGCTTCTTCTTGAGATTTGGCTTCGGTATAAATCCTGATAATTGGTTCGGTGTTCGATTTTCTTAAATGTACCCAATTTTCCGGGAAATCTATTTTCACACCATCAATCGTAGAAATTTCTTCGTTTTGATACTCCTTTTGCATTTTAGTTAAAAGTGAATCAACATCAATTTCCGGGGTTAATTCAATTTTTTTCTTGCCCATAAAATACGCAGGATAGGTTTTTCTGAGCTCGGAAACCGACTTGTTTTCTTTTGCCAAATGCGTCAAAAACAAGGCAACTCCCACCAAAGAATCTCTACCATAATGCAAATCAGGATAAATGATTCCACCGTTTCCTTCACCACCAATTACGGCGTTTTTTTCTTTCATTAATGTTACCACATTCACTTCACCAACTGCGCTTGCAAAATATTCAGAATCAAGCGATTTTGCAACATCACGCAAAGCACGACTTGAACTGAGATTAGAAATCGCAACACCTTTTTGGTGTCTCAACAAATAATCGGCAACTGCAACCAAAGTATATTCTTCTCCAAACATTTCGCCATTTTCATCGATTAAAGCCAATCTGTCCACATCAGGATCTACAACAATTCCAAAATCTGCTTTTTCAGCTTTCACCAAAGCGCAAATATCTCCCAAATGTTCTTTCAATGGCTCTGGATTGTGCGGAAATTGTCCGTTTGGTTCGCAATACAATTTTACAACTTCGCAACCCAATTTTTCCAAAAGTGGTGGAATAGAAATTCCACCCGTAGAATTTACGGCATCTAAAACTACTTTAAAATTTTTAGATTTTATGGTTTCTGCATCTACCATTGGCAAATCCAATATTTTTTTGATATGAATATCAAAAGCATCATTTCGGGTTTCATATTTTCCCAAATTGTCCACTTCTGCATAATTGAAATCTTCGTTTTCCGCCAATTTCAAAACATCTGCACCGTTTTCACCATTGATGAATTCTCCTTTTTCGTTTAATAATTTTAGTGCATTCCATTGTTTCGGATTGTGAGATGCAGTTAGGATAATTCCACCATCTGCTTTCATTTCGGTAACCATCACTTCCACAGTTGGTGTGGTAGAAAGTCCTAAATCAATTACATTGATTCCCAAACCTTGCAAAGTGGCGCAAACCAAAGAGTTCACCATTCCGCCTGAAATTCTGGCGTCGCGACCAATTACCAAAGTAAGGTCTTTTTTATTGTTGTTATTTTGAAGCCAAGTTCCGAATGCAGAAGTAAATTTGACCACATCAAGAGGTGTAAGATTATCGTTTACTTTTCCGCCAATTGTTCCGCGAATTCCGGAGATACTTTTTATTAAAGACATTTTTTAATTTAAAAATTTGAGGTTTGAAATTTCTGCAAATTTACGGAATTTACAAAGAGGAATTGATGAATATCAAAATCTTTGGAATTATTAGTAATTAGAAGTTCTATTCAAAACTAATTGTAATTGGTAAAACTAGGGTCGCTTTATAGTTCTTTCCTAATTTTTTTGCAGGAACAAAACCACCATCATATTTTTTAACAGTTTTTACAACCTGTTCGTCAAAATTTGTTTCTATTGGCTTAACGACATCTACTTGATTTATCTTACCACTATCATCAATATGAATTTTAAGTGTCGTTTTTAAGGTGTCTGATATTTTTAACAGTCTTCTTGGCACAGAAATCCTATCTATTAAAAATTTTCTAATATCATTAATTCCTTTAATTGCAATAAAATCAATATATTTTTCTGTGTATGCAAATTTATTGTTATTAGTGTCTATGCTTGTTCCTTTAATCAATTTGTTTTGTTCATAAATTTCGGTGTAATTTAATTTCATCTCAGCGTCGTAGCCTTCCCAAATCCCAACATTTAAACAATTTTTTAATCTCCCTTTTATAAAAGACCCGTCTTCTTTCTTAGAAAAGTAACTTCCGTTTCCGTCTTTTATGGTTTGGTTACCTTTTTCATCCCAAAAATTTAGAATTATTAAATCACCACCTTCTGTTTTATAAAATCCTTCGTAGTTCAATTTACCATTTGGATAGTATTTTTTGTAATCTCCCATAAGATTTGAAGATTTTGAGTAGTTTTCAATCAAAGATAAGGTGCCGTTTTCATTATAATATTTAAATTCTCCCATTCTTTTAAGGAAACTTGTATCTAAAAACGAACCTTCCATTTGTAAAACACCATTAGCATAATAATCGAGTACTTTTATGGTTTCCTTACCTTCAAAATAGTCAGGAAGCAATCTATAAAAGGAATATTTTTCGGAACAATCTATTTCTATCCAATTCGGATTAAAGCACATTTTTTTTACTTGACCATTTATTACCAAACCAAATAAACCAAAAAGGAGAAACAATCTGTTTTTCATAAATTCTAATATTTTGAACGAAAATACAAAAATTAGAATTACTATAAATCAGGAACATCCGCAATTTTTGTCGCAATTTGAATCTTTAGAATTAAATTTTTTAGCTCCAAAATTCTTTTTAAAAAATCGAAATATAGAATAACACGCAAAAGCAAAAACCAATGCGAGGATGATATATTGAATGCCTAGAGAATTCATTTTGAATTACGATTTACGAGTTTAGAATTTCAAATTAAAAATTTTCAACCCTCCATTTTCAATTATTTGAAAATTTGATACACAAACATAGCCACAAAATAGGCCAATGCAGACATTGCAACCAATTGAATTGCAGTCCATTTCCACGATTTTGTTTCGCGGTAAACTACGGCGATGGTAGAAATGCATTGCAACGCAAAAGCATAATACATCAAAATGGAAATTCCGGTTGCAAAACTGAAAACTTTTTCACCATTTGCTTTCACATCGTTTCTCATTTTGTCGATCACTTTCGTTTCGGGAGCGTTGTTATCGAGACTATAAAGCGTTGACATTGTGCCAACAAACACTTCTCGCGCCACAAAACTGGTGAGAATTCCAACTCCCATTTTCCAATCATAACCAAGAGGTTGAATTGCGGGCTCGATACTTTTTCCCATAATCGCAAGATACGAATTTTCTAACTTAACATCGGTAGAAACCAACTGATTGGTTTCTGTTTTTGGTCCGAAATAACTCAAAACCCAAATAATAATGCTGACTATGAAAATTATTTTTCCTGCACCTGTAATAAATTCCCAAACTTTGCCTAAAACTAATTTGAAATCATAACTGAAAAGTGGCATTTTATACGTTGGTAAATCCATTACCAAAAAAGTTTTCCCAGTGTTTGGAATTATTTTTTTCAAAATAAATGATGCCAATAAAGATGTTGCAAAACCTATGAAATACATTCCCAAAAGTGCCAATGCTTTATAACCAATTCCCATAAAAAATCGGTCAGGAACGACCAATCCAATGATAATGCTATAAACAGGAAGTCTCGCAGAACACGTGATAAAAGGCGTTACCAAAATGGTAATCAATCTTTCTTTGGTGTTTTCAATATTTCGCGTCGACATAATTGCGGGAATTGCACACGCAGTTCCTGAAACGAGCGGAACAATACTTTTTCCGTTTAAACCAAATGGTCGTAACATTCTGTCCATCAAGAAAATAACTCTCGACATATAGCCAGAATCTTCTAATAAATAGAGAAAATACAATAAAATCCCGATTTGTGGCGCAAAAACCATAATCCCTCCAATTCCAGGAATAATTCCGTTTGAAATAAGAGAATTAATTGGTCCATTTGGAAGATTTTCTTTTGTAAAATTTGAAAACCAAATGAAAAAACCGTCAATCCAATCCATAGGATAAACAGCGAGATAAAAAACGAGTTGAAATATCGTTAGAAGTATGATTGCAAAAATAAAATAACCCCAAAATTTGTGTACCAAAACACGATCTAATTTTTCGGTAAGTAATTCCTTGAACTGCTGTTTTTTTGCGACCACTTTCGATACAATTTTATCGATTTGTTGGTATCTTCTGATGGTTTCTTGTGTTTGTAACCTTTTCGGAACCAAACATTTAACTTCACTATTTAATTGTTCATTAATGCTTTGTAGATTTCCGAGATAATTGTCGGAAGAAAGCAAAGTCCAGATTTTATATTGATTTTTTTCAGACGAATTTGATAAAATATTGAAAATCAATCCTTTTTGTTCCAACGGAATTTCAAAAGAACATTGTTCAGATGTTTTAAAATCATTTTCAAAAATACTTTCGCGCAAATCATCTATCCCGATTCCCAATTTGGCATTGGTTGCAATTACTTTTACGTTCAGTTCACTTGCAAGTTTCTGAATATCAATGTCTACACCTCTTTTTTTGGCTTGATCTATTTGATTGACTACCAACAAAATAGGAATTCCTAAATCCTGAATTTGCTGAAAAAGGAGCAAACCACGCTTCACGCTTAATGCTTCTAATATATAAACTACACCAGAATATTGCTTGATTTCAGCAATCAGGTATTTTGAAAAAATGGCTTCGTCTTCAGAACTTGGGTAAATGCTGTATGAACCGGGCAAATCCACTACTTCAACCGTTTCATTTTTATAAAAATAGGTTCCAGAATATGCTGCAACCGTAACTCCAGTATAATTGGCGGTTTTCTGATTTTTGTTACAAAGCAAGTTGAAAACGGTAGATTTCCCTACGTTTGGATTCCCTACCAAAAGGATTTTTTTATGAGGTATGCTTTCTTGCATAGGAATTTTTTTACCAAAAAGAGCGGTAGAAAGTTGTACTACTAATTTTCAAAATTTTGGTATAATTTTGCTTAAAGATGTTGTAAATTGCTTTCTAAAGGCTGTACAAAAATATAGCGTGCTTCTTCTTCACGGAGTGCTATTCTGCTTTTTTCTTCTCCGAATTCTATGTATAAAGGTCCACGAAAAGGCGCTTGATACAAGATTTTGAAGTCTGTACCTGGTAAAAGTCCCATTTCTATAATTTTGTTGGGCATTAGCAACTCATCATTATCATATCCAGTAATTTTACCAGACACTTCTTTTGGGAAACAGCACAATTTGTTGGAAATAGAATTCTTCAAACCAAAATTTTGAATTGCAAATATACGCTATTTAAATCTAATCTAAATAAGGAGCAAAGCAATTATTGATAAAAAAAATTGGAAACGAAAATTTTCGCTCCCAATCATACAATTAACTTAGTTAAAATGAAATTTTTTATTTCTTGGCGGGAATTTCTATAGGATTGTTGTTGGCACCGAAGAAATCTTTTGCCATTTTCTCTTGGTCTTTCAGCATTTCTCCAAAGGTTTTTTCAGAACCAGGCAATTTCATAGACATTCTTTCGGGTGTCATATAAGGTCGTGCTTCTGCAAGAGGATCTGCTTTGAAATTATCCATTGTTTTTTCAAATTTTTCTCGGGTAACCAAAAGTGGCGTTTTTCCCATTCCGTATTTTGCATTTATTTTGTCGGCTTCAGAATCTTCTGAATAGTTATCTACTTTTTTGTTTCCTTTCAAAACCCAAGAATAGTTTTGTCCATCGTCTTCTATTTTCACGATTAAACCAGGTAATCCCGAAAATTTGTAAGGACCATCTGTCAACGGAACATCAGTTGTAAACCAAGCTGTCCATTTTCTACCACCAAATTCAGTCGTTGCTTTTTGTGTGTTATAGGTGCTGATTTTTTCTTTTTCGTTCAAAATTTTCCAAACAAAAACCTCTTCTTCATCATAACCCAAAATTTTTCTACTAATTCTATCAGAATAGGTCACCTTCATATTTGGGTAAGATTTCTCAATTTTATAAGAGAATTTTGGCAATTTTATAGATTTCATAAGGTCTTTCCAAACGCCAGATTTTTCCATAGCTTCTACTCCTACTTTTATGATAGAATCTTGAGCAGGAATCGTAAAATCCTGATAAATAGATTTGTCTTTAGTAACATCTAAAATCGTCATCACTTTATCTAATTTTGTAGAATCTTTTTTTGGTTTGAAAGTCAATTCATAGAAAAATCGGTTTGCGGTAACTTGTGCATTTAGTACAAGTGTTACCAAAAGAACAGACAATGTAAATATTTTCTTCATTTTTAATTATTTTCTTAATTAGTTTTATAAAGTGTCAAAATGTTACAAAAAATCTATACAAAAATAAGTAGTTAGTACAAATCGAAGAAAAGATACAAAACAGATACTTTTTTATTTTCAAATTTTAAATGAAATCAATTATACAACACAAAACCCTTAAATTCATTGGATTTTAAGTTGAAAATCTTTGATTTTCTTCCTTTTTTATCCTTTTGTATTTCTTAAAACAGCAATATTCTTTTGTTGCTTTTGTGGTTGTATATATTTCTATTTTTTGTACATTTTATTGATGGATTCATTCATTGTTTTATAGATTTTCAGCAATTCATCGTCTTGTAGGAGTTGTTCGTGCAACTCCAAAACTCGCTCATCATTTCTGATCGCAGGTCCTGTTTGAGCCAATTTTGGTTCTATTTCGTGAATTTTTTGGGTAGTTTCATCAATTAAAGGTAAAAAATAATGGAACGGAATGTTCTGCGAATCCGAAATTTCTTTGGCCCTTGTATAGAGGTGATTCACAAAATTGCACGCAAAAACTGCGGTTAGATGTATGTATTTCCGTTTTTCGTAATCGGAAATCATCACCTTTTTAGAAATTTTTTCAGCCAAATTTTTCAGAAAATCTTCGTCGGTTTTGTTTTCTGCTTCTACAAAAAACGGAATGTCATCGTACGTCAAATCTTTGTCTTTAGAAAAAGTTTGCAACGGATAAAACACAGCTTTTCTGTAGTTACCTTGCAGAATTTCTTTTGGCAAAGAACCAGAAGTATGTGCAACCAAACAATTTTCTTTCTTTATTAACGAAGAAACTTCTGCAATCGCAGAATCATTCACACAAATAAGATAGAAATCAGCATCTTCAAGATTTTCGGTAGAAAAGGGAATATTAGTGATTTCTGAAATTGCGTTCAAATTTTCAGAATTTCTACCAAAAAGTTGAGACACCTCAATATTGTTTTGTGCAAATGCTTTTGCTAAATGATAGGCAACATTTCCGGAGCCAATTAGTGCGATTTTCATACCACAAAGATAGCAAATCTAAGGTGGCATTTGGAAATTGAAATTGCTAAAATCCAGACGAAAGTTACTCAACGCAACCAAAATAGCAGCAGCAGAAACTACTGTTACAATTCCTACAATTAAACCGATGGTTTTCAAATAAGAAAACTGTCTTTCTTCAATCAAAATTACACGATCTTGTAGTACAGATTGTTGCAAATGGTCTTTTGTGAAAACAAAATTTCCGTTTTCCAGTTGTAGGTTTTTTACTTTCAGACGTTTTTCGCCAATTTGCAATCGATAGGTTTTGTTCGGTTCTAAACTTGCGCTTGCTTTGTCTACAAAACGGTAAGAATAACAACTTGTTAAGCTCATCATCATCAATAAAAAAAGTAAGATTTTCATGATTTTTGATATTTAATGAAATCAAAGGTATATTTGTATGGTGAAATAAATCTTGATTGTAATCAAGTTTTCCAAAATTTTAAAAAAACAATTTAACTTTTTGCTATTTTTATCATCAAAAATAACGAAAGCATCCAATGAAGATCAAAGACGAAGAAATTATAAGTCTGATGCAGAACGAAAGAACGCAGGAGAAAGGTCTTCGTGCGATGATGGATGCGTACCAAAGTAAATTGTATTGGCATATCAGAAGATTAATTGTAGATCACGATTTGGCGCAGGATATTTTGCAGGACACTTTTATAAAAGTGTACCAGAATTTTCACCAGTTCAAACAAGATAGTCAATTGTACACTTGGCTGTACCGAATTGCTACCAACGAAAGTTTGCAGCAACTCAACAAGATGAAGAAAATGCAAAAATCCGATGAAGATGCCGAAATCTATTTGCAAAATTTGGTAGCAGATAATGTAAGTAATGATGCAGATGAAATTCAACTGATGTTGCAAAAAGCGATTCAGACACTGCCAGAAAAGCAAAAAGCGGTATTCACGATGAGGTATTATGATGATTTACCGTACGAAGAAATGAGCAAAATTTTAGATATGTCGGTTGGAACCTTGAAAACCAACTATCATTATGCTAAACAGAAAATAGAAGATTATATAAAAGATAATTTTGAAGAATAAATTGACGGAGAAGAATATCAGGTTGCATCTGACCTGCGAAAACAACTAAAAACGAGACAGATGAAAAATATAGATATAGAAAAATTAGCCAGACAAAATAGTTACAAAACTCCTGATCATTTTTTTGATGAAATGCAAAGAAATGTTTTGCAAAAAGTAGCTCCCCAAAAACAAACCAAAATTTTTGCGATGAATTGGGTGTATTATGCAGCAGCAGCAATTGCATTATTGTTCGGTTTGGTGTTTTTCATTAATAATTCTACTAAGGTTAGTAATCAACAATCTATTGCACAAACACCAACTGAGAAAATTAATACATCTCCAGCAATTACAACTAATAACAATATAGAACCTGTAGAAAAAATCGCGGAAAACATTCCAAACGAAAGTTCACAAGAAAAAATTATCATAGACCAAGAATACCGTGCTCCGAAATCGACTTCTACCAATATAGAAAAAACGATTGCTGCTAACACAAAACCAGCAATATTTGCCAAAAAAGAGGAAAAAGAAGTTTCGGTTGAGCAGGTTTTGGCTTCTTTCAATTCAGATGAAATAATTGCGATTAGTAAAAATACTGAACAAGACGTATATCTGGACTTATATAACTAATTTCCAAAGAAAAATAACTACAAAATGAAAAGTTTAACCCTATTTTTGAGTTTCGTGGCGGTTTTCACCATTCAATTTTTTTCGGCACAGAAAACTTATTCTGATTGGCGAAATATGAATCCAGATGAAAGAAAGGAACTCATCAATAAAATGTCACCAGATGAGAAAGTAAATTTATTGAAACAATTCCGCGAAAATCTTTTGGTGGATGATTTAGACGTACCAGAAAACAATCAAGAAGAATTTCGACAGTTGTACAATGAGTACCAAGAAAGCCAAAAAGCTATAAAAAGCCGTTTCCAAATAAGCAAAGATTACGACCATCTTTCTGATGCAGAAGCTAATGCACAACTGATGCAGAGTTTTGAAGTGGGACAGTTACTACTCGACAATAGAAGAAAATATGCCGAAAAATTTCAAAAATTTTTGAAACCGCAACAAATCCTGAAAATGTTTCAAAATGAGGGAATGATGCGTGATAAAATGATGACCAAAAGAATGCAGGATGAAAATAACCCCAGAAAAAGACGTTTTGAAGCAGATGATACCGAAGACGACAATATGGCAAGACAAAATAACCATATGAGAAACGGCTTTCCAACACCACCAAACAATGGCAACAACAATTCACCAAGAAATGGTGGAATGTCTAGACCAAAACTAGAAGAATCTGGTTCAGGAAACACGGCAAGACCAAATAACAGTTCTCCTAGAAATAATTCGGGAAATCCGCAACCACGTTTCAGATAGAATTTAAAAGAAATATTTTTAATTAAATAACATAAAGACCTTTGCAATATTTTTAGTAAAGGTCTTTTTAATTTTTTTGTGAATCAATCTATGGTTGACGAAAAAAATATCCGGCAAAAAGTACTAAATTTGCAAACTATCAAAAATCTTAATGAAGAATATTAGAAATTTTTGCATCATTGCTCATATCGATCACGGCAAATCAACACTTGCAGATCGATTATTAGAGTACACCAATACTGTAACTTCGCGCGAATTGCAAGCACAAACTTTAGATGATATGGACCTCGAGAAAGAACGGGGAATTACCATAAAATCTCACGCAATTCAGATGGATTACGAATTAGACGGTGAAAAATATATCTTGAACCTTATTGATACTCCTGGTCACGTAGATTTTTCTTACGAAGTTTCTCGTTCCATCGCAGCTTGCGAAGGTGCTTTATTAATTGTAGATGCAGCACAAAGTATTCAAGCTCAAACGATTTCTAACCTGTATTTAGCGCTGGAAAACGATTTAGAAATTATCCCAATTCTCAATAAAATTGACCTTCCTTCTGCAAATCCAGAAGAAGTAACCGACGAAATTGTTACACTTCTTGGTTGTAAACCAGAAGATGTTTTGCGTGTTTCAGGTAAAACAGGAGAAGGTGTTCACGAATTATTGAAGGAAATTGTAAAGAGAATTCCAGCTCCAGTTGGTGATGAAAATGCACCACTTCAAGCTTTGGTTTTCGATTCGGTTTATAATCCTTTTCGTGGGATTGAAGCCTATTTCAAAGTAGTCAACGGAAAAATTTCTAAAGGCGAAAAAGTGAAATTTATGGCAACCAACAATGTCTATGAAGCAGATGAAGTTGGTACCCTAAAATTGAAACAAGCTCCAAAATCTGTGATACATTGTGGAGATGTTGGTTATATTATTTCTGGGATTAAAGACGCAAGAGAAGTAAAAGTTGGTGACACCATCACTTCTATGGTAAATCCTGCAACAGATGCAATTGATGGTTTCGAAGATGTAAAACCAATGGTTTTCGCAGGAATTTATCCTATAGAATCTGAAGATTTTGAAGAATTGCGGTTTTCATTAGAAAAACTACGATTGAATGATGCTTCTTTGGTATTCGAGCCAGAAAGTTCTGCAGCACTTGGTTTTGGTTTCCGTTGCGGATTTTTAGGAATGCTTCATATGGAAATTGTTCAGGAACGTCTTGATAGAGAGTTCAATATGAATGTGATTACTACCGTTCCCAACGTTTCTTATCTTGGTTACACCAAAAAAAAACCAGAAACTGCCATTCTCATCAATAATCCATCTGAATTACCTGATCCTGCAGGAATGGATCGAGTAGAAGAGCCTTATATAAAAGCAACCATCATTACCAAATCTGATTTTGTGGGTTCTGTAATGACGCTTTGTATAGAAAAACGTGGCGAAATCGTCAATCAATCTTACCTAACTTCAGATAGGGTAGAATTGGCTTTTAATATGCCTTTATCAGAAGTGGTTTTTGATTTTTATGATCGTTTGAAATCTATTTCTAAAGGTTACGCTAGTTTTGATTACCATCCGATTGGTTTCCGAGCTTCGAAATTAGTGAAAATGGATATTTTGATTAATGGTGATATGGTTGATGCACTTTCTTCGCTTATTCACGACAGCAACGCTTATTACATTGGCAAAAGAATGTGCGAAAAATTGAGAGAACTCATACCGAGACAACAATTTGACATCGCAATTCAGGCAGCACTTGGTGCAAAAGTAATTGCCCGTGAAAACGTGAAAGCCCTCAGAAAAGACGTTACCGCAAAATGTTATGGTGGTGATATTTCCAGAAAACGGAAACTCCTAGAAAAACAAAAAGAAGGTAAGAAAAAAATGAAGCAAATTGGTCGTGTAGAAGTTCCTCAATCTGCATTTATGGCGGTGTTGAAACTGAATGACTAATACGTAGGAACGCCGCTTTTGGCGCGTTCAAAAAATACAAAATCCACAGAAAATTCTGTGGATTTTTTTTATTTCAAAAACAATTTGAAAATTTCCATAAATTCGTGAAAACTTTAAATTAATGAACAAACTTACCCTGATTTTTCTCTTTTATACCATATTTTCTTCTGCACAAAATTTCAAAACTCCCTTCGAAAAAGGCAACGGAAATCAATCAGCATCTTATAACGAAATGCTACAATTTTACGATGAATTAGATAAGAATTTTGAAAGTATTTCCATTGAAAATTTTGGACAAGATGACAATGGCGAACCTATAAAAGTGGTGATTTTTAACAACTCTGCAAATAAAAATGCGCCTTCAATTCTTATCAACAACGGGATTCATCCTGGTGAAAGTGACGGTATTGATGCAACGATGATGTTGATGCGCGATTTGGCGATGGGAAAAATAAAAGCACCACAAAACACCAAAATCGTGGTGATTGAATGTTACAATATTTCAGGAATGTTGCATCGTGGGAAATTCAGCAGAGCCAACCAAAACGGACCAGAAGAATACGGATTTCGTGGCAATGCTCGAAATTTTGATTTGAATCGTGATTTCATTAAAAATGATACTGAAAACGCAAAAAGTTTTCAAGAAATTTTTCAGCTCTACAAACCGATTTATTTTATTGATAATCACGTGAGTAACGGTGCAGATTATCAGTACACATTTACGTATATTTCCACCAATCGAGAACGATTGGGCAAAACTTTGGGAGATTATTTCAACCAAAAAATGCAACCCGAAATAATCAAAAATGTTGAAAAATTGGGCATTCTTTGTACACCTTATGTCAATATTCACGGCGATTCTTCAGACGAAGGTTTCCCTACTTTTATGGATTCGCCAAGATATGCGACAGGTTACACCTCGCTTTTCAATGTTTCGGGAACAGTCGCAGAAACACATATGCTGAAAAATTATGCTTCACGAGTTTTGGCTACTTATGAATATATGAGAAGTTCCATAGATTTTGTAGATAAAAATTTTGCAGAAATTAAAACGAAAATGAATGAAAATTTGGCACAATATCAGCCAAAATTAAAATACGCCATCCAATGGAAATTAGACAGCACAAAATATAAATTAATAGATTTCAAAGGATTTGAAGCCGGACAAAAACCAAGTGATATTTCAGGGAAACCAAGACTTTTTTACGACAGAAATAAACCTTTCAATAGAAAAGTAAAATTCTATGACTCTTATATTCCGACTGCTGAAATTACCATTCCGAATTATTATATTATTCCAAAATCTGAGCAAAAAGTCATCGAAACTTTGAAAAGAAATCAAATAAAAATGACTGCTTTGAAATCTGATTCTTTGTTGAAAGTTCAAGTCTATAAAATTGCCGATTTCCAAACGGTGAAAAATCCTTATGAAGGACATTATTTGCATTTCGGAACCAAAATTTCATCAAAATTTGAAAATAAAAAATTAAATAAAGGAGATTTCATCATTTCAACCAAACAAAATGGTATAAAATTTTTGTTGGAAACTTTGGAACCAGAAGCCACAGATTCTTTCTTCAATTGGAACTTCTTTGATGGAATTCTTTCGCAGAAAGAATATTATTCTGATTATGTTTTTGAGGATACCGCATCAGATTTATTAAAGAAAAGCCAGGTTTTGCGGACCTCTTTTGAAATTAAAAAATTGGCTGAACCTAATTTTGCTTCCGATGGAAAAGCGCAACTAGAATGGATTTATAAAAATTCGGAATATTACGAAGGAACAGTAAATCAATATCCGATTTTCAGGATTTTAGAATAAAAAAACCGAAGTAAATTCTTCGGATATTTCGGTTGGTTGTTTTTCAAGGCTCTGTTCGTGCGCTTTATCGCAAGACGCTCTTTCCTATCCGTATATTTTTTATATAAATAACATGTAACAAATTACGCAATACAAGTACTAATAACTCGTTAAAAGTTACATATGAAAAACATTTTCAACCTATTATTAATATTGTGCAGCTTTTTTGCTTTTGCACAAAAAACCATCTCCGGAAAAGTAAACGATGACGTTGGTAAACCAATTGCAAGCGCAAGTGTAACGGTAGAAGAGCCTGGTAAAGATGCGATCATTGCATACGGAATTTCTAATTCTAAAGGGGAGTATAAAGTCACTTTTACCTCTGCAGAAGCCAATGTAGATCTCAAAATAAAAGCTTTTAACCAAAAATCTATTGTAAAAACCGTTAAAAACGAATCTCAAACTCTCAATTTTTCGTTGCAATCTGATGCTACCGAAATAAAAGAAGTGAAACTGAAAACCAAACTCATCACCAAACGTGGCGACACGATTGCCTATGATTTGAAAATGTTCGAAAGCAAAAGCGACCGTGTACTTGCAGATGTTTTGAAAAAAATCCCAGGAATTGAAGTTAATAAAGATGGTTCTATCTTGTACCAAGGTGAACCCATCAATAAATTTTATGTTAACGGAAAAGATTTGATGGAAGGTGGTTATGGAACCATCAACAATTCTCTACCAAAAGACGCGGTACAAAAAGTGGAGGTTTTAGAAAATCATCAACCTGTGAAAATTTTGCAAGACAAAATTGGCTCAGAAAATGCCGCCATTAATGTAAAATTAAAAAACAAAGTTACCATGACTGGTCGTGGTGAATTAGGAGCCGGTTTTGATCCGCTCTTATGGAATGTGAAGTTGACACCAATGTTTTTTGGGCAAAAAAATCAATGGGTAGTTAATTATAAAGCTAACAACAATGGTGAAACCGTAGAAAAAGAAGGAATGTTTTTCGGTATTAATAACCGTTTTGAAGGTAGAAGAAGTCAGGCTGCACAAAAAAATTGGATCAATGTAGAAAGTGCATCTACACCAAATCTCCCTGAGAAAAGGTATTTGATGAATAATGTACATTATTTTTCGGCAAATGTTTTGACCAATCCTTTCAAAAATAAAGATTGGGAACTGAAAGCCAATACCAATTATTCTAATAATGCCATTGAGAGAAAATCCAGTACGACTACGAATTATGCTCCCTCTGTTTATTATCCTTCTGGAGCGAAAGTTGTAGAAAATTTTGGTAATAATTTCTATAGCAACACCGCAAAAGCCGAACTTATTTTTACCAAAAATGCCAAAAAAGGATTTTTCAAAAATACCACGACTTGGAATGGATTTTGGGATGCAGATCGTGCATTAGCTCCATTTAGCAATGGCACCCAAATTTCTAATCAATCACTAGAATCACCCACTTTCAACTTTACCAACTCATTGAGTACAATTGTACCATATAACGATAAGTTGTTTAATGTGACGAGTTACATCAATTATCAAACAGATAAGCAAAACTTGTACACAGATCCTGCTTTTTACTCAGGAACTGCGTTTGCAAGTCTTGACCAGTTGCACCAAAATGTGAAGCTAAAAACGGTAGAAGTCAATCATTCTGCATCAGTTGGATATTCTTATAAAAAATGGACTTTCACTCCAGAATTTGGGTTGAATATGAATTTCAACTCTATGAATTCTACTTTGTACGGCGTAAAATCGAATGCAGAAAATTCTCTCGGTTTGAATTACCAAAACGATTTCCTATGGAATGAAATTCAGCCTTATTCGCAAGTTGGCATTAATTATAAAAGTGAAGCAATTAGTTTTAGTATGAACCTTCCTATGAATTTTTATGCCATAGATTACCAAGATAACTTAAGAAACAAAAGTCGGGAACAAGCAAAAACGGTTTTTGAACCGAATATGTTTTTGAGTTACGATTTTGCGTCGTTTTTCAAATTATGGGCATTTGCAAACGTGAACTATAATTATGGTAATTTCGGTTCTGTTTATGATGGTATTTTGCTCAGAAGCGCCAGAAATTTGGGCATAAAAGATGGCGAAATTCCTGAAACACTTAGTAAAAACATAGGATCTAGATTTGAATATAGAAATCCGCTAAATAATTTGTTTTTCAATGTGAGATTCAACACTGGAACCAGCAAGAACAATCTGATAACAAGCACCACGCAAACCTATGATCCTGTAAATCAAACCATCATAAGCAATTCTTCTATAATTTTGTATGATAATTCTTCTACCAATCAATCAGAAGGTGCCGAAATTGGGAAGTACTTCCCGAAGTTCAAAACCAATATTTCAACCAGTTTTAGCAACCGAGATTCTAATGGTTTTTCTTTGGTAAATGGTAATACTTCTGAATCCAAAAACAACTCGCAAAGTTTTGGTTTTAAAATTAATAATGCCTATTTTTCTTGGTTAAGTTTCGATTATAATTTGAGTATGAACTGGAACAAAAACCGAAATTTATTTTTGAATACCGAACAGAAAAGTTCTGGTTGGGATCATAATTTGTCCGTTTTTGTATATCCAATTGCAAATCACACAATTGGTCTAAATTGGGACGACATCAGTAGCAAAACTACAAGCGCGAGTTACAGAAACTCTTTCTACGACTTGTCTTACCAATATTCTTGGGCGAAAAAGAAAATAGATTTCGAACTAAAATGGTTGAATATCGCCAACAAAAAAGTGTACGAAATCACTTCTGTAAATACCACATTGAATTCGATTTCTACAACGTCCATCAATATTAGACCGAGTCAATTTATGTT
>CALFIE010000098.1 GCA_937876095.1 uncultured Flavobacteriales bacterium | reverse complement strand
CACCTGTTCCCATTCCGAACACAGAAGTTAAGCCCTCTAGCGCCGATGGTACTGCGAAAGCGGGAGAGTAGGTCGCCGCCAGTTTTTTTTATCCTCAACCAAATAATTTGGTTGAGGATTTTTTTTTACGGTTTTGTCAAAAAAAATTGTAATTTGCTTTCCTAAACCCAATTAATTATTTACTATTGAAAAATATAATTATCTTATCAGCAGTATTTGGAATGCTTATCGTGTCTTGTGCAGAAAAACCAGTTTCAACAAGTAGTACACAAACAATAAAATCTGATCAATTGGCGCAAGGAAAAACTGTGTATGAAAATTCTTGTGCAAAATGTCACGAATTACCAAATCCAAAATCATATAGCTCCGAAAAATGGATTGCTATTATGAAGTGGATGGCACCGAAAGCAAAGTTAACTCAAGAGCAATCTACTATGGTATATAATTATGTCACTCAAGTGAAATAAAGAACTATTTAATATATAGTTTGAATTTTTACAGAATAGTTAATTTTTTTAAATTTCATTTTTCATAAGGTACCGGATCAGTAACAAAACTTGGGGACTAAGCAAAAATTTTGGATAATCTGAATAGGAAGAACGCTCTTTCTTTTACTCCTCTTAATTGCAGTCTGAATTTTTTTGATTTTGGCATTGAATGATTCAGCAGCAGCATTGGTGCTTCTTTGATCGAAATAGTTTAGAGTATCGTTGTATTGATTCATAATGGTTTTCATTAGTATTGAAAAAGATTTCAGTCCAGACTCTTGTACCAGGTTAAACCACTGTGCGAGTTTGAGCATTGCAACTGATTTTTGAACTCGTTGGTTATAGATTTTCCTTAGCGCATCTGATAAATGGTAAGATTTTTCTATTTCGGGATATTCGGAGAATAAGATTTCTGCTCTTTGTTTTTGGGACACCGTCCATTTTTCTCTGCTTTTATAAAGCAAATATCTGCTTCTAGCAAAGAGTTGTTTTCTGGTATCGCCGTTTTCAAAAACATCGATTTCAGTTTTTTCCCCTTTACTTTTGGCATCCATCAATTGGTTGTTTTCCTGTTCAATGGCTTCCCAACGGTATTGTATCCTGATTTCTTGCACGGCTTCAATAGCGAGTTTTTGAACGTGGAATCTATCAATAACTTGCTTTGCATTTGGGAAACATCTTTTGGCAATGAAGTTTCATAGAACCAGCCATATCTAGGGTTATTTCTGTTACTTTGTTACGAAGTTTTCTACTGATTTTTAAAAGTTGTTCTATAACAATATCGCTTTGAGTTCCTTTAATAATCGCAACAATACTTCCTTTTCTTCCTTTTGCCTGCTTGGATGAAAGTACCGTGTAAGCTCGCCATGGGAAAGAGCAACTTCGTCTAATGATAAATAAGTGGTGCCGTTTTCTGGAAAAAGGATCCAGTCTTGGGCATGAGTTTTTTGATCCCAATTTTTATATTCGCTTAACGATTTTTTGTATTGTCTTCGGAATTTCTTGCCATTTACTCCGTATAACTCACCGATAGATTCTAGTGGAAGGGCATTAGTATCGGCTGATTTTTTTTAAGAACTCCGCAAAATCCTGTGTTAAGCGAGTTCCTTTGGATAGGAGATTCCAGTCTCTTTGCAGTATTTCCCCAGAGTTTTTATCTGTCCACCTTCTACGATTGATATGCAATTTAACTGATTTTCCTCGCAAGGGAAAATCATCTACGGTAATTTCAGGTAAAAATCCTTTGGATTGTAGCATTAGTGAAGAAAACTCTTTTGGGATGGCACTTTTTTCTTCAAAATAGAGATGAAGAATTTTATTTTCTTCTTCAAATTTTACCACATCAAAATGCTCTATCAAATACTCAGGCAATAATAATTTTAGGAGTTCGGTATCTTTTTGCATCCAACAAAATTAATACTTTCCTTTTTTTCTCCCCAAGTTTTGTTACTGATCCTTAGTTTAGGGATGGTTTTTATTATGCTTTTCTTTTTAAAATTTCGGAATAACAAAAATCGCTAAAAAACATTCACTGCCTTTGGTTTTTATAATAGAGATACCATTGTAAAAACTTCTTTCTTTTACTTTTGGTAAGTTCTCGGTGAATGTTAAGATTTCCTTTTAGATGACCAAAAAGCGACTTTAATCCATTCGTAATTTTTGGAATTTTTGAGTGTTGAAAGAGCATTAACATATTAGGAAGAGTTTTTTTATTGCAAAAAACTGCTCTTCACCATTTTATGTGTATATCAATATCTTTCGGTTTCTTCGTTATAGAATTTTTTATTAATAAAATCTCCGTGTTCTATATACCAATCCAAAATTTCTTTAATCCAAAAATGCTTTTTGTCTCATTATTTATAAAGTTTAGTTTGCGAATAATTTCTCGAAGATCAAAGTCTTCCTTGGTTTTTGGATATGCAGAAAGCCATATTTGCACATTCTTTGGATAATGAACCAAGCATCTCTGCATAGGACTTTAGGACAAACTTTTTTAATGGCTTTTATTAAAGATTTATCGCAATCAAAAGTGATTCCGCCGATTTTAATTCCTAGGTTAAGAATGTTTAACGGTCTTCTTTAAGTTCCTCATAATGAGCTCTCCATCAGTAAGCCGATAATGTTGTGCTTGCTTCATTACATCGTCTCGATAGACGACAAAGCAAACTTTATTAGAAAAGTAAATAGCATCAATGAGTAGATAAATCACATTATTTTGGATGTAGGTAAGTTTTGGAGGTTTTTCCACATTATATTGAAATAGCGTTGTAAAGTACTTACGGAATAACCAGATTCAAATGAAATTTCTCTTAGTTACAATCCACTTCTTAAACCACATCTCCTTATTTTTTAAGGAAACAGTCTCTTCTTTCAGAGATGAAATTAATTCTACTTTTTTTTTGTATTTGAACCTACTCTTTTTGTTTTCCTTCCAAACTTCCACAACGATCAACGATTTTTATGAATTTTCAGTCAAAAAAAAGTTTATTGAAACAGAGCTCAATAAACTTTCAAACATATTAGCAATAATCAGTAAAACAAACAATCTCACCAACTATTTTTGATTTTTAAATCCTAATAATTGATTTTATCTAATAAATAATGTAATTTTTATTTAAAAAACTTCCAATAATTTGCTTCATAACTTTTTGAAAGATTTTTAATGCAAATTGGGGAAATTACCTTTAATTTAACTATTGAAATTGGATTTTCTGCGGAATATGAGAATTGAGGAACTCTTTCTTTTGATTGTTTTTCTTCGCCATTTCCATAAATTGCTATCCATTCAAATTTGAATTCTTTGTCTGAACTTGATGGAAAAAAACTAACCACTCCATCAGTAACTTTTACTTCTTTAAATCCAGAAATATCTATATCACAATTGACAGTTTCTTTAGGTACTGTTTGATTTGAGATATTTTCACCAGATAAAGTATTGAATATATCTATATTTTTACTACATTGTACTAATCCTTGATTAGTAAGTACTGACAGCGTAAGTACTGCTCTTCCTGCTGAATTTGAAGTTAATTTTACAGAATTTTGTTTATTATCTCCTACTATGGAAGTATTACCTCCTAAATTAACCCAAAGGTGACAATCCACACATTGACCATTTCCTGACATAAGCGTGTAAGTTTCAGTTTCTAAAACTTGAATACTTGATTTCCCTGCAATGTTACATTGTGCAAAATAAATTGCTGTGCTTGCAATAAGCAAGATTACTAAAAAAAATTTTCTCATAATATTTATTTTTTTGTGAGTTAGTTAAACTTGTAAGACTCCCAAATTAAATTTTTCTAAAATTGGAGAATGATTTGCTGCTTCTATTCCCATCGAAATCCATTTTCTAGTATCAATTGGGTTGATGATAGCATCTATCCATAATCTTGAAGCAGCATAAGTTGCTTGAGTTTGGTGTTGATATCGAGCAGATATTTTATCTAATATTTCTTGATGTTCGGTTTCAGTGATTACTTTACCTTGTTTTTTAAAGGTAGATTCTTGGATTTGGGCTAAAACTTTAGCAGCTTGTGTACCTCCCATTACCGCAAGTTCTGCCCATGGCCAAGATACAATCAATCTAGGATCATAAGCTTTTCCACACATAGCATAATTTCCAGCTCCGTATGAATTTCCGGTAACAATTGTAAATTTAGGTACCACAGAATTTGCAACTGCATTCACCATTTTTGCACCGTCTTTTATAATTCCACCATGTTCTGATTTGGAGCCAACCATAAATCCGGTAACATCTTGTAAAAATACCAAAGGTATTTTTCTTTGATTACAATTGGCAATAAAGCGAGTTGCTTTGTCTGCGGAATCCGAATAGATCACACCACCAAATTGCATTTCACCTTTGCCACTTTTCACCAAAGTTCTTTGATTGGCTACAATACCAACACTCCAACCATCTATTCTAGCTGTTGCACAGATGATGGTTTTACCGTAATCTGCTTTGTATTCGTCATATTCAGAATTATCAACCAAACATTTTATGATTTCGTAGGTATCATACTGCTCTGTTCTAGATGAAGGCATGATACCAAAAATATCATCAATACTTCTATTGGGAGCTGCACTTTCAATACGATCAAAGCCAGCCTTGTTGAAATCTCCTAAAGATTTCATAATATTTTTAATTCTATTGAGTGCATCTTGGTCGTCTTTTGCTTTGTAATCAGTTACTCCAGAAATTTCGGAATGGGTAGTTGCACCACCCAAAGTTTCGTTATCAATATTTTCGCCAATTGCAGCTTTTACTAAATAACTTCCTGCCAAAAAAATAGAACCAGTTTTATCTACAATCATTGCTTCATCACTCATAATAGGCAAATATGCACCACCAGCAACACAACTTCCCATAACTGCAGAAATTTGGACAATTCCCATTGCGCTCATTTTAGCATTATTTCTGAAAATTCTCCCGAAATGTTCTTTATCTGGGAAAATTTCATCTTGCATTGGCAAATAGACACCAGCTGAATCTACCAAATAGATGATTGGTAAATGATTCTCCATGGCAATTTCTTGTGCTCTTAGATTTTTTTTGCCGGTAATTGGAAACCATGCTCCTGCTTTTACAGATGCGTCATTTGCTACAACAATACACTGTCTTCCAGAAACATAACCAATCACAACTACTACACCACCACATGTACAACCACCATGTTCTTCATACATTTCATAGCCTGCAAAAGCACCAATTTCTATTGAATCAGAATTTTTATCAAGAAGATAATCTATACGTTCTCTTGCTGTCATTTTGCCTTCATCTCGTAATTTTTGAAGACGTTTTTCTCCGCCACCTTTTTTTATTTCTGAAAATAATCTCGTAATTTCAGAAAGTTTAAGTTTATTATAATCTTCCCTTTTGTTGAATTCTAAATCCATGTAATAATTTTAAGCTAAAGATAGTTAAATTTTTTTTTATGGTGCTCCTTTAACTGTTTTTTATGCTATAATTAATTATATATCAATTAGTTTTAATATTATTTTATCAAATTTTTATCAAAATAATCCGTGATTTTCTGCATCAAATGCACTCGATCTTTCCCCAAAACATTGTGATGATGACCAGGATAAACGAAATAATCTAACTGAACACCATTATCTACCGCAGCTTTCAAAAATTTAATAGATTGTTGCCAAATTACTACATCGTCTTGAGCGCCGTGAATCATCAGTAATTTTCCTTTTAGATTTTGGACTTTGTCTAGCAAATTGGCTTTTGCATAACCTTCAGGATTTTCTTGTGGTGTATCCATATATCTTTCGGTGTACATAATTTCGTACATCTTCCAATCAATTACAGGTCCACCTGCAACAGCTACTTTAAAAACATCTGGGTGTTTCAGCATCAAACTTGTAGTCATAAATCCACCAAAACTCCAACCGTGAACTCCCATTCTATTGGTATCTACATATTTCAGTGATTTTAAATATTCTACTCCTTTTAGTTGGTCATTCATTTCGGTTTCTCCCAAATTTCTGAAAATAGCTTGCTCAAATTTCAAACCTCTATTACCAGAACCACGACCATCCATTGTGAAGATGATATAATCATTTTGCGCCATATATTCGTACCAAAGATTGCCACTTTCTGGGAAGGTATTGGTAACCAACTGAACATGAGGACCATTATATAAATAAACTATGGTAGGATATTTTTTGTTAGGATTAAAATTGGTTGGCAAAATAAGTTTTCCGTATAAGTTTGTACCATCATCTGCTTTCAGTGTAATATTTTTAATTTCAGGGCGCAAATATTTTGTTAATGGATTTTCCGCTGCTAAAATTTGGGTAGATTTCAAAGTACTGGTGTTAATGAGCGATGCAATTCTTGGGGTAGTTGCATTAGAAAAAACATCAAATAGTTGAGTCCCATCTTTGCTCAAAATTCCAGTATGTACCCCTTCTGATTGGTCCAGTCGAGTAATTTTTTGGTTGTTCCAGTTTACACGATATAAATGTCTTTCTAGCGGTGTTTCTTTGGTAGAGACGAAGTAAATGTCTTTCTTCTTTTCATTGAAACCCAATACATCTGTTACCAACCAATCACCACTGGTTAATTGTTTTACAAGGCCTTTTTCCAGATTATAATGAAACAAATGATTGTAGCCACTTCTTTGGCTTTGCCAAATAAAATCTTGAGAAGAATTCGGGAAAAACAGAAGTGAATGTTGCGGTTCTACATATTTTTCATTGGTTTCTTCAAAAATAGTTTTCAGTAAAATTCCAGATTTTGCGTCGTACTGATTCATTTGTAAATGATTTTGCCCACGATTGAGAACGCCCACAAAAATCGAGTTAGAATCTGGGCTCCAAGTAACAGTAGTCAAGTATTGTTCTTTGTCTCCTTCAATTTTTAGAAATTGAGTTTTTTCTGAATTCACATCATAAATACCTATGCTCACTTGGTGCGATTTGTTTCCTGACATAGGATATTTTATGTTGTGATTTTCGGCAGGAGTTACACTCCAGTCAATTACCGGATAATCTGAAACCATAGTTTGATCCATTCTATAAAATGCAATTTTCTTATGATCTGGAGCTGCAAAAATTCCTTGTTCTATGCCAAATTCGTTTCGGTGAACTGCTTGTCCGTTGACAATATTTTCGTCTTTATCATTGGTAATTGCAGTAGATTTTCCGTTTTGGTATTTGTATACATTATTTTTTAAGGTATAAATAAGGTAATCATTTTCAGGAATTGGGATGATGTTTTCTGCATTTTCATCTACTGTTGCCCAATTTTTGATCTTCCAGTCGGTTCCAGATTTTGAAATCCAATAATAGGTAGAATTTGCATTAAAATAACCTTTATCTGAATCTGTAAAAGTAATTTTTGGTAAAGATTTCAATTTCTGACTGCCAGAAAAATTTTTATTAATTTGAAAAAGTGAAACCAAAGTATCTTTTTTCATCGATTTTATTTCGGTGTAGAAATATGCATCTTTGGTTGATTCATAGAAATTTTTAGCATCTCTAGACCAGGAAAACTGACTGATGTTTTTCACTGCAAGATTGCTGCGAAGTCCATTCACAGCTTCTGCCATAGTATATTTTTGATTCTGAGCTGTACAAAATACAACTGCAAAAATAAAAGAAGTTGCAATAATTTTTTTTAAATACATTGGGAATATAATTTTTCTGAAGATAAAGGTATAAATTATTTTTGATACAAAATTGTGAGGGGATCTTTTTCAGATTTTGGGAGATTCCATTTATATTGATGAGTCCAGTACGCCAATTTCATTGATAAAATTCCTAAACCAGCTCCGAAAAGCACATCTGAAAGATAGTGTCTATTATTCAAAATTCGCATTCCACCTACCAAACTTGCAGTTCCGTAAGCTACACAAGGAACCCAATGATAATTCTCTTGGTATTCCATAGACAAAATCGTGGCTCCTGCAAATGCATTTGCAGTATGACCAGAAGGAAACGACATAGAAGTTCTGTCTGGTCTGGTATTATTGACCAATTTTTTCAAAATATAGGTCATTCCCAGAGTTAATAATTCTCCTTTTATATGTATCGCAATTTGATTTTTGAGGTCGGTTTTGGGTTTCATTCCAGCAAATTCCATTGCATACACTGCAACATGAGGCGCAAACTGCAAATAATCATCTGCGTGATTGTTGAAGTTGGGGTGATTGTTGTTTCGCCAGTCTTTTATTTGGGTATTGATATTTCCTTCTGATAGAATTCCTGTTGCCATCAAACCAACTGGAACATAGAGCTTTTTGGTTTCAAATTTTGGTTTTTCAACCAATTGTAAAGTATCTGTTTTTTGACCATAATTGAAACTACACAACCATAAAGTAAACCATAGTAAAAAAGTTTTTTTCATAAAAAAAATTGCTTTTTCAAAAATACAATAATTGCTGTTACAATAATTATTTAGCGAACTTTCTTACCTTAAATCAAGCATATTTTGTTCGTTTTGAATTATTTTTGATGAAAATTGCCCAATGAATTTACAGGATTTACAAAATAAAATTTCACATTTCCCTAAAACCGAGAAAATGCCCGTATTGTTTTTAGCTCATGGTTCGCCGATGAATGCGATTGAAGAAAACCAATTTGTGCAAGGTTTTAGAAACATTGCTACCACCTTACCAAAACCGAAGGCAATTTTGTGTGTTTCTGCACATTGGTTTACCAATGGGACTTTTGTAACTTCTGGCGAAATACAAAAAACCATTCACGATTTTTCGGGATTTCCACCTGCATTGTACCAAGTAGAATATCCTGCAAAAGGCAGTCCGCAACTTGCCGAGGAAACCACACAATTGCTATTACCTGCAATTGCGACAGAAACAGAAAATTGGGGTCTGGATCACGGAGCATGGTCTGTAATTATTCACCTGTATCCAGATGCAGATATTCCGGTAATACAATTATCTATTGATTATACAAAAAATGCAGATTATCACTACGAACTTGCCAAAAATTTGCAAAAATTACGAGAAAGAGGAATTCTAATTATTGGTAGTGGAAATGTGGTACACAATCTTAGGATGTTGGATTTTTCGCAAATAGATACCGTTGGTTTTGGTTACGACTGGGCAAAAGAAGCCCAGGAAAAAACCAATGAATGGATTCTAGACGGAAATTTCAAAAATTTACTTGAGTATGATAAACAAGGTCGTTTTCTGCAACTTGCAGTTCCTACTCCGGATCACTTTTTACCACTTATTTATACGCTTGGTTTAAAAGAGAAAACAGATGCTGTTCAACTTTTTAATGATGAATTATTGGGTGGAAGTTTGAGTATGACAAGTGTTTTGATCGGTTGATTTGTTTTCATTTAAGGTGTGAAAATGTGCTATTACTTATTGATTAATATAAAATAATATTTTATTTTTATAATTTCATAAATAATAATTTGAATTTCTTATCATAGATCAATGCGAGTCTGTTTTTTGAGTAGTTACTTTGCACCAAGAGAGTATTATCACTTTCATCATTTGTGTTTACCCACCAAAAAAATACATTTTTTTGGTGGGTTTTTTATTGGGTAATAAGTTCTTTATTTTTCACCATTTCTGCTATGGCTAGAATGTCTTCGCCAATCAACCGATCATGTTCTAATTTTTTTACTTTTTTTCTGATGATGGCAAAGTTATCTTCTATAATTTTAGATGATTTCAGAGGTCTTCTGAATTCTAAACCTTGCGCAGCAAATAGCAATTCTATCGCCAGAATATGTTCTAAATTTCCTAAAACTTGATTGAATTTTCTGCCTGAAATACTTCCCATAGAAACGTGGTCTTCTTGTCCCAAACTGGTAGGTACAGAATCTGCAGATGCAGGGAAACAAAGGGTTTTATTTTCAGTAACCAATGCAGCAGTGGTGTATTGCGGAATCATAAACCCAGAATTGAGTCCAGAGCTTTCTATCAATAATTTTGGCAAACCAAATTTGCCTTCTAATAGTAAATAACTTCTTCTGTCTGAAATATTTCCCAATTCTGCAGCAGCCAAAGTTGCGTAATCTAGTGGTAATGCCATCAATTGTCCGTGGAAATTTCCACCAGAAATGGTTTCATTTTCAGAAATTACAATTGGATTGTCTGTCACAGAATTCAGTTCGGTTTCTGCCATAGATTTCAGATGTTCAAACGCATTTCTGCTTGCACCGTGAACTTGCGGAACGCAACGCATAGAATAGGGATCTTGTACACGCTCACATTTCTCGTGAGAAACCAAATTTTCTGAACCTTTCAGTAATTTTAGCATTCTTTTGGCAACCAATTGGCTCCCTTTGAAAGGGCGAATTTCGTGCAGTTCTTTTTTGAACGGACTTGCACTACCTTGGTACGCTTCTATACTAAATGCAGCGCACAAATCTGCTAAATCCAGCAAATATTCCATTTTTTGCAAACCTGCAATTGCGTGTGCTAGAATAAATTGAGTGCCATTTATCAAGCCTAATCCTTCTTTTGCTTGCAATTGAAGTGGTTGCAAACCGTGTTTTTTCAAAATTTTGGAAGTTTCAACTGGTTTTCCGTTTTCCCAGACTTTTCCCAATCCTAAAATAGGCAAAACCATATGAGAAAGTGGTGCTAAATCACCACTTGCACCAACCGAACCTTGCTCTGGAATTACAGGTATGATGTCTTTTTCCAGCATCAGAATCAGGCGTTCTACCAAATCAAGAGAAACTCCCGAAAATCCACGAGAAAGTGCGTGAATTTTGCAGACCATCATTATTTTAGATAAGTCTTTTGCAATGGGTTTCCCAACTCCAACCGAATGAGAAATTATGAGGTTATGCTGTAGTTGTGCAGTTTCTGATTCAGAAATTTTAACATCACAAAGTGGACCAAAACCAGTATTGATGCCATAAACTGTCTTGTCTGAACTCACAATCTTACGAACATTTTTGTAAGATTTGGTGATTTGGTCTTTTGATTTTTTATCGAGTTTTACGCTCTTTTTTCCATTAATAATCGCAATTACATCTCCGAAACTGAAATGATCAACACCGTAAATTAACATAATTTATTTTTGTTTGAAAGATACAAAATTATGGCAAAATAGAAATTACATTCTTAAATTTAAACAATTTTGAAGACACTTATTTTACTATTTTTGTACTATGAATCCCCAACTTGAACTTCAACTGAAAACATTGCCGTCTGAACCAGGTGTCTATAGATACTATGATAAAAACGAGGCACTGTTGTATGTTGGTAAGGCAAAAAATCTGAAAAAAAGAGTGCTCTCTTATTTCAATAAAAATCTGTTGGGTTCTCGCACCAAAATTATGGTTTCTAAAATCGCGAGATTAGAAACCACCGTTGTAAATTCTGAGTACGATGCACTTTTGCTGGAAAATAATTTGATTAAAGAGCATCAACCTTTTTACAACATTATGTTGAAAGACGACAAGTCTTATCCGTGGATTTGCATTAAAAATGAAGATTTCCCAAGGATTTTTCTTACCAGAAACGTCATAAAAGATGGTTCTGAATATTACGGACCATATGCAAGAATAAGACAGGCAAAAGTACTGATTGATATTATTAAAAACCTGTACAAACTGCGCACTTGCAACCTGAATCTTTCACCCAAAAATGTAGAATCTGGTAAATATAAAGTCTGTTTAGAATACCACATAAAAAATTGTAACGGGCCGTGCGAAAATCTGGAATCCGCAGAAAATTATGATAAAAAAATAGATGCAATCCGCGGAATTATAAAAGGTGATTTCAGAAAAGCCAGAAAATTTTTAGAAGATGAAATGATGCATTTTGCAGTCAATTTAGAATTTGAAAATGCACAAATGGTAAAAGAGAGAATTGCAATTTTAGAAGATTACCAAATACATACCACGATTGTAAGTGCAACCATAGATGATGTAGATGTTTTTGGGATGACCAGTGATGAAACTGCGGCTTACATCAATTATTTCAAAATTAGAAATGGGAGCATTGTACAGAGTTTCACCACCGAAATCAAGAAAATCTTGGAGGAAACAGATGAAGATATTTTAGAAGAAGCACTCATAGAAATTCGCCAGAAATTCAACTCAAATTCCAAAGAAATTCTGTTGCCGTTTCATCTTTCGGTAGAAATTCCGAATGCAAAAATCATCGTCCCAAAAGTCGGTGACAAAAAACGAATTGTAGAACTTTCTGAAAAAAATGCCAAAGAATACCGCATAGAAAAACTGAAACAGGTACAAATTGTAGATCCAGAAAGACATACCAACAGAATTATGGCAGAAATGCAAAAACTGCTAAGAATGCCAACAGAACCACGACATATAGAAGGTTTTGATAATTCTAATATTCAAGGTACCAATCCAGTTTCTGCGTGTGTAGTTTTCAGAGATGGGAAACCGAGCAAAAACGATTACCGAATTTTTCACCCAAAAACAGTAGAAGGTGCAAACGATTTTGCAACAATGGAAGAAGTGATTTATCGCCGTTACCGACGAATGTTAGACGAAGGCGACAATCTACCGCATCTTATTTTAATAGATGGTGGAAAAGGCCAACTTTCTTCTGCTGTTAAAAGTTTGAAATTGCTTGGTTTATACGGAAAAATTACGATTATAGGTATTGCTAAAAGATTGGAAGAAATTTATTTTCCCGAAGATTCTATTCCGCTTTATCTCGATAAAAAATCTGAAACGTTGAAAATTTTGCAACGTGTAAGAGATGAAGCACACCGTTTTGGAGTGAAACATCACCGAACCCGCCGAAAAAACAGTACCATACAAACCGAACTTTCAGAAATTCCTGGAGTTGGCGAAAAAACCATAGAATTGCTCCTGCAAAAACTAAAATCAGTAAAACGCATCAAGGAATCTTCACGCGAAACTTTAGAAGAAATTCTAGGGAAATCCAAAGGAACTTTGGTTTGGGAATATTTTAATAGTGGAGTGTAAAGCGTCAACAAAAATTTCCTACTGATACATTCTTCCCATATCCAATTTCAGAGAAAAGAAATTAGAGAAGAAATTGCTGCCACCAATTCCAGAATTGGTAATGGCATAATCCAGAGTCAGACCGCGATATTGGATTCCGATTCCTGCACTTGGCTGAAAAGAAACCGTACGTTTCAGATTTTCGATATCGGTAATCGTTTGGAATCGATTGACTCCCAATCTCACAAAAATTATTTTTTCATAAGTCAATTCTGCTCCTGCATAAGGTGTAATACTTGCAAACGAAGTAGAAAGTAAGGCTGCAGTTTTTGCAAAATCTACATTGATTCCGGCTTCTGGTTGCAAATCAAGTCGATTATTAATTTCAAAATTTTTGCCCACTCCCAAATTCAGTTTTGGCAAGGTAAGTTCCATTTTGTCTTTTGGCGCCGGATTGAATTCTTGCCCGTTAACAACCGCAGAAAGTTCTTTTTGGTTGATGTTCCAGAAATTCACAGTGGTAGTTACATCTCGCAACATACCACCATAATTCCAGCCATTATCTGCGTGATAAATCGCACCCAAATCAAAACCAAAACCAAAGCCTGTTGCAAATTTTCCCACATTTCTGTAGATGAGTTTAGCATTTACACCAGCATCTATTTTATAATTTCCATTGGGATGAAAAGCATAAGTCAAAAGTGCAGCATAATCTGCTTGTGAAAACTTGGTAATTTTATCATAATCTATATTTCCTTCAGAATCAATCATTTGTGTAGTGTTCAAGATGTTATCTACACCTAATCTCACGATTGACACAGCAAAAACGCCACCTCTGTCTTCTAGTGGTTTTGCAAAAGCGATATAATCATATTTTGCAATACTTTCAAAATATTCTGCGTGCATAGCTGCAGCTTGCCAATCTTTATCTATAATATTCAAACCTGCAGGATTCCACATTGGAGCATACACATCATCTTGACTGGTAATTACGGCACCTCCCATTGCAAGACCTCTTGCTCCAGCTCCAATATTTAGAAATTCATTGGAATATTTTCTGATGATTTGCGCATCAGAAAATAGCCAAAATAGAAGTACAAAAACGATGAATATTTTTTTCATTTAAATAGTGCTGTTTTGTTTTTGCTTACTTTTCCTAGTTTTTATGATTCCTTCTGCAATTATTGCCAAAATCATTACCAGTGAAGCCACATAAAATACCAAACTCATGTGTTCTGATTCGCCAAAGATAAAAAAAGCCAAGATAATTCCATAAATTGGTTCCAAATTAACTGTTAAAATTAGTGTAAAAGGTGAAATATACTTCATCAGATTCACCGATTCTAACATTGGATATGCCGTGAAAACACTTGCCAATAATGCTAATAACGATAAATCACGGTAACTTATTTCACCTATGTTGAAAATTTCTCCATTCAAGCAATAAAAAATCGCCAAAATAAGCCAACCTCCAAATATTTCGTAGAAAATAATATTTTCAGAACTGGTCTTTCCAAAAAATTTACCATTATAAACCGAAAAAATAGTTCCAAAAAAAGCAGTCAAAATTCCGTAGAAAATTCCTTCTTTATACTGAAATTCTATCTTGAAAATCACCGAAATACATACCAATATGATAATTCCGATGATCACTTCTGAAAAATCAACTTTCCGTTTGAAAATAATTGGCTCCAATATAGACGCAAATAGCGTAGAAAGAGACAGGCAACTCAGCGCAATAGAAACATTAGAAACTTTGATAGAAGTGAAGAAAAATAACCAATGAAAAGCCATCATTCCACCAATTCCTAGCAATTGAAGCATCAATTTTTTAGAAATTTTCAAACTACTTTTTTTGATTAATCTTATGAAGATAAACAAAAATATTGATGCGAAAAGCATTCTATAGAACACCAAAACCGGAGCTGTAGCCGTAATCATTTTCCCGAAGATTGCGGTAAATCCCCAGAGAAAAACAATAAAATGTAACCGGAAAATTGCAGATTTGTACATAGTCTGAATTCAGAAGTTTGCAAATTTACAAAATTTGTGTGCAGGATGTTTTTTTAATTCCAAAGTTGCATCTTAAGAAAAAAAAACAGTTTATTGAGTCATAAAAATGACCACCATTTTTCGCAGTTCAGAAAATTTTTCCGAATTTTACCTCTCGAAATCCATTTTACCGATTTCACTACAACTATGGTACAAATTTTATCAGAAAATTTCTCTATCGTCAATTCCTGGATCAATGAATTGCGAAACATAGAAACCCAGAAAAATCGCGCGATATTTCGCAGAAATATGGAGCGAATTGGAGAAATCGCCGCTTTCGAAATCAGTAAATATTTAGAAACTGTAGACGTAGAAATCACCACACCACTCGATAAAATTTGGGTAAAAGAAATTGCGGTACAACCCGTAATTACAACCATTTTACGAGCCGGAGTTCCGCTTTTTCAGGGGATTTTGAATTATTTAGACAAGGCAGATTGCGGATTTGTGGCAGCTTACAGAAAACACGACGATAATGATTATTTTTCTATAAAACAAGACTATCTCACTTGTCCTAATATTACAGAGAGACCTTTGATAGTCGCAGATCCTATGCTTGCAACCGGTGCAAGTTTGATAGAAGCGATCAAAGATTTGCTCAATCACGGCACTCCATCTCAAATGCATATTGTGGCGGCAATCGCTTCAAAACAAGGTGTAGAAACCATTGCCAAAGAATATCCCAATGCAAAAATTTGGGTTGGTGCAATAGATGAGCAACTTACTTCCAAAGGTTACATTACGCCAGGATTGGGAGATGCAGGAGATTTAAGTTACGGAGAAAAATTGCAGCGCTAATTTTTTTTCAAAATTTTTGAAAATACCATTATTTTTATTTTGGGCGCCATTTCCAGCTTTCGCCAGTCGCTTTTTTGGTGGTTGCGAATTACGTTGAGTAATTCAAATTTCGCGTTCATCAAAATTTGAAAATGTAGCTTCGTAAGATTATTTAGTTTTCGCAACCACCAAAAAGAGCTCCAACAAAGGCTCAATCTGGGGCGCAATTTTCATCAGAGAAAGAAATTTTCCTCCAAAAAACGATTTTTTTTAATAAGAATTTTCAATAATTTTCAAAACAGCACCTTGAACCTCGCATTTCGAATTTAAAAATCCATTGCCATTACTAGAATACTTATTCTATTGTTTGGTTCTTTCAGAATTTCCCATGCAATCGCACTCAAAGTACTTCCTGTTGTGAATACATCATCTATTAAAAGCACATGTTTTCCTTCCAATTTCTCCGTCAGTGTGAAGTCATATTTCGTTTCGGAACGGCGAAATTTGTCTTTTTTTGCTTGTGCTTTTTGGTAGGAGTTTCTTTGTAACAAGTTGTTGCTGTAAGGAATGTTCAGCTTTTCAGACAATGTTTTGGTGTAAAGATGGAGTTGGTTATATCCTCGTTTTTTCAATTTTTTAGGATGTAACGGAACCGAAACCAACAAATCAATATTCTCAGGAAAGTCAATTTGAGCTACAGTCCAATTGGCGATGGTTTTCCCAACCCATTCTTTGGAGCCGTACTTCAATTCGTGGAGTACTTTTTGGCTCAAACTGTCTTTTTCAAATTGCAAAAGAGCGGTTGCATTTTCTATAGGGAAAAGTAATTGGCATCTTTTTAGCAGTGGATTTTCTTCTGCCATTTTCCAATGGGTAAAATGCAATTGGTCTTCACAACTCTTGCATACAATTTCTTCGTAATCAATTATTTGATTACAATTTAGGCACCTATTCGGAAAAAGAAAATCTAAAATCACGTTTTAAAAATACAATTTTTTAAAGTATATATATATTCTTTTTTTCTTCGAAAAAGAAATTTCAAAAATTCTTCACTTTATAGCAAAATAAAACTCAATTTTTCTAATATAAAAAATCTCTATCTTTGCGTTATGATACGTATTACCAAAATTTTCACGTTTGAAACTGCCCATATTTTGTATAATTACGATGGCAAATGCAAAAATATGCATGGACATTCGTATAAATTGTTTGTTACCGTGAAAGGAAATCCAATTAATAACATTGATGATCCTAAAAACGGAATGGTGGTGGATTTTGGCGACATCAAAAAAATTGTAAAAGAGGAAATTGTGGAAGTTTGGGATCACGCTGTTTTGTTGAATGCCTTATCTCCGCACAAAGAATTAGGCGACGATTTAGCACAAAAAGGACACAAAGTAATCTATTGCAATTACCAACCAACTTGCGAAAATATGCTCTACGAAATCGCTGAAAAAATTAAAAATAAATTACCAAAACACGTTCAACTCGCTTATCTGAAACTTCACGAAACCGAAAATTCTTACGGAGAATGGTTTGCAGAAGAGAATTAATTTGAAAATTTGGTAATTAGATAATTTGAAAATTATTTAAAATTAAAAACTCATAACTCATAACTCGCAACTCGTATCTCGTAACACGAAAATGAAAATAAATCTACAACCTAACAAAAAGATATATTTCGCTTCTGATCAGCATTTTGGTGCGCCAACTACTGAGTTGAGCAAACCAAGAGAAGCCAAATTTATTGCTTGGTTAGATGCGATAAAACAAAATGCACAAGTTTTGTTTTTGATGGGTGATTTATTCGATTTTTGGCACGAATGGAACCACGTGATTCCGAAAGGTTATGTGCGAGTTCTCGGGAAATTGGCAGAACTTAAAGATTCGGGTGTAGATATTTATTTCTTTGTAGGAAACCATGATTTATGGATGAAAGATTACTTGGAGCAAGAAATTGGAGCCACCGTTTTTTTTGAAAAACAATATTTTGAAATTTCGAATAGAAATTTCCTACTTGCACACGGAGACGGACTCGGACCAGGAGATAATGGTTACAAAAGAATGAAAAAACTCTTTACCAATCCAGTTGCACAATGGTTTTTCAAGTGGTTGCATCCTGATATTGCCATGAAAATTGCCATTTATTTTTCTACAAAAAACAAGATGATTTCTGGTGAAGAAGACAAAGAATTTTTGGGTGAAGACAAAGAATACCTCATTCTATATTCCAAAGAAAAACTGAAATCCGAAAAAATAGATTATTTCGTGTACGGACATCGTCATCTCCCAATGATTTTGGATTTAAAAGTGAATGAAAATGAAGCAAAATACATCAATTTGGGAGATTGGATTTCGTATTTCACTTTTGGAGTTTTTGATGGGCAGGATTTTAAAATTGAGGAATTTTAATAATTTTAACCACAAAGTTCACAATGGTTTTTCACAAAGAGCACAATTAATATGAATGAAAATGAAATTTCAAAAATTATTTTTGATGCAGGATTGAAAGTTCATCGCCAACTAGGAGCAGGACTTTTAGAAAGTGCATATGAAGAATGTTTATTTTATGAACTTTCTAAAACTGGTTTATTGATAGAAAAACAAAAACCAATGCCACTGATTTATGAAGAAGTAAAACTCGATATTGGCTATAGGTTAGATTTGATGGTTGAAAAAAAGGTGATAATAGAAGTGAAATCTTGTGAATCACTAAATGACGTACATTTGGCTCAAGTCTTAGCTTATTTAAAATTAAGTGGTTGTAAATTGGGATTGTTGATTAATTTCAACACTACTCTTTTTAAAAATGGAATTAAGAGAATTATTAATGGTAATTTATAACGGTAAAAATTGTAGTGACCTTTGTGGTAAAATTTTTATATAAAGATGAAGTTAGGATAATTATTAACGGATATTTATAATCAATAAAACTTCGTTGTGATCTTTGTGAAAAACCTTAGTGAACCTTGTGGTAAATTAACCAAATAATAAATTGAGCACAGATATTTTCAACATAAAAACCGAAGCAGATTTCCAGGCAAAATGTTTGGAAACTTTTCGTTATCATTATGAAAATGTGGAAGTTTACAGAAAATTTGTAGATTATTTAAAAATCAATCCTTTAAAAATAAATAAGGTAAAAGAAATACCTTTTTTACCCATAGAAATGTTCAAAAATCATTTGGTTTTAGATAATAATGAACCGAATCGGTTTTTCCAAAGTTCAGGAACTACACAAATACAAACCCGTTCCAAACATTTTGTAACCGATTTTTCTTTGTACGAGGTTAGTATTTACCGAAGTTTCGAGCAATTTATTGGCAAACCAGAAGATTATATTTTTCTAGGATTGTTGCCCAATTATTCCGAAAATCAACATTCCTCATTAATTTATATGGTCGATTTTTTAATGAAAAAATCCTCCAAACCAGAAAACGGTTATTTTTTGTACAATCACGCAGAACTTTTAGAATTATTACAAAAATTAGGAGACAAAAAAGTGATTTTGTTCGGAGTTTCTTTTGCCCTGCTTGATTTATTAGACACCATTGAATCTCTTAATCTCTCAATCTCTCAATCTCTTAACCTTACAATCATTGAAACCGGCGGAATGAAAGGCAGAAAAGAAGAAATGACCAAAGATGAACTGCTAAAAATTTTGAAAATTGGTTTCGGAACCGAACGAATTTTTTCAGAATATTCTATGACCGAATTACTTTCTCAAGCCTATTCTTTAGGAAATAATGAATACAGTTGCCCAAATTGGATGCGTATTCTCATTAGAAATACTGAAGATCCTTTTTCGTATGTAGAAAATGGTAAAACTGGCGCCATCAATATTATTGATTTGGCAAATGTACATTCTTGTAGTTTTATAGCAACTCAAGATTTGGGCAAAATCACAAATGATTTTGAGATTGCTTCATCCACTTCGTTTCTTCGCAATGAGAGATTTCAAGTTTTGGGTAGAATAGACCACTCTGATATTAGAGGTTGTAGTTTATTAGTTTCTTAAATTTGAAATACTATAATTTTTAAGAATAAAAAAATCCCGCAAATAAAAATCTGCGGGAATTTTTATTAATATAAAAAAACATTAATCATTTTGAGGTGATTGTAGCAAAGATTTATAAATCAATCCACCTACAAATGCTCCTGCAATTGGAGCAACCCAGAACAACCATAATTGGGATAAGGCGTTTCCTCCTACAAAAACTGCTTGTGAAAGTGATCTTGCAGGATTTACTGAAGTGTTGGTAATTGGGATTGAAATTAAGTGAATCAATGTCAAACAAAGACCAATTGCGATTCCTGCAAATTTACCATTGGCAAATTTATCGGTTGCTCCCAAAATTACAATTAAGAAAAACATCGTCAACAAAAATTCTGTAAGGAAAGCTTGCATTAAACTGTAACTTTTACCGAAATATACTGCAGAATCGTAGAAATTGGTAGCAAAAGAACCAGCAGAACCATCACCAGATCCACCATTTATGGTGTATAAAGCAGCAGCAGCAGCAATTGCTCCTACACATTGTGCAACAATGTAAGGTGCTAATTCTTTAGCAGAAAATCTACCTCCTGCTAAAAGCCCAAAAGAAACTGCAGGATTGAAATGTCCGCCAGAAATATGACCTACTGCATAAGCCATGGTAAGAACGGTAAGACCAAATGCAAGCGCAACTCCAAATAGTCCAATTCCAAATCCTTCACCTCCATCATGAATATGAGAAGCGAAAATTGCGGATCCACAACCGCCAAATACTAACCAAAAGGTGCCGAAAAATTCAGCAAATAATTTTTTTGACATAATAATTTGTTTTTAAATGTAATACGAATCTACAAAAATTAAAGTAACTATGTTAAAAAAAATCTATGAAAATTTCAATAAATTCACAAAAAATAATGATTTTTAGGACAATCACAAATCATTAGCTTTTCAAAAATTTTAACAATTGTTGCATAGAAAATTAAGTTTTACTCATTTTTACAGGAGTCATACTTATTGTTTTTTTTTCTCGGATTTATGAGTGTCAAATGACGCAATCTCATGCTATATATTCTTTATTTATGGTTTTTTGTTCTATAATCCAGTTAAAATTTCTGAAACAAAATATATGATTGAAGATAAATCCTAAAATTTCACCTAAAAATCTTCCTATAGATTTTTTCCGCAAAAATGACTACTTTTGCAGTCCAAAATAGTAATCACCAATCAACACTTCAAAATGCTATCAGTTCAAGGTTTAGGTCTGCATCATTCCGGAAATTATTTGTTTCAAAATGTCAATTTCACCGTCAAAAAAGAGGATAAAATTGGCTTGGTTGGTAAAAATGGTGCCGGAAAATCGACTTTGTTGAAAATGCTTTCCGGAGAAATCAATTTCTACGAAGGAAACGTAGTTCCCGACGGAAATATCACGATTGGATTTCTGAAACAAGATCTCGATTTCGAAAAAGGTAGAACCGTTTGGAACGAAACTTTGCAAGCATTTGAACAAATAAATTCGTGGAAAAACGAATTGGAGCAAGTCAACGAGCAATTGGCAACCAGAACCGATTACGAAAGCGAAGCATACCACGATTTGATTCATAGAATGACCGATCTCAACGATTTGTTGCACCATCACGATGCCTATAATCTAGAAGGTGATGTAGAAAAAGTACTGCTTGGTTTGGGTTTCAGAGCAGATGATTTTCATAAAATTACCGACGAATTTTCTGGAGGTTGGAGAATGAGAATCGAATTGGCAAAATTGCTTTTGCAAAAAAATGATTTGATGCTTCTAGATGAGCCAACCAATCACTTGGATATGGAATCCATCATTTGGCTCGAGAATTTTTTGAAAGATTATTCTGGTGCAATTGTACTCGTTTCGCACGACAAACAGTTTATGACGGCTGTTTGCAACCGTACATTTGACATTAATAATAAAAAAATAGACGATTATAAAGCCAATTATACCAAATATTTGGAGCTGAGCAAAGAGCGAAAAGAAAAACTGATGCAAGCGCAAAAAAATCAGGAAGCGGAAATCAAGCATACCGAAGATTTGATTAATAAATTCCGTGCTAAAGCAAGTAAAGCCTCTTTTGCACAATCGCTCATCAAAAAACTCGATAAAGTAGAACGTATAGAAGTTGAATCAGATGATGTTTCTAAATTCAATATTCGTTTTGTGCAGTCTGTAGTACCAGGAAAAGTGATTTTCGAGGCAGAAAATTTGGGAAAATCCTATGGTAAAAAACAGGTTTTTGATAAGGTAGATTTTTTTGTAGAACGTGGCGAAAAAATTGCACTTCTTGGTCAAAACGGACAAGGTAAAACTACGCTTGCGAAAATTTTGGCAGGAGAAATTAAAGATTATACTGGAACTTGGAATTTAGGTCACAACGTGAACATCGGTTATTTTGCTCAAAACCAAGAAGAAGTCTTGTCACCCAACAAAACGGTTCTGGAAGAGGCAGAAGATTCAGCCAACGAAGAAACCAGACCTCGAGTTCGGGATTTGCTTGGTAGTTTTCTATTTTCGGGAGAAGATGTGCAGAAAAAAACAAAAGTTCTATCAGGAGGTGAACGTAATAGATTGGCATTGTGTAAGTTGCTGCTTCGTCCGTTCAATGTGTTGATTATGGATGAGCCTACGAATCACTTGGATATTCAGTCCAAAGAAATTATCAAATTGGCACTCAACAAATTTCAGGGAACGCTGATTGTAATTTCTCACGACCGTGAATTTTTACAAGGTTTGGCCAACAAAATTTTTGAATTCAGAGATGGTCAAATGAAAGAATTTTTGGGAAATGTAGATGAATATTTGGAATACCGACAAAAAGAAAGCATCCGTGAAATTTCTATAGAAAAAGCGAAATTAGACGATAAGAATAAGGTTGAGGTAAAAACTGAGGTTGAGACAGAGGTAAAGAAAGATGAGGTTTCTGCACCGAAATTTGTTTCTAAAGAACAGAAAAATATTGAAAATAAGATCAAAAAATTAGAAGAAAAAATTGCGGATTACGAGAAAGAAATCGCCACTCTGGAAAGTATTTTTTCTAAAACCAATCCATCTGAAGAGGAGTTGAAAAAATATGCCAGTTTGCAAGAAGAATTGGTAACTGCTATGGAAGATTGGGATTCTTTGGCTGCTCAATTGTAGTGGATTTTTTTAACACCCCGTCAAAATCTACGATTTTGCCACCCCTCTGAAAGAGGGGAATCGTTTCTGCCAAAAATCAACGGAAGTTTTTGTTTCAAAATTTTATACATTTGCATATGCAACATCTAAAAAGATATCAAAATCTATGGATTTCCCTATTTTTAGGGGTATATCTTTTGATGGCGTTGTTTGTTGCAAACATTCACCATCACGATAGTGGTTTGGTTTTCAAGGATTTTCATTTCAAAAAAACGGAGAAAACCGTTTCTCAATCTGATTTTTCACAAGGATTTACCGATTGTTTGTCTTGTCACGTAATGCACGATGGTAAAAATCTGGTTCCGCAAGATTTTTCGGTGAGTTTTTATCAGGAAAATTATTTTCACCAGCAGAATTTTGCTTATCAGCAAAAGTTTTCCAGTGTTCAGCACGATGTTCTTACACTTCGTGGACCTCCCATTTTTTAGTAGAATTTTTCAAGAAGGGTGGTAATTTTCATTAATGATCGCCGAAATTTTTTATTTCAAAAAAAATTAAATTTTTACTAAAAATGGTACTCCAAAAAATATATTTTTTTGTTGCAGTTTTGTTTGCAACAACTGCGTTTTCGCAACACCAATTATCGGGAACAATTACCGATGAAGAAACGCAAAAACCCATAAAAAACGTTACAATTTCTTTAACCGACCTCAAAAAAAGCACCACAACTAATCAAAACGGACAGTTTATTTTCCAGAATTTGAAAGAAGGAACGTATTTTATAGAAATTTCGAGTGATGGTTTCAGTTCTAAATTGGTTTCTTTAGAAATAACTAAAGATACTACTGCCAATTTCGCACTAGAGAAATCAGCAAAGGAAATTGCAGAAGTGGTTGTAACTGCGGTTTCTAGAGCGTCTGAACTCAAAAAAATTCCGGTGGTGATAAAATCGGTAGATTTGAAATCCATTAACCAAAATGCTTCCAACAATATTATAGATGGTCTGAAAAATGTACCGGGAATCAACCAGATTTCTTCTGGAGCAGCCATTTCTAAGCCGGTAATTAGAGGTTTAGGATACAATAGAGTGATTACTTTGGTAGATGGAATTAAGCAGGAAGGTCAACAATGGGGCGATGAACACGGCATAGAAATCGATGATTTTTCGGTCGGGAAAGTAGAAATTGTAAAAGGACCAGGAAGTTTGATGTACGGTTCAGACGGAATTGCAGGTGTCCTAAATTTTATTTCGCCAAAAGCACCTTCTGAAGGAAAAATCCAGAACCAATTTACAAGTAATTTCCAAACAAATAACAATTTGATCGCCAATTCTTTCTCTAACAGTGGAAACCGAAATGGTTTTGTTTGGGAAGGCCGATTTACTCATAAAATGGCAGGAAATTACCAAAATAAGTACGACGGAAAAGTCTATAATTCTGGTTTCAATGAATCGGATGCCAATCTGATGATTGGTCTTAATAAAAATTGGGGACATTCTTACCTCAATTTCAGTACTTATAACACCAGTTTAGGAATAATAGAAGGAGAAAGAGACAGCCAAGGAAATTTTGTGTACACCAACGAATCTGGAAACAAAGTTGCAGTTACCAGTTCCGATTTGAAAGGGTATAATATTGGTTTTCCTCAACAGAAAATTAACCACCTGAAAGTGACTTCTAACAATTATTTTTTGATGAAAAATGGCACCATCAATGCGGATTTTGCTTTTCAAAATAATAAAAGAAGAGAGTTTGCAGATGCGACCAAACCTAATGATACCGAGCTTTTTTTTGATCTGAATACCTTAAATTATAATATAAGATACAATCTGAATGCATCTAAAAATTGGGAAACTTCTTTCGGAATTGGTGGTATGCAACAATCGAATACCAACAAAGGTCTGGAAACACTCATCCCAGATTATCAGTTTTTCGACATCGGTGGTTTTATTTATTCTCAAAAAAAAATGAACGAAAATCTCACGATTGCAGGAGGTTTGCGTTATGATAACCGAAATGTAAATTCCAAAGAACTGAAAGACGGAACCGACATCAAATTTTCAGCATTCAACAAAAATTACAGCGGAATTTCGGGAAGTTTGGGAATGTCTTATCAGTTAGATAAAAATTCTACCCTTAAATTGAATCTTTCAAGAGGTTTCAGAGCGCCCAATATTGCAGAATTGTCATCAAATGGAGTGCACGAAGGAACTTTCCGGTACGAAATCGGTAATCAAAACCTAAAATCTGAAATCAGCCATCAATTAGATGTGGCGTATTTCCTAAATTCTGACCACCTTTCATTTGAGTTTACGCCTTTCATCAACCTCATTTCCAATTATATTTTTACTGAAAAATTAGAAGATGCAAACGGAAACGATGTCATTATTGATCCAAACGATCCAGTTCCTGCATTCCAATTTACACAAGGTAATGCGCAACTTTTTGGTGGTGAAATTTTTGTAGATATTCATCCGCATCCTTTTGATTGGTTGCATGTGGAAAATTCATTTTCTTATGTGAGAGCCACGCAAAATAACCGACCAGAAAACCAGAAGTTTTTACCATTTATTCCTGCTCCGAAATACCGTGGCGAAATTAAAACCCAATTCAAAGAAATTTCAGAAGGAATTACAGATTTTTATGCTAAGTTTTCTGTAGACCATTATTTTAATCAAAATAATGTATACAGTGCTTTCAACACCGAAACTACTACACCAAGTTACACACTTTTGAGTGTGGGAATTGGTGCAGACATCAAAGCATTTGGTAAAAAAGATTTCTTTAATCTGTATTTCAATGGAGAAAATTTAGCAGATGTTGCCTATCAAAATCATTTGAGCAGATTGAAATACGCTCCCGAAAATCCTGCAACTGGTAGAGTTGGCGTTTATAATATGGGGAGAAATTTCAGTGTAAAATTGGTGATGAATTTTTAGAAAAATGGCAATTTTCGTCTTCTAACCATTAAATTACGACCAAACGAGAATCAATTGCCATTCTTGTTGTAGGAACGTATTTTTTTTAATATTTTTGCAACCTAAAATTTTAAACAATAATGAACGTAACAGCAAATAATCACGATGATGTAAGCGCTTTACTTACAGTAACCTTAGATAAATCAGATTACAAAGATCAGGTAGAAAAACAATTGATAAATTACGCAAAAAATGCGCAAGTTCCTGGTTTCAGAAAAGGAAAAGTACCATTGAGTATGGTAAGAAAGCAATATGAAGCAGGAATTGCATTTGAAGAAATCAATAAGAAAGTTTCTGAATCGCTTAATAATTATATTGCTGAAAACAATTTACGTTTGGTTGGTCAACCAGTTCCGCAACCTGTAGATGATTTCAATCACAATGCAGAAAAGTTGTCTGTAGCATTTGAAGTTGGTTATGAACCAAATTTTAGTATAGATTTAGGTAAATATTCGGCTCCTCACTACAAAGTAGAATCTTCTGATAAAGAAATCGGACAAAGTATAGAAAATATGCAAAAACGTTTTGCAGAGCAAGTTGCGCAAGACAAAATTGCAGACAATTCTTATGTTGCTTTGAAAGTTTCGCAAGTGGTAGAAGAAGATGCAGTAGGAGAACACCACCATCATCCAAAAAATGTAACCATCAATGCAGATAAAAAAGCAGCATTTGATTTGGTGAAAAAACTAAAAACTGGTGATGCTGTTTTTGTAACCAAAGAAGATTTACAAAGTAATGAAGAATTGGCTACAGAATTAGGATTTTCTAAAGAAGAAGCCGCTCATTTGCACCACGACAAAGTAGAAATTACCGTGCAAGATTTCTATGAATTGAAATTAGCAGAAGTGAATCAGGAATTGTTTGATAAAGTTTACGGAGAAGGTGTTATAAGTTCTGAACAAGAACTGAAAGACCGTGTAAAAAAGGAATTAGATGAGTATTTTCAGCAAAATGCAGATGTACATTTCGTGAACAAAATTTTGGAACAAATTACCGAAAAAGAAGAGGTGAAATTGCCAGAACCGTTCTTGGTAAAATGGTTGGTTTTTTCTAATGAAAATATACAATCAGAAGAACATGCACAAGAAATTTTGAATACCGAAAAAAATCAATTGAAATTTCAAATCATAGAAGGGAAATTGATAAGTGATAATGATATCAAAATTGATTATGAAGATGTACTTTCACAAGCAGAACAATTGGTAAGAAATCAATTGGCAATGTACGGAATTCACCATTTACCAGAAGAAGAGGTGCAAAAATATGCCGTAGAAATGCTAAAAGATCAGGAACAAGTTCGCCAAATTTCTTCTGAAGTTGCTATGGCAAAATTGAAAGATGTGATTTTAGAAAAAGCAACCAAAAAAGAAACTAAAATTTCGCACGACGAATTTTTGGAAGAACTGAAAAAATAATTCATTGATAATGAATAGTATAAGTCCGCTGAATTTTTCAGCGGATTTTTTTTGATAAATAGTTTTTTTTAACATTTTTTTGTGAATTTATGGTTTGTACAGAAAACGAGAATTAATTACCTTTCAGCATCAAAAAAATAAGCTTTTTTATGAAAAAATTTCATTTATCATTGTTAGTCATTTTTACAATGATTGTCAATGTTTTCGCACAAAATATTCCAGTAGATCCTAATGTTCGAGTTGGGACCTTACAAAACGGAATGAAATACTACATCAAGAAAAATCAAAAACCAGAGAAAAAAGTGGAGTTGCGATTAGCAATCAATACTGGTTCTGTGATGGAAGATGATGACCAAAAAGGACTTGCCCATTTTATGGAGCATATGAATTTCAACGGAACCAAAAATTTCCCTGACAATAAATTGGTAGATTTTCTACAATCAATTGGGGTGAAATTTGGACAACATCTTAATGCTTATACTAGTTTCGATGAAACAGTTTATATGTTACCAGTTCCACTAGATAAACCAGGAAATCTAGATTCAGGTTTGAAGGTGATGGAAGATTGGGCTTTCAATGCAACGCTTTCTGATAAACAAATTGATAAAGAAAGAGGCGTAGTTTTAGAAGAATTCAGATTGGGATTAGGTCCAGACAAAAGAATGAGCGACAAATATTTCCCGAAAATTTTGAACAATTCTAAATACGCATCTAGAATGCCAATTGGTGACAAAAAATTGTTGGAAACCTTTACTTATGACAAAATCCGAAGATTTCACAAAGATTGGTATCGCCCAGATTTGATGGCACTTATTGTAGTAGGAGACATCAATGTAGATGAAATTGAAGCCAAAATAAAAGCAAACTTCAGTGCATATAAAAATCCAACCAATGCAAGACCTAGAGTTGCGGCTGATATTCCAAATCACAAAGAAACTTTGGTAGCAATTGAGAGTGATCCAGATGCAACCAATTCTATGTCGCAACTGATGTATGTAGACAATAATCCGTACAAACCAGATGTTACAGTTGCAGATTATAATAAAGATATTGTAGAGAGTTTATTTTCTACTATGTTGAATAATAGATTAGAAGAACTTACCAATTCTTCTACACCACCCTTTACTTACGGATATTCTGCACACGAAAGTTTGCTTAGACCAAAACAGGCATTTATGTCGGTTGCAATGATGCAAGAAGGTAAACAATTGTCTGCTCTAAAAGTTCTTATGGAAGAAACCGAAAGAGCAAAAAGATTTGGATTTACACAAGGTGAATTAGATCGTGCAAAGTCTGAAGTTTTGTCTGGTTTGGAAAAACAATACAACAACCGCGACAAAATGGAAAGTGCTAGATTGGTGAGCGAATTGGTAAACAATTTTCTAGAAAAAGAACCAATTCCAGGAATTGCATGGGAATATGATCAGTACAAAAAAGTAGTTCCTACCGTAACTTTGGCACAAGTAAACGATGTGGTTAAAAATTACGTAAAAGAAGACAACAGAGTTGTAGTAATTACAGGTCCTAAGAAAGACAACATTGCACAACCAACCGAATCACAAGTTTTGGCATTGTTTGATCAAGTGAAAACAGCAGATTTGAAACCGTACGAAGAGAAAACGGTGTTGAAAAATTTGGTAGCACCTTTCAAATCTACAGGAAAAATTGTAAGTACCAATTCTGATGCTAAATTAGGAACTACCACTTTTACGTTGAGCAATGGTGCAAAAGTTACCTACAAAAAAACCGATTTCAAAGCAGATGAAGTTGTGTTTACTGCAAAAAGTTTGGGAGGTACTTCTACCATTTCAGATGCAGATATTGTGAAAACACAATGGGCATTTCCAGCACTTGCAGAAGCAGGTTTCAATACTTTTTCTAAAAATGATATCAATAAATATCTTTCAGGAAAACAAGTAAATGTAAATCCTATGTTGAGTCCTTTATACACTGGTTTCAATGGGAAATCTACTGTGAAAGATCTACCAACTTTGTTTGAAATGATTTATGGTTATTTTACAGGACTTAACTACGATCCATCAAGTTTCAATGCATTCAAAGAGAAACAATCTGCGATGTACAACAACTTGACTTCTAATCCGCAATTCTATTTTGCAAGCGAAGTTCAGAAATACTTAGCACAGAAAAATCCGCGTTTCACCAACATCATTCCACTAAAAGCAGAATGGGATAAAACAGATTACAAAAAAGCGTACGATATTTACAAAGAAAAAGTGGCAAACGCAGGTAATTTTCATTTCTATTTCGTAGGAAATGTAGATGAAACACAACTGAAACAATTAGCAGAGCAGTATTTAGGAAGTTTACCAAGTACAGGTAAAACTGAAAACTTCAAAGATGTTGGTTATAGAACATTAAATACTGCAGTAACCCAAACATACAAAAAAGGTAAAGATCCGAAAAGTATGGTCAATATTATGATGATAGGAGATGCTAATTACAATGAAAAAGAAGCATTAGCACTTTCTGCACTTGGTGAAGTTGCAACCATCAAAATTATTGAAAAACTTAGAGAAGACGAAAGCGGAATTTACGGAGGTGGAGCAAAAGGTAGTATGAACAACGTACCTTACGGAAGTTACAGCTTTGCAATTTCTTTTCCTTGTGGTCCAGAAAATGCTGCAAAATTAACGAAAAGTGCTCTAACTGAATTGCAAAATTTAATTGATAAAGGTCCTGAACAAAAAGACCTAGACAAATTCAAAGAAGCTGAAGCTAATGATGACACTACCAATATGAAAGACAATAACTATTGGTTAAACGAAATCGCAGATTACCAAGTAAAAGGTCTAGACAAATACGAAATTCTCAACTATGTAAGTAAAGTGAAAGCACTTACTGTGAAAGATTTGCAAGATGTTGGTAAAAAATATTTGACCAAAAATCGTATGGTTTTCACACTAATGCCGGAAGATGGTTATGAAAAAGCAGCGCCAAAAACCGATGCTCCACAACCAGGAACACCAAAAGTAGGAACTCCTAAAACTACGACTTCTGCTACACTTACACCACAACAAGTAATTGATAAATATATTGCAGCAATTGGTGGAAAAGCCAAATTAGAAGCAGTAAAAACCATAAAATCTACTGCAAAAATGAGTGTGCAAGGTATGGAAATCGTAATTTCTGAAAAGAAAATGGCTCCTAATAAATCCAGAATGTCACAATCAGTTATGGGACAAGAATCTTCCAGTGTTTTTGATGGTGAAAAAGGATATATGATTCAAGGTGGTCAAAAAACGGATATGCCTGCAGAAGCAATTGCTGAAATGAAAAAATCCAAAATTTTTGAAGCACTTTCTATGAATGCTGCAGATTACAAAACTGCTGAAAAAGTTACAGAAAATGGAGTAGAATACTATCTATTAGCTTCTGATAAAGGTAAAAATTACTTTGATGCTAAAACAGGTTTACTTTCTAAAGGTAGTGGTGCACAAGGCGATATGACAATTACAGAATATATGGATGTTGATGGAATCAAAGTTCCAAAAACCATGAAAATTTCTGCAATGGGACAAATGTTAGATATGGCAATTACAGAATTTGTTATCAACAAAGATGTTTCAGATGCTGATTTCAAATAATCAGACTTAGCTAATTTTCAAAAAAAAATCCGTTGAAATTCAATTTCAACGGATTTTTTTGGTGTTAATTTCCAAATTCTTTTTCCCAAACTTCTGCTGCTTCACACAATGTCTGGTAAAATTCTTCACCGTATTTTCTGGTAATTGGCGTTTTCAAAAATTTGTAAACAGGAACTTTCAGTTCTTTTCCCAATATACAAGCATCATTGCAAATTGGCCATTCGTGATAATTAATCGCCGAAAAAGTAGAATATTTCTGCACTCTGATTGGATACAAATGACAAGAAATTGGTTTTTGCCAATCTACAACTCCGTCTTCATAGGCTTTTTCTATTCCACATTTGGTGATGCCTTTTTCATCAAAAATTACATAGGCACATTCTTTTCCTTCAACCATGGGTGTTACAAAATCACCATCATGTGGATCAACCACCCAATTCCCTTGTTCTTCTAATGATTTTATGCCTTCTTTTCGTAAATAAGGTTTAATTTTCGGGAAAATATCATCTAAAATTTTGGTTTCTTCTTTTTCTAGAGGTGCACCAATGTCACCTTCTACACAGCAAGCTCCTTTGCATTTGCTGAGGTTACATACAAATTCTTCAGAAAAAATATCTTCAGAAATAAGTTTATCATCAATTTGAATCATTAAATATCAAGTAAATTTAAGTTAGTAAAATAAGTTGCAAATTTAAATATTATGAGACTGAAAATTATTAACCAAAGTCCCACTTCACTTACTCTATAATCTGTTCGGAATCGCAACATCCTACTTAAAATTATAGTTACAGGCAAAGCCAAAAATAGAAGATACTCGGTTCTTTTTCCCATGTATAATACCACTGTTATTAATTGTGCAAATGTGTAGAGCAACAGAAATCCATATTTATATTTACTTCTAGGACTTTTTTTGTTGTAAGTTCTATAATGATCAAATACCGAAAAAAGCAATAATAATAGAATAGGAGCTAACCAATAGAGCGGATAAAATCGAGTCATTGGTTTCAGACTTTCAAATAACAAATATCTAGAATCCCAACTATCATTTCCAAAGAAATACATTAATCCAAAATAATTCATAAAAATAAGAATCATCCCAAAAAATAAGCGTAAAATAGTAATTCCAATTTTGTCAGATGTTCCTATAATGTGGAAAATTACAAAAATTACCATTGGCCAAGTTGTTGGCAAAAATAAAAAATTGATTGCTAAAATCGCACCTACTAATACATAAGAATTTTTCCGAATTTGGTCATTTTCACTCGTTAAAATTAGCAATAGGAAAGAATTGGTAAGCAAAGTTACAGAAATTCCGATGTCTAAATTACCAGGATAAAGCGCAAATACAAAAAAAGTGTACAAAAAAAGTGGTAAATGACTCTGTTGATTCAGGTCCATTTTGTTAAAAAGAAAATATCCAAGTGCAGTTCCCGAAAATGTAATGACTCCAGAAATTGCATCTAAAGTACTGTAATTCATAAAGTTGAATGCGATTACAGTCATCAATAAAAACCCAATGTACAACGGAATCGAAAAAATATTGCTTTCTTTTGAAAGTAATTTGAACATTTTTTTATAAATTTGTGCAAAGTTAATTCAAAAAAGTAAAAAAATGACTTCTTTCTGGTTATTCTTAAGCAAAGTGTTTAAATGGTCTTTCGGATTTTTCGATTTCGCTGGTAATGTTGCGAATTGGATTTTATTCTTCGTTGCAGCAGGATTATTCTGCTACTGGTGCTATGTATTGATTACCACGCTTGGTAACAACAAAGACAAAGAATACTATTCACCAACCGAAGGTAATTTCCCATATTACGACCCAAAAATTTACAAAAAAGAAGATTAAATAAATTGATTATATATAGTAAAATCCCGAAATATTTCGGGATTTTTTACAATTTTTTTGTTCAAATAATTAGTGAATAGGAATCACCACTACCGGAATTGGCGATTTACGAGTGAGTTCTTTGGTTAGACTTCCTACAAAAACATCATACATATTGCTTCTACCATGTGATCCCATCACAATATAAGAGGCGCTCTTTTCTATTGCATATTCCAAAATGGTATCACCTGCAATTCCTTGTTTCAATAGGTGTTCACAATCTAAACCACGAGCTCGAATTTCTTTTTCTAGTTCATCCAATCTTCTCAATTCCTCTTTTATTTCTACTTGTTCTATCTCAGGAAAATACTGAAATCCCATATCTCCAATTGCAAATCCTAAATCAGCGGGTGCAACGTGCAATAAGTGGATTTTCCCACCAGTTTCTTTGGCGAATTTTACGGCACCATCTATCAATTTTTCTGTAGAATCACCAAAATCTACAGGCAATACAATGTTTAACATGGCTTTGAATTTTAGTTGTTTAAAGTTACGAAATTTTAATTATAATTAATGATTTCCATTGAAAAATGTATGTTAAGTTTTTCCAACTACAAAGTAATGCGCCATTATTTTCTAAAAAAATGGATAGATTTTCAATAGATGGTTGTGAAGAATTCCAGAAAGTATTTTTAATCAAAAAATGAATGTAGAGGTTACCCTCTTTCAGAGAGGTGTCAAAATCATAGATTTTGACGGGGTGTTGATTAATGAAAAGAATTACAATGGTATTTTCTAATCACAAAAATTGCAAAGTAGAAGTTCCCCTCTTTTAGAGGGGTGGCGAAATTTCGAAGAAATTTTGACGGGGTGTTAAATAATTATTGAATCCTTAACTCAAAAACCTTTTCATCTTCCAGATACGCCTCCAAAAAATCATTTTCTACCACTTTCCCAACTCCTTTTGGTGTTCCTGTAAAGATGAGATCACCAACTCGCAATGTGAAATATTGCGAAACGAAAGCAATAATTTCTTCTGGCGAAAAAATCATCAGAGAAGTATTTCCGATTTGTACTTCCTGTTTGTTTTTTAGTAAAGAAAATTGCAAATTTTTCAAATCAAAATCATCTTTTTTATAAAATTCTGAGATTACTGCACTTCCGTCAAAAGCTTTTGCCAATTCCCAAGGTAAACCTTTGGTTTTCAAATTATTTTGCAAATCTCTTGCTGTGAAATCGATTCCCAAACCAATTTCGTCGAAATGTTTGTGCGCATTTTCTTGTAGAATGTATTTTCCACCTTTAGAGATTTTCAAGACCACTTCCAGTTCATAGTGTACCTCGTTAGAAAATTCGGGAATATAGAAATCGCTGCCTTTTTTCAGGACAGCAGTGTCTGGTTTCATAAAAATAACAGGACTTTCAGGCACTTCGTTCCCCAATTCTTTGGCGTGATCTACGTAATTTCTACCGATGCAGATGATTTTCATTTTTATTAGTTATTTGATGATGGGAGTTTTTCACTTTGTCAAAGTTCAATTTCAGCAGGAAATTATCTTTGACAAAGTTTTAGGTTTTCATTAATGTTTAAACTCATTTCCGCAATAGTAACAATGGTAGTTATTATTGCTAATTTTTATCGGAATACTTAATAAAAGCAGACTAATTCCGAAAGCACCACCTGGTTTTTCGTCCTGATAAATATGGTTAGAACCACATTTTGGGCACACAAAATCGAAGTCAGGATTTTCAATAGTGTGTTCTACTTCCAGTTCAAAATCAGCGCTTTCATCTTGCAAAATTTGCAAAATTTCCTTTGCTTTTTCATCATCATCTTCAAAAACCTGCAACTGAATTCCACCCAAAGCTTGCGAAAGTAACCAATCACTTTGTATGGTTTGCTCATTGGCAATGAAACTTTGCACCCCATTTTCTGCCAAAATCTGTTTATCACGATTGGCTTCAATCGCGTTTTCGTAATATTGTATTCTAACTAATTTTGACATTTTTAATTCGTGAAAATTCGAGTAATTCGTAATAAACTAAAATTTAGAACGCAACTGTATTCCAGTCAACACTTTCTTGGTGTACAAAGGGAAATCTGCATTCTGAATCCAGCCATAATATCCCAAATCTTTTGCAAAAACGTCTTTCACAGGTTGTCCTTTGTATTTACCAAAGGTAAAGATTTCTTTCCCGTCTTCATCAAATGCAATAAAACCAGCCAAATCTGCAAATTTGTTGTGAAAAGAGATTTCGCTGAGACCAGCAACATCATTTGGTAAATTTTCATAATGAGCAACTTGTGCATCTAAAACTTCAAATGTTGCCAAAACATCGGCTTCTGCAGAATGTGCGTTTTCTAGATTTTTTTTGCAATAAAATTGATAAGCCGCCGTCAAATTTCGGGGTTCCATTTTATGAAAAATCGTTTGTGCATCTACTAGTTTGAATTTATTTAAATCAAAATCCAGTTCTGCTCTCAGTAATTCTTCTGCTAAAAGTGGCACATCAAAACGGTTAGAATTGAAGCCGCCCAAATCTGCACCAGAAATCATTTCCATAATTTTTGGAGCAATTTCTCTGAATTTTGGAGCATCTTTCACATCATCATCGCTGATTCCGTGTATTGCAGTTGCTTCTTTTGAGATCGGCATTTCTGGATTTACGAGCCAAGTTTTGCTTTCGCGCGACGCATCTGGATTCACTTTTAAGATACAAATTTCTACAATTCTATCTTTAGCGACATTGATTCCGGTAGTTTCTAAATCGAAAATACAAAGCGGTTTATGGAGTTTTAGATTCATAAGTGAGTTCCGAGTTCCGAGTTTTGAGTTCCGAGTTGTTGACTCGTATCTCGCATCTCGTAACTCGTATTTATTTTAATTGTTTTTGAAAAAATACAGAGATCAAAATATAATACACGATTACCAAAGGAATTCCTACGATTCCGAATGCAAGTAATAGTGCAATTGCCCCTATTAATAATACCAATTTTGGGTAATTGTCTTGCAGTTTTTTGGATTTGAATTTCATGGCAATCATTTTGATGGGCGAAACCAAAAGCCAAGAACTTAAAATCACCAAACCTACCAAATACGTAGAATTTTCAAATAAAAACCAAAAATTATTTTTTTCTAAAAATGCGTAGTACAAACCAAAAAGTAGAATCGTGTTACTTGGTGTATTCAATCCTTTGAAATAGTACGATTGCTCCTCATCTAAATTGAAAATCGCCAATCTGAGACAAGAAAACAGCGTGACAAACAATCCGAAATATTTCAATTCAAAAGGCAAATTCATTCCCAAAAATTCGTTTCCGAATGGTTCTAATGCTTTGTACATCACAATTCCGGGTAATAATCCGAAACTTACCATATCTGCAAGACTGTCGAGTTGTGCACCAAGAGTAGAACTCGATTTCATGGCTCTTGCAACAAATCCATCAAAAAAATCAAGGATTAATGAAATGATGATGCAAACCGCTGTAATTTGGTAATTCCCCTGAATTAGATTGATAACACCAATACTTCCCGAAAAAAGATTTCCCAATGTGAAGGCGTTTGCAAAATTGTTGGTGATGAATTTCATAAGTACAAAAATAAGGAATTTTATAGGAGCACCATAAAAAAGAACGCTCCAAAAACTAAAAATATGTATTTTTGCTTTTATGAAATGGTATTCAGAATTTAGGAGGCGAGAAATATTGGTGCTGCTTTACAGAATTTTTTTGGCGTTTTTCTTTTACCAAATTGCACGTTTGCTTTTTTGGTATTTCAACCAAGATTTAATTCCTGTTGACGGAATTCGCGATTATCTATCGATTGCTTTTCATGGTTTGGCTTTTGATTGTACCGCGATTTTGTATGTGAATTCGCTTTTTATTTTGCTTAGTTTAGTGCCAATTATCATCAATTCTACTCAGAAATACCAGAAATTTCTGTTTTGGTTGTATTTCATAACCAATGGAATTGCTTATGCTTTGAATTTCGGAGATATGATTTATTACCGATTTTCGCAAGCCAGACTTACCACTGCTGCATTTCAAGTGGCGGAACACGAGAATAATTTAGGGAAAATTTTTTGGCAATCGGTTTTAGCGCATCCTTTTGTGCTAATTTGGTATGTTGTTCTACTCATTTTTTGGATTTTTTTGTATAAAAAAGTCCAAATTTCTGAAAGAAAACCCAAATATTTACTGCCGTATTTTGTAGAATCTATCCTCACACTTTGTGTGGTTGCAACATTGGTAGTTGGTGGAATTAGAGGTGATTTCAAGCATTCTACACGTCCTATCAATATGGTAGATGCTAATAAATTTGTGACAAATCCTTTGCAAGGCAATTTGGTATTGAACAGCGCTTTTTCATTTTTTAGAACCATAGATACCAACAATTTTGAGTTGGTGAATTTTGTAGATGAAAAATATATTGATGAAAATATTCATCCGTACAAATTATACCAACGTGAGGTAGAGAATCGACCGAATATCGTGATTTTCATCGTAGAGAGTTTTGGGAGAGAATATTCAGGTGCTTTTAATGAAGATAAAAACATTACTGATTATGTTTCATACACACCTTTTGTAGATTCTTTGGCGCAACACAGCTTAATTTTCCCGAATACTTTTGCTAATGGTAGACAATCAATCCACGGAATGAGCAGTGTTTTGGCAGGAATTCCTTCTTTGAAAGATGCATTTACCAGTTCACCTTATGCCAATCAAAAAATCCAATCCATCGTTTCCGTTTGTAATGATTTGGGTTATGATACCAGTTTTTATCACGGTGCTCCAAACGGAAGTATGGGATTTCAAGGTTTTGGCAATATTTTGGGTTTCAAAAATTATTTTGGGAAAACAGAATATAACAATGATGCCGATTTCGATGGAATTTGGGCGATTTGGGACGAACCTTTTTTACAATATTTTGCCAATAATATTGGGAAGAAACAGCCATTTATGACAACGGTTTTCACGGCATCTTCACACGATCCTTTTAAAATTCCCGAAAAATACCAAGGGAAATTCAAAAAAGGAAAAATCGTCATGCACGAACCAATGCAATATACCGATTTTGCAATCAAGAAATTTTTTGAAACTGCCAAAAAGAAACCTTGGTTTCACAACACCATTTTTGTAATAACAGGTGATCATACCAATGAAACGTACTATCCAGAATATACCAAAGCCATGAACAGATTTGCAGTCCCGCTTCTTTTTTATTCCGAAAATCCTGCTTATCATTTACAAGGTAAAAATCCTGAATTGGCACAACAGATCGATATTTACCCAACTTTAGCAGATCTAATTGGTTATAACAAAAAAATCAGAAGTTGGGGTAGAAGTTTAGTTTCAGACAAGAGAGAAAATCCATTTATAGTGAATTCTACAGGAACCGAACAATTTATGATCGGGAATTATATCTACCTTTTTGATGGTGCAAATTTTACAGGTATTTATGCAAAAGATGATTTGGGATTAGAAAAAAATCTCATCAATACTGCAAAAAATCCAGAAATAGAAAAAGGGGAGTTGCTTGCAAAAGCGTGGTACCAAGATTATATGAATCGGGTGATTAATAGAAAATTGAATTAACGTTGCATTACTTAGAAAAAAGTATATGCCTTTAATTTTAATTGAAAATTTGGCACACAGATTGTGTGATATGCATTAGATGTAAAAAATGTTTGCGTATTCGCGAAAATTGGCTACTTTTAACCAAAATTAATTATTTAAAAAAATGAAAAAATTTGCTTATGCCTTTTTGGCTCTATTTATTGGCGTAATTACAAACGCACAGATTGAAGGAAAATGGAAAACAATAGACGATGAAACAGGTAAACCTAAATCAATCGTTGAAATATTCAAAAAATCAGATGGTAAATACTACGGAAGAATTTTCCAATTGCTAAACAAACCAGAAAACAATAATTGTGTGAAATGTTCAGATGATCGCAAAGATAAACCATTGCTTGGTTTAGAAATAATTCGTGGTTTGAAAAAAGAGGACAAAGAATTCACTGGTGGAACCATCACAGATCCTAAAAACGGAAAAACTTACAAATGTACCATCAAAACTGATGGTGACAAATTAAATGTAAGAGGTTACATTGGTTTTTCTTTGATTGGTAGAAGCCAAACTTGGCAAAAAGTGAAATAGTTTTCACTCAAAAAATAAAAAAGCAACTCCATAGAGTTGCTTTTTTTGTGCAATAAGTTCTATTGTGCTAAAAATTAGTTATTTTTGTACTCTCAATTTTTTAAAAAATTATGAAGGAATATACATTTAGAGAAGTCATTTGTCAAGCAATGAGCGAGGAAATGCGCAAAGATGAATCCATTTATTTGATGGGAGAAGAAGTGGCTGCTTACAACGGTGCTTACAAAGCATCTAAAGGTATGCTAGATGAATTTGGACCAAAAAGAGTAATAGATACACCAATTGCAGAACTTGGTTTCTCAGGAATTGCTGTTGGTTCTGCTATGAATGGCAATAGACCGATTGTAGAATTTATGACCTTCAATTTTTCTTTGGTTGGGATAGACCAAATTATAAATAATGCCGCAAAAATTAGACAAATGAGTGGCGGACAATGGAATTGCCCAATCGTTTTCCGTGGTCCAACTGCTTCTGCAGGACAATTGGGAGCAACACACTCACAAGCTTTGGAAAGTTGGTACGCAAATTGCCCTGGTTTGAAGGTAGTAGTACCATCTAATCCTTATGATGCAAAAGGATTGCTAAAATCTGCAATCCGAGACAATGATCCAGTAATTTTTATGGAATCCGAACAAATGTACGGTGACAAAATGGAAATTCCCGAAGAAGAATATTACTTACCTCTTGGTAAAGCCGACATCAAAAAAGAAGGGAAAGATGTGACCTTAGTTTCCTTCGGAAAAATTATGAAATTGGCGATACAAGCAGCCGAAGATTTAGAAAAAGAAGGAATTTCTGTAGAAGTAATCGATTTGCGAACAGTACGACCTTTGGATTATGATACCATCTTAAATTCGGTGAAAAAAACCAACCGACTGGTAATTTTAGAAGAAGCATGGCCATTTGCAAGTATCGCATCAGAAATTACCTATATGGTACAGCAAAAAGCGTTCGATTATCTAGATGCTCCTATCAAAAGAATTACTACACCAGATGCACCAGCTCCTTATTCTGCAGCACTTTTCGCAGAATGGTTCCCAAAATTAGAAAATGTGAAGAAGGAATTGAAAAAAGCGATGTATATCAAATCTTAGCATAACAGAAACTCCGATTTTGGAGTTTTTTTTGTTAATAACAACTATTTGCTTTATTAGCATTACTAATTAGTTAAATTTGCACGAAATTTTCATTAAAAAATGGCAGCCACAAAAGAATTAGCACAACATTTCGATCTGAAAAAGCTTTCTGTAGTAGGAGTTTTGGTTTCTTTAGGGATAGTTTTTGGGGACATAGGAACTTCTCCTTTGTATGTTATGAAAGCGATTGTAAATGCAAGAGAACAGGGTGCAACTATGCCTTTTGATGAGTATATAGAAGGTGCACTATCTTGCATTATTTGGACTCTTACTTTGCAAACCACCATCAAATACGTCATCATTGCACTACGAGCTGACAATAAAGGTGAAGGTGGAATTTTGGCACTTTTTTCATTAGTTAAAAATATTAAAAAAAGTTGGTTGTATCTCATTGCAATTTTAGGTGCTTCTGCACTGATTGCAGACGGAATTATCACGCCATCTCTTACTGTGATGTCAGCAATAGAAGGTCTTAAAATTTATAATCCTGATACACCAGTTGTACTGATTACTTGTACGATTTTGATCCTCATATTTTTTGTACAACAATTTGGTACTCATTTTATAGGTAAATTTTTCGGACCAATTATGGTTATTTGGTTTTTGATTTTGGGCGGTTTTGGATTAGTGCAACTAAATGGCGATTTCAGTATTTTGAAATCATTTAATCCGTATTACGCCTACAAACTGATTACACATTCGCCAAGTGCAATCATCATTTTGGGAGCTGTTTTTCTCTGTACAACCGGAGCAGAAGCATTGTATTCTGATTTAGGACATTGCGGAATCAAAAACATTCGTGCAAGTTGGATTTTTGTAAAAGTAATGTTGGTGCTCAATTATCTCGGACAAGGAGCTTGGGTTCTTAAAAACTACGAACAAGTTTATAATAACGGAATTAATCCTTTTTTCGGAATTATGCCAGATTGGATGATTTTACCTGGGGTAATCATTGCAACTGCAGCTGCAATTATTGCGAGTCAAGCTTTAATTACGGGTTCTTTTACCATATTTTCAGAAGCAATGTCACTCAATTTTTGGCCTAACCAAAAAATTGACTATCCAAGTGGTGTGAAAGGTCAAATGTACATCCCAAAAATTAATTGGGGATTATTGTTTTTCTGTATTGTGGTGGTATATCATTTCAAAGAATCTGGTAAAATGGAGGCTGCTTATGGACTTTCTATTACCGTTACAATGTTGATGACTACTATACTTTTGGTTTATTGGTTGTTGAAAATTAGAGTCAGAAAAATATATGTTTTATTATTTGCAATTACCTACATTTCTATAGAAGTAGGATTTTTCAGTGCTAATATTCTTAAATTTTTTGAAGGAGGCTGGATTACAGTGATTTTAGGAGGATTTATTGGGATTTGTATGTATGCTTGGTACAACGGAAGACAAATTAAAAACAAATTCATAAAATTTGTAAAACTCTCTAAGTATGTCCCAATCATTAAAGATATGAAATTAGACGCCACCATACCAAAATATGCGACCAATTTAGCGTTTCTGAGTCGTGCAAAACTGGAAGACGAAATAGAAGCGAAAATCATTTATTCCATCATCAGGAAACAACCAAAAAGAGCAGATCATTATTTTATTTTGAACATCATCAATCAAGAAGATCCATATACTTTTAAATATACCATAGATGAAATTATGCCAGGAACAATTTATAGAATAAATTTCCTACTTGGTTTCAAAATAGATCGTAGAATTAATGATTATTTTGATGATGTTTTGAAGGATATGATGAACGAAGATCTTGTACCAGCAGTTAGTAGTCACCCTTCTTTGCGAGCTCACCAAATTCCACCAGATTTGAAATATGTGATTATTGATAATACCTATATTAATGATAAATTACTTACTGTAAAAGAAAAAATAACCCTCAATATTTATAAATTTGTAAAATATATTGGTAGCGATGATTTCAAATCTTGGGGTGTTTCTCCGCATAATGTAGTCGTAGAATCTGCACCATTACTAGATTTGCACAATGTAACTGAAAAAATCAAACAAGATGGTTTTAAACGATTTGATTCCTAATTTTTGTTGATAAAAAGATAACAGAATCTAAAATTGTTACCAATTCCTTAAGATTTATTTCTATAAATTTGTACATAATTTAATTAGATGGAAACCACACCAATAGCGAAAGATCTTGAAATTATAAAAAATGTGTTGAGGCAATATCTTCAGGACAAAAATTTCAGAAATACGCCAGAAAGATATACCATTTTAGAAGAAATCTATCATCTGGATCATCATTTCAATGTAGATGATTTGTATCTTCTGATGATCGAAAAAAAATACCACGTAAGTAAAGCTACCATTTACAACACCATAGAAATTTTTCTAGATGCAGGTCTTATTCGCAAACATCAGTTTGGCGAAAAAACACTCACATCTTCTTCTTACGAGAAATCTTATTTTGATAAACAACACGATCATTTGGTGGTCTATAAAAAAGATTCCGACAAAGAAATCGAGGAAATCATTGAGTTTTGCGATCCCAGAATTCAGGGAATCAAAAACGCAATCGAGGAAATTTTTGGAGTAACTATAGATTCACATTCATTGTACTTTTATGGACATAAAAAGGACTAATGCAATGAGAAAATTGGCCTTTCTATTGCTGCTAATTAGTATCAAGTTTTTTGCTCAGGTGAACCTCGTTTCACCAACTGACACTTTGGTAAAAGATCCCTTTTTTACCCAAAACAATCCATCTTCTGCAAATGGTGAAAAAGTACAGTTAGTTCACGCAGATTTTACCAGAAAATCCACAGATAAATATAACGGAAATCCTTATTTTGATGGTAATGTTAGGTTTGATCACGAAGGTTCTGTACTTACTGCAGACAATATAATTTGGTATCAGAACGACAATTTTGTGAAAGCGATAGGAAATGTACGGCTTCAAAATCCAGATGGTTCGGTAATTACCGCCGAAGAAATGGAATATGATGGCAATACACAAAAAGGAATCGCCAGAAAAAATGTACTTCTTACTGACCCGAAACAGACCATAAAAACCGAAAGACTCTATTACGACAAGATTTCTAACCAAGCGTATTTCAATACAGGTGGTACCATTTCAGATGCCACTTCTACCATGTATACCAATTCATCTTCCTATAATCTGAATTCCAAAAAAATTAATTTTTCGGGAAATGTAAAATACAATACACCAGATTATATTCTAGAAGGTAAAAATATCGTTCAGAATCAAATCACCAATACTGCAGAATTTTCTGGACCAACTACCATTTCTAGTAAAAAAGATCCTACCAATAGAGTCTATACCGAGAAAGGTTCGTACAATATGAACTCCAAAGAAGTTTTCCTAAAGAAAAATTCTAAAATATATTACAAAGGCAAAATTCTGTCAGCTGATAATATGTACTACAACCAAATCACTGGTTTTGGTAAAGGGAAAGAGCATGTTACATTGTATGATCCCAAAGAAAAACGCTATATAAAAGGTGGTTACGGCGAAATTTTTGAGAAAAAAGATTCTGCGATGATTACCAATCATCCTTATGCTGTGAAAATATTAGAAAATGATTCCCTCTTTTTTTCTGCCGAAAAATTTATTACTTTTCAAAAAACTGAAGCTGACCAAACCAAAAAAAGTTTTTTGCGAGCATTCAGAAAAGCCCGGTTTTTCAAATCCAATGCACAAGCAAGAGCAGATTCTTTGAGTTTCAATGAAACTGATGGAATTATGCATCTCTACAGAAAACCAATCTTATGGAGTGGTGATAAACAAATTACTGGTGATACCATAAAAGCATATTTCGATACCAAAAAAGAATTTATAGATTCTCTGAAGGTTTTAGGTCATGCTTTTGCAATCAGCAAAGTAGATTCTCTCAACTTGAAAGATGAATTTCACCAAGTGAAAGGCAAATTGATGTCGGTCTATTACAAAGAAAACGAGATTAATCTCGCCAAAGTAATTGGCAATGCACAAGCAATTACGTATGCAGATGATCAAAACGAAAAAACAAAGAAAACCGAACGAATCGGTCTTTCACTTTCTACTTGTGGTACTATAGATGCATTGTTCGAAGACCGAAAAGTGCAGGTAATTTCGTGCAATATCGCGGCAAATGTAGATACCTATCCTATGAGTTTAGTTCCCAAAGAAAAACGATTTTTGCCTGATTTCAATTGGAATTCCAAAGATCGACCTCGCAAATGGCAAGACATTTTTTTAGATTCACCAAATTATGAAGAAATAAAATACGAATCAGACGATGAACTTTACAACAAAGTACAACAACTAAAAGACAAAGAACAAACCAAAGAAGAAGCCAAAAAACCAAAAAGAGTCAAAAAATAACGGTTTTTTTTGAGAAAAAGATAAATAATAAGAAAGCCAAACTCAAAGTTTGGCTTTGCTATTTCTAAAAAAATTATTTTTGCAGTATGAAACAAGATTTCTTTACGTACCAAGCGCAAACTACGCCTTTTGCAGCCGGTTTTGAGGTAGAAAAAGCAGAAGGCAGCTATATTTTTGGTAAAGATGGCAAAAAATATTTGGATTTTGTAGCGGGAGTTTCTGCCAATACACTTGGTCATTCTCATCCAAAAATAGTAGAAGCTATCAAAAATCAGTCTGAGAAATATCTTCACGTAATGGTTTATGGTGAATATGCCCAAGAAATGCCAGTGAAATTGTGTAAACTTTTGGCAGAAGCTACACCAGAACCTTTAGAAGCAACTTATCTCGTAAATTCTGGAGCAGAAGCTATAGATGGAGCCCTGAAATTGGCAAAACGTTTCACTGGTAGAGAAGAAATTATTTCTATGAAAAATTCCTATCATGGCAATACACATGGTGCACTTTCGGTTTCTGGTAATGAGTTTCACAAGCGTGAATTTCGCCCTTTGTTACCAATGGTACAGTTCATTAATTTTAATGATGAGTTAGAATTCTCTAAAATCACCGAAAAAACAGCTTGTGTTTTGGCAGAAACCATACAAGGAGCTGCAGGTTTTATAGTTCCAGACACTCGTTATTTCAAAAATTTGAAAAAAAGATGTGATGAAGTGGGGGCTTTATTAATTCTAGATGAAATCCAACCTGGATTTGGCAGAACTGGTAAATTATTTGCATTTGAGCATTTTGACATGGTTCCTGATATTTTGGTCATGGGAAAAGGAATGGGAGGTGGAGTTCCGGTTGGTGCATTTATGAGTTCCAGAAAAATCATGGAGACGCTCTCTTTTTCTCCTAAACTCGGTCATATTACAACTTTTGGTGGTAATCCACTGATTGCAGCCGCCAGTTTTGCCACTTTACAAGAAGTAATTTCTAGTTCGCTGATGCAAGAAATCGAGGAGAAAGAGCAACTTTTCAGACAATTATTGGTTCATCCAAAAATTAAAAAAATTAACGGAAAAGGATTGATGTTGGCTGTGGAATTAGAAAGTCCGGAATTTACCTTGAATCTAGCAAAACTCTGTATGCAAAAAGGTTTGATCGTTTTTTGGCAGCTTTATCGTAATGAATTTTTGCGCATTTCGCCACCTCTTACAATTACCAAAGAAGAAATTATACAAGGTTGCGAAATTATCTTGGAAGCGCTAGATTCTGAAGGTTTTTCATAATTTTTTGGGGTAATTTTTTCATGATAAATAAAAAATCTAAGCAATTTTATTTTTTTGAACGAAAAAAAGTTCAAATACATGTTTATTTTTCTTTAATTTTCTATCAAATCTCTTACTTAATTTATTTTTTTTATTTCAAAATTTTGCATAAATAAAAAATTAATTTCTATATTGCACATTGAAAAAAGTGCTAGAAATGACTAAAACGAAAGTTCAGTATGAATTCCCAATGCATTGCCAGTCAGAAATTTTATATGAATATATGGCAAGTGCAGAAGGTTTGGGAGAATGGTTTGCAGATGAGGTGATAGAGAAAGGAGATGATTTCTTTTTCAGTTGGAACGGTGGTCCTGCTGAGAAAGCCACATTGATTAGATATAAACCAGAAAGTTTTGTTAGATTTAGATGGGAAGAAGACGAGGGAACCAAAAATTTCTTCGAAATGGTGATTGTAATAGACGATATCACCGAAGATTTAGCGCTAAATGTTACTGATTTTTGTGAGACAGGTGACGAAGAAGAGAACCGATTATATTGGGAAAATCTTATTGAAAATTTACGATTAAAATTAGGAGCTTCTTAACTTCTGAAGTCTTTATTAATAGATGATGAACGAGTTTTCGTTCATTATTTTTTTTGAAAAACTACCATGAATTCTATAGAAATTTCAGTTAATAATAGAGCATTTCTTTTTGGAGATGCAGTACAAGTACATTTTTTTGTAAGAAACGGAGATTTGATTTTTTCAGAGGATTGCTATTTCTTTTTAATGGCATCTATGCGAAAAATGCGTATGAAAATTCCGCTTACCTACACTCTTGAAGCTATAGAAAAACTTCTGAATCACGAAATAAAAGAAAAAAAATTACAAAATGCTTTTTTGCATTTTTTGGTTTTCAGAGGTGAAAATTCTAAAGGTGATCTTACCAAATCAGAGGTTGGTTATCATATACAAATTCTAGAAAAACCAAATGATTTGCTTTCTATTTCAGGGTTGGTAGAAATGGATTTTATTAAAGAGATTACTGTAAATACGAACTTTCTAAGTAGTATCTACACGCATTCTACAGAAAATATCTATGCCGAAATTTATGCAAAAGACAACGATTTGGGAGAAGCAATTTTATTAAATAAAGATAAAAGAATTGCTCGTAGTACTTTTGGAAACTTACTTTTTTTAGAACAAAAAACCATCAAAATTCCCAAGCAATCAGAAGGTGCCTATATTTCACCATTGCTTGAGCGTTTTGTGACATTTGTACACCAAAACCAATTGGCAACGATTGAAGAAGCTGAACTTTCTGCATTTGAAAGCCAAAAAGCAGATGAAATTTTATTGATTTCAGATGCAAAAGGTATTTTTGGCGTTTCGAAAATCCGCAACAAAAATTTTGAAAACCAACAGTTCACCGAAATGTTACAATGTTGGAAACAGGCAATGTGGTAAAAAATGGTGCTTTTTTAAATGAAAAAATAGTTATAAATTTTT
>CALFIE010000097.1 GCA_937876095.1 uncultured Flavobacteriales bacterium | reverse complement strand
CGTGACTGGAGTTCAACGTGTGCTCTTCCGATCTATTTTGCTTATTTTTATAAATATTGCAGATTATTTTTTTCATTATTATTCTTCAAATTTTGTAGAAAATCGAGAATTATTAATAGTTGCTTTATCAATAATAATTTTAATAGTTTTAACTTTAATCTTTTTTAATAATAAATATAAATTTGTTTTAGATTATAAAGAGATGGAACAAATTGGTCAAAAAGAACTCTAAAATTCAATGACAATACTCGTAACTGGCGGACTCGGATATATAGGTTCTCACACTGTAGTAGAACTTCTGAACAATAATTTTGATGTCATTATTATTGATGATTTATCGAATTCAGAGAAATTTATTCTCAAAAATATTGAAGAAGTTGCTGGTAAAAAACCGATTTTTTATCCGTTTGATTTAAAGAGGAAAGAACTACTGAAACAAGTTTTCGATGCTCATAAAATTGATGGCTGCATCAATTTTGCAGCGTATAAAGCAGTTGGCGAAAGTCAAGAAAAACCGCTTGATTACTACGAAAACAATTTATTTTCACTTATCAATATTTTACAAGAATTCAAAACGAGAAATATTTCTAATTTTATTTTCAGTTCGAGTTGTACTGTTTACGGACAAGCCGACAAAATGCCGATTGATGAAAACACACCACTGAAAACGCCAGAATCTTCCTACGGAAAAACCAAACAAATGGGAGAAGAAATTCTGAAAGATTTTGCAATGGCTTATCATAGGAAAGTAACTTTGCTGCGGTATTTCAATCCAATAGGAGCGCATCCTACTGCAAAATTGGGGGAATTACCAATTGGGATTCCCAATAATTTGGTTCCTTTTGTGATGCAAACTGCAGCCGGAATTCGCGAGAAATTGTCGGTTTGGGGAAATGATTATCCTACTGAAGATGGTACCGCAATCAGAGATTATATCTACGTTGTAGATTTGGCAAAAGCCCACGTAAAAGCTTTACAAAAATTGATGGCCGAAAAATCTGAAACCGTTATAGATATTTACAATTTAGGTACCGGAAAAGGAAGTTCGGTTTTAGAAGTAGTTCACGCTTTTGAGAGTGCAAACAGTGTTTCTGTTCCGTACGAAATTAAAGACAGAAGAGCAGGAGATATCACGATTGCGTATGCAAATGCTGACAAAGCCGAAAAAGAACTCGGTTGGAAAGCAGATACTTCGCTGGAAGAAGCACTCAGAACAACTTGGCAGTGGCAAAAATATTTGGAAAGTAGGTAGAAGTTGGAAGATTGAAAATCTTTGATTTCCCTACTTTTATAAGCTTTTGAATAGCTAAAAACGCATCATATCTTTTGTCACATTTGCGGTAAAGATTTTTTAGTCAAGATTTTACATTGAAAATCTTTTATTTTCAAACTTTTAGCAGCTTTTGAATAGCTAAAAAAAACATCATTTCTTTTGTCACTTTTGCGGTAAAGATTTTTTAGTCAAGATTTCATATTGAATATCTTTGATCTTCATACTTTTATAAGCATTTGAATATCTAAAAAAGTAATCTAACTTTTGCGGTGAAAAATATCAAATCTACAGGAAATCATCTTTAAGCCAAAAATCCTATCTTTGCAAGATGAATTTTACTTTCGAAGATTTTGAACTCCCTGAGAAAATCTATAAAATTTTAGAAAATCAAGGATTGGTTTATCCAACTCCTATTCAGATAAAAAGTTTCAAACCCATTCTCTCAGGTAGAGATGTGATGGGAATTGCACAAACCGGAACCGGAAAAACTTTGGCCTATCTTTTACCAACGCTCAAACAATGGAAATTCAACAAAACAGGAAATCCTACATTGGTTATTTTGGTACCAACTAGAGAATTGGTAGTACAAGTCTCAGATATTGTAAAAAACCTTACGCAAGACATTACAGCCAGAGTAATTGGGATTTACGGTGGTGTCAACATCAATACCCAAAAATTGTTGTTTAAAAATGGTTGTGATATTTTGGTGGGAACTCCAGGTAGAGTGATGGATTTGGCGATTGACAATGCTATTTCTCTGAAAGAAGTACAAAAATTGGTAATTGATGAGTTTGATGAGATGCTGAATTTGGGTTTCAGACCACAACTGACGCATATTTTTGAAATGATGAAGCCAAAAAGACAGAACATCCTGTTTTCTGCAACCATGACTGAAGCTGTAGATGCGATGTTAGAGCAATATTTTGCAGCACCACTCGAAATTTCTTTGGCAAAATCAGGAACGCCGCTCGAAAAAATCGTGCAAATTGGCTACAAAGTTGACAATTTCAATACCAAAATCAATCTGCTTCAATATTTATTAGAAACCAATTCCGATTTTTCTAAAGTATTGATTTTCTGTAACAATAAGCGTCACGCAGATTATTTATTTACCAAAATAGATGCACTTTTCCCAGAGGAATTTGATGTGATACACAGCAATAAATCTCAAAATTATCGTCTAAGAGCGATGAAAAGTTTTGAAAATCAGGAAAAACGAGGATTGATTACCACTGATGTTATGGCAAGAGGTTTGGATATTTCTGATATTACACACGTCATCAATTTTGAAATTCCTGAAATCCCAGAACAATACATTCACCGAATTGGTAGAACAGGTAGAGCCGACAAAGTCGGAACTTCAATTTCATTTGTTACTAAAAATGAAGAGTTTTCTTTACTCGAAATTGAAGTTTTGATGAATAAAGAATTGGATTTCAAACCATTCCCAGAATCAGTAAAGAGAAATCCTGTAAAAATTGCCTCAGAAAAAGAAGACATCGTGATGAAAAATCCAGTTCAAGTAAAATTGCAAGAAGGAGGTGGTGCATTTCACGAAAAAAAGGACAAAAACAAAAAAATAAATTTGGGTGGTCCTTCTAAAAGAAACGTCCCGAAATCTAAACCCGGTGCAAACAGAGCACAACAGAAACAAAAATCCAAAGCGAAAAGAAAATAAAAAAATCCGGAAATTTTCCGGATTTTTTTATGTTGAATATCTTGGTTTTATTGTCTTTTAAGATACAACTCCATCAAATCATCTATACCATCTCCATCGTAATCATAGGTGTCTAAATCTTCCATTACCATATCAGTTTCAGTTAACGAAAATACTTTGGCATAAGTGCCATTTATGTTTAGTTTCATTACTGATTTATCAAAAGAATAAGGATCAGTCCCCGTAAAATATTTCTGACAAACGATACCAGAAGCATCATAGAAATTATAATTCAGATTTCCTGCCTCAGTAAACTCATATGTTGATTTTTTGATACAATCATCATAACTAAGTGTTCCCAAAGTAACATTGTTGTTAGCACCTGATTTTATGATGGTTTTATCTTTTCTCCAAGTTCCTTGTATGGTAAGATTTGCGAGTGATTCGGTACTAGAATTATCTCTACAAGAATCAAACACCAAAACACAGAAAATACTTAAAAGCAATAATTTTTTCATAGTCAATAAAATAATTTACACAAAACAAAAAATAAAAAACGGTAATTCAAAATTTTTTAACATTTATTTTAAAAAAAGCCATTTTTTTTTTTGATTATCCGTTTAATTACCCATCCCTGTAATGTTAGCAATAAT
>CALFIE010000096.1 GCA_937876095.1 uncultured Flavobacteriales bacterium | reverse complement strand
AAATTTATAACTATTTTTTCATTTAAAAAAGCACCATTTTTTACCACATTGCCTAAAAATTGAGTCTCAAACTGAGTCTGTAGAAGTATTTGTTTCAGGAACTTCTCCCAAATTGTATTTTCTAAATTTTTTCCAGATTTTTTTGCCCATCATAATTACGACCACTACCAAAACGATGGCTACAATTCCTGCAATTATTGGCATTGCCATTGCCAGAAAAGTCATAATTCCGGCTCCTGCAGTTTCGGTAGTTGCCACCACATTGTTACCAAGACCACCAGTTGTAGCAGTAGATGCAGCTCTTGTTCCTGCAAATCCAGAACTGATTGCAGCTGCTGTTCCACCACCTGCAATCAGTGCAAGTGCCCATTGTGGAAAAGTTCCTAAATCGGTAAACTGACTTGCAAACATAATAGAACCAGCAACAGTAGCTAAAGGTACCGAAATAGTATCCAAAAGATGATCTACATAAGGAATATAGTACGCACAAATTTCTACAATCATCGCGATTCCTGTAGTAATCAGCGTTGGTAAACCAGATAACCAAGTAAAATGCTCATTCATCGGGATCCAATGCATATACGATGCCAAACTCACTACAAACATTGGTAAGAAAACTCTGAAACCACTTGCTGCAGCCAAACCAATGCCTATAAAAGCACTGATGATATAAGGGAAATACGGAATGTTGTCTAGCATTTTTTTAAGATTTTTAGTTTATTTTTCTTTAAAATTACAAAAACTGTGCAAAACACCAAAAAAACTATTTTTTTGACTGACAGAGCTGTACAAAATCTTTTTCAACCTCTTGGTAATTGGTAGGCATAGTAGAATTTGCCCAAAAAACCATCGTGATAGATTGTTCCCCAAATTTTTCGATAAATAATTCCTTGTTTAGTCGATAACAAGTTCTTAGTAATCGTTTGATTCGGTTTCTGTCGACTGCTTTTTTGAAATTTCTTTTAGAAACCGAAACACCAAATCTTTGATTTTTGATGGGGATTTCTTCGGTTGCTTTGCAAGAAATTAACTTCAGATTTCCGAAAACCCGCCATTTTCCTCGCTCGAAAAGCAAAGAAATTTCTTTTTTCTGTTTGAGTTTTTCGTGGCGTGGATATTTTTGGTTCAAGTTTTCTATTTTTTTAATAAATAATTAATAACTTCTGCTGCTGCATACAACCCAAAAATTGCAGGAATAAAACTGATGGTTCCGTAGAACGATTTTTTGAAATTGCTTCCATCAGTCATTTTCAGGCTTTCTTCGTGTTGAATTTCATTAGAAAAAATACATCTGAAACCTTTGTGTATTTGATCTTTTTTCAATCTTTTTCTCACTTGTTTTGCCAAATAACAATTGTGTGTTTTGCTGATATCTCTTACCATCACTTTGCTCGGATCTTTTTTTCCACCGGCTCCCATAGAACTGATGAGTTTTATTTTTCGTCTTTTTGCAGCGGTGATTAGTGTAATTTTTGGAGTAACACTGTCTATACAATCTAGCACATAGTCAAAAGGTTCCTGATCCAAAATTTCTTCCATATTTTCAGGATTCAAAAACGCATTTATTGGATTGAGTTTCAGTTCGGGATTGATGTCCAAAAGTCTTGTTGCAACCACTTCTACTTTGTGTTTGCCAATAGTAGAATGCAATGCAGGTAATTGCCGATTGATGTTGGTAATGTCAACAGTATCGCCATCTACAATCGTCATTTTTCCTACTCCTGCTCTTGCCAAAAATTCTGCAGCAAAAGAACCAACTCCACCCAAACCAACCACCAAAACAGAGGCGTTTTTTAGTTTATCAATTCCATCTTGTTTTATCAGTAGTTCGGTGCGTTCTAACCAATCAGTGTGCATGTTTCAAAATTTTTTCGAGATTTTGTAAGATTATTTTTTCTAATTCAGGGGTTGAAATTCCTTTTATTTCTGCTAATTTATCATAGAGTAATTTCACATCAAAATCAGCGTCATCAGATTCTAGAAAAATCCGATCAAGCGGAAAATCCAACCATAATTCTTGCAAAGATACATGTTGAAGTGCTGCTTTGCCAAAACTCAAGTAAAATTGATGTTGCAACAACTCTTTTGCCAGATTTTTGTTTTTATTGAAACCATGAATAATCAGCGGAACTTTTGCTTTTTTTTGTAACCTAATTATTTCTTGATATCGCCTTACACAATGCAAAATCACTGGTTTTTTGATTTTATTAGCAAGTTCTATATGTTTTTCGGCAACTTCTAATTGCAGTTTTCCATTTACAGAAATCAGTGCATCTAATCCGCATTCACCTATTGCTACTACATTTTGGTGATTGGCAATTTCTTGCACCCATAGAAAAGCAGATTGGTAATCATCTGTAATATCTTTCGGATGAAGCCCAACTGAAAACGGAATTTCATCAGGCACAGATTCCCACAAATTCAAGTTGTAAATACCATTTTTGTGGTGTAAATGATGATGATGAAAATCGAAAAATTCCATTTTCAAAAATAACAAAAACATGCGAGAAACTTTGTACTATTTTTTTTAATGGTTTAATGAATTTCTTTCAACAAAATAATAATAACCTACTTTTGATTGTGGATTTTTTAGTTAATGTAGATTTTTTGAACCGCATTAATTATTAGTTACCTCCATTTATAAAACTTATTAATTACTGAAAATCAGCGATTTACATGTTGAAATCTTGAGAATCATTGATGTAAGTCAAGATTTTTGTAAGAATATTTTTGTAATTTTACACCCTAGCAAAAAGTTATGAAAAAAAAAATCACCAACAAACAAATTCATATTTTGGATGTAGCAGAAGAACTGATTGCTAAAAAAGGATTTGAAGGAACCTCTGTAAGAGAAATTTCTACCAAAGCCAAAATAAATGTAGCAATGATTTCCTATTATTTCGGGTCCAAAGAGAAAATGATGACTTATCTCTATCAATATAGAGTACAGAAAACAAGGGAAATTTTTGCAGAATTTGCAGAAACTATTAGAGAAGGTAAACCCGAAATGCAAATGAAAGAAATCATTAAATTCATTGTCTCTCAAATTTTCAAATACAATTATTTTCACGGTTTTGTTACCCAAGAAATCAGACAAACCGATCATTTGAAAAATGAATTACTAGAATTCTACCAAATTTGTGTCTCTAAAATAGACGAAGTTATCAAAAAAGGTGTTGCAACTGGTGCTTTTACCAACACACCAAAACCTGAAGATGTTTGGACACTCTTGATTGGGACTCCACTTTTTGTCATTAGAAATAGAAGTTTTTATGCAATCTACGTTCCGAGCAATGAGGATTTATACATTTCTGAAACCGAAAAAAAGGTGAAAGCTAATTTATTGGTCACTATTTTTGCTGTTTTAGGATATCAACACCAAAGTTAAAAGTTAAAATATCATAAATAAGAATCTATTGGCAAAAAAAACTTATTTTTGCAAACTAGTACGGTCAAGAAATAGTCTTTATTTCTAAGCCAATTTTAAAAATTTATGAAAAAATACGCACTGATTATTCTTGCCGTTTTATTGGTAGTTTCTTGCAACAAACAACAAGAAAAAGCCCTGAAAAGCGCCGATAAAGATTTTATTTTGAAAATTGCCAACGAAAATTTTGCCAAAAAAAAATGGAAAGATGCATTGGCTTTGTACGATAGACTCCCGAATTTAGTTGCAGGTACAGATGAGGCTCCGAATGTGGTTTTCAATTCAGCTTATGCCAATTATTATGACAAAAATTATAGATTAGCAGGTCACCAATTCAAAAATTTTGCAGGAAGTTTCAACGATCCCCGAAAAGAAGAAGCTGCATATATGTCTGCACTTTGTTATTACCAAGGATCTATGGATTATAACTTAGACCAGTCTAGTACTGAGCTTGCCATCAATGAATTGCAAGATTTTCTGAACAACTATCCCAATTCTGAACGCTCCAAAAACATCAATCAATTAATAGAGGAATTGATGTATAAATTAGAATTCAAAGCGTATGAAAACGCCAAACAATATTACAAAATGGCAGAATACAAATCTGCCAATCAAGCTTTTGAAAATGTTTTAGGAGATTTCCCAAGTACCAAACTAAAACCGGAAATCTACAATTATATCATGAAATCTAAATACGAACTTGCAATAAATTCAGTATTTGATTTGAAAAAAGAACGTATTGCTAATGCAATTGCATTTACCAAACAAGTTGAAAAAGAATTGCCAAATACAGATTATAGTAAATCTGCAGTAGAATTAAGAGCAAAATTGGTAGAAGACGGAGAGAAATTTGCAAAATTAGAGAAAGAAGTAGAAGCTAGAAGAGCCGAACTCACCGCAAAACAAAAAGCAGAAGAAGCAAAATTGGCAGAAAAAGATAAAACCAATAAGCAACTGGAAGAATACGACAAAACTTTGAGAATCAATAATAAAATCAAGAGAGACAGTGCTGCATTGCAAACACCAAAACCAGCAGCAACTTTTGAAATTAAAAAATAAGTTGTACATTTGCCAACTACAAATTAAATTAAATAGCTGAAAATGAGTGTTAAAGATTCTAAAGCAGAAATAAATACAATTACGTACGACAAAGATAAAATCGAAGAAAAAGTAGGTTCTATCTACGAAGCTATCGTAATTATGGGAAAAAGAGCAGAACAAATTAATGCTGAAATTAGAACTGAACTTCACCAAAAATTAAACGAATTTGCGGTGCACAATTCTACTCTGGAAGAAGTTTTCGAAAACAGAGAGCAAATTGAAATTTCTAAAAACTACGAAAGATTACCGAAGCCTACATCTATTGCCATTAGAGAATGGTTAGATGACGAAATTTACTTCCGTAGAACTGAAGAAAAATAAACGATATTCGTTAGGATAAAAAAACAAAGTCACAGAATTTCTGTGGCTTTTTTGTTGAGTTTATGTTGGAAAATCTTTAGATTTTCAACTTTGCAAGCTTTGTTAAATGAAATGCCTTTAATAACGGTAAATGATGCAGATTCTTTGCGTTTAAAATAACCAATAAAAATTCAAAAAAAAACCATAAATTCGTTCAGTTAAAATTCTAATCATATGGCTCTAAAAGGTAAAAAAATTCTATTGGCAATTTCTGGCGGAATTGCAGCCTACAAAATGAATTACCTTGTAAGAGATTTTGTAAAAAAAGGTGCAGAAGTAAAGGTTATTTTAACACCTTCTGCTGAAAATTTCGTTACAAAAGTCACGCTTTCTACACTTTCTAAAAATGCAGTTTATTCTGATTTTTATGACCAAAACGGAACATGGAATTCTCATGTAGAACTCGCACTTTGGGCCGATGTATTATTGGT
>CALFIE010000095.1 GCA_937876095.1 uncultured Flavobacteriales bacterium | reverse complement strand
TTATTATTGCTAACATTACAGGGATGGGTAATTAAACGGATAATCAAAAAAAAAATATCATAAAAATAGATTTCGGGAAATGACCGCCAAATATTCCGACAATATCAAAGATAAAATACTGGAAATTATTAGTAAAAAAGTAGATGATTTAACGCAAAAAAGTTACCACATTTTGACCGATAATTTTAAAAACAAATTACCACATTTTGACCGTTCAAATATAGGGTCAATTTGTGGTAATCTACCCACCAACAAAACCACCCCAAATAATGAGGTTTTGGATAGTGAAATTGAAAGGTTTTGTAAGGTTACCAATTTGGATATTTCAATGCAGAAAAAAGGGAGTAAATTTTTAAGTTTTGCAGGTTTGGAATACTACAAAGAAAATGATCCCGAAACCTATAAAATGATTGAGCAAAAATATTTGACTGCAAAAATGAAGACCCGACCGATTAAAAAACAACTATACTACATTGCGCACAATATAAGAAATGAGAAAACGAACCCAAACCACAATCCGAAATATAGCCGACAAAGGTTTGAGCAAAGATATTACCCTAAACACCAACTACAAATAAACTTTATAGATTAATTAATACAATAGGAACTAAAAAATAGTTGTCGGCAAATGTTCGCTAAACGTTCGCTAAACTTCGGTAAATTTCGGTAAATATTCCCGAACTAATACGAACTAAAACGTACTAAAATATTAAGTAGATGTTTAGTAAAGTTTAGTAAATTTTAGTAATTGAATGGCAGTAATTGGCAGTAAATGGCAGTAGATAAATGTTCAGTAAACGTTCAGTAAACTTCACTAAAAAAAGATATTAAGTAATTTTATAAGTGGGCTAAACGTGGGCTAAACTACACTAAACGTACACTAAACTACACTAAATTTATAGATTTTGCACATCTTTAAAATGGCAAAATTTGGCAATAATTGGCAAAGTTTATTTCACGAATAAATACGACCAAAACCCGTATTTCAAAACATCGTTAAAAACGACAATATAAAATTCTATTGTTTTTTTTATTCTGTAATAAATTATTTTCTAAATTAGATTTTAATTTTCTACATTATGAAAAAACTTGACGTCATTATTGTATTATTGATTTTAATATTTATTGGTTTGTCTGTGGTTGCCTACAAATTACAGACTATCATAGACAACCAAGAAAATTACGAGGCGAATTTTCGCGCCTATCTGCAGACTATTTAATATAAAATTGAAAAGGTATACTAATATAATACCTTTTTGTAATGTGCAGTAATTTGCACTAAATTGCAGTTAGTAATTTTTTAATCTTAAAAAAATAACGTTCCTAAATGGAGCGTTTTTTTTATGTTTAAATAGAACCGAAAAAAAACACAAAAAACGTTAAAAATTAGAGATGTTTGCAAGATGTTTGCAAAGTAAAAACCTAACCTATTGATAAACAAAAGATTAGGTTTTATTTTGTGGAGTTGGAGGGATTCGAACCCTCGTCCAAACAAGCAATACATAAGCTTTCTACATGCTTATTTTGTTTTTAGATTTTCGAGCAAAACCAGAGAACAAACACCCAAATTTTGCCTTATCTTCTAAATTTTCGTGCATCGGTCGAAGTTCCCGAAACCTTATTTCCGCATTGCTATACCTTGTAATCAGACGTCGCGAAACAGAACTTCTGCAAGGTATCTCGCTTCCTTACTATCTTCAGGAAAACGCCAATCCTACTAAGCTTCGGATTAAGCTGCAAGAGCAAACTCTTGGTTGCCAGTTAAATTTTGTAGCAAGGGATTTCAGAGATCGCGCTACGGTTCTCTGCATGCTTACTTACCCATTGATCTTGCTGTCGAAACCAGTCAACCCCAATTTTCAAATGCAAAGGTACAGAAATCGCGCCAAAATTTTGTAAAGAATAAAAAAAATCCACATTCAGTCTCAAAAAATCTTAATAAAATTAACAATCTTCTATCAAGAAATTCCCAAAATTTTCAAAAACTCAGTTAAAGCAAGTTAAACCAAAAAATCGAAACCCATTTTCCAGTATTTTTGATGAAAATCTACACGCTTGAAAGCATCCTTATTCTTTCTTTTTCTTTTTTTTGGTTTTGCTGCACTTTCAGCGCAGCAATATGTTATTGGTAAAGTCATTTCAGAATTTGGCAACCAACTTCCTTTCGTAACCGTGCTCAATGTACAAACAGACACACAAGTTCAGACTGACCAAGAAGGGAATTTCATTATTCCAGCGCAACCCAAACAAGAATTGCGCTTCGTGAAAAAAGGCTATGATCGAGTAACTAAAATGGTAACTTCAGAAGATTTTTCTAAAAATTTGGCGGTGACACTTACCAAATTAGCGATAGAAATTGCCGAAGTAGAAATCACCTTCAAACCAACCGGAAATTTGAAAAAAGATAGCAAAAAATTCGATGAAAATCCAAAAATTGCGCAACTCAACGCTAATATGAATAATTATATGCGTACCAAACCTACCGAAACATTTTCGACTTTAAAAACTCCATCCACTATTTCTTTTGGACCAAATTATTCAGCAGGACAGGTTAATTTATTTTCTGTAGGTAATGGAGGAGGTGGAATAATTGGAGGAATTTATGGTATTGTGAAAAAAAGTGTTGGACCCAAGAAAACTAAAGCTAATTTTTCTGAACAACAAGCGTTTTACAGACGTGTGAAAGAAGAAGTTAATATGGATTATTTCATAGAATATGGTTTAGAAGAACATCAGTTAGACGCATTCATCATTTATGCAGACAGAACTTATCAATTGGCCAAAAATTTTAGAAAAGATTTTGATGCAGTCAAAATTCTAGGATTTCTGCGTGCTGCTTTTCAAGAATACATCAAAACAGATCCTGTAAGTTCCTGATGAAAATAAGGTATTTTGCAATGGTTTTCTTTTGCTTTAATTATTATTTTTCACAATCAAAAATCAATGGGAAAGTAGTAAATGTGGCAGAATTTTCACTATCAAATGTATTAGTTGTCAATACAACTACAGGTTCCAAAAGTTTTTCGGACCAAGAAGGAAATTTTGTAATATCTGCCAAAATTGGAGATGAACTTAGATTTGTCGCAGAATTTTACGAAAGAGAGGTTAGATTACTCTCAGAAATAGATTTTGAAAAATCTTTCCAGATAACAATGTTGAAATTACCCTACCAAATTCAGGAAGTCAAAGTAGGCTACAAACCAAGTGGAAATTTGAAAAAAGATGCAAAAATGCTTGCAAAAGAAGATAAAGTTGCAAAATTGCAAAAAGACATCGGATTGCCAAAATTTCCCGAAAAACCAAGAGAAAAACCGGCTAAACTTGGCAAAGATGTATTATTACCAATGATCGGAATTCCACCTACTTTGAAAATTCAAGCAATTTATGATGTAATTAGTGGTAAAGCGAGAAGACAAAAAAACCTATATAAATATGAAGATTTTCAGGAAAATATCACTTGGATCCGGAAAAGACTTCCCGATGATTATTTTTTTGAAAATAAAATTCCAAATGATAAAATTGCCGATTTTTTAGTTTTTTCAATAGCACAAAAACCCGAAATTTTGAAATCTATTAAATCTAATAATCTGACAAAGGTGATGGTGTTGTTAGAAGAAATGATGACAATTTATCTTCAAAAATTAAAAAATTAAAAATTCTTAATGAAAAGTTGAAAAATTTCAAAAAATCAAGGTGTTTCTTATTGTAATTATTTCATCAAAATACCTAAAAAACAACAAGTAATTTTGACCGATTTTTTTCGTTATTAAAAAAAACATTTATCATGAACAAAAACATCATCGCTATTGCAATTGCTTCTCTTGGTTTCGTAATCGGTCTTGGACTTTTGGGAAATGCCATAAAAAACCGTAATAAATCTGAAAATACCATTTCTGTTACAGGTTTAGGTTCCAAAAAATTTACTTCGGATCTCATCACTTGGAACGGAAATTTCTCCCGAAATAGTTTCGAACTGAAATCTGCGTACGACGAACTTGCCAATGACAAAAAAGTCATAGAAAATTACCTTGTTTCACAAGGAATTCCCAAAAACGAAATCGTTTTCTCTGCAGTTGATATCGAGAAAAAATACAACTACGAAAGCGAATCAGGAGGTGGTAGTCACCAAGTTTTTTCGGGGTATCAACTTTCACAAAAAGTAAATCTCCAAAGCAAAGACGTTGCAAAAATTGAAAATCTGTCTCGTAATATTACCGAAATCATCAATCTTGGGATAGAATTCACTTCTTCAGCTCCCAGTTATTTCTACACCAAATTAGCCGATGTGAAACAACAAATGATTGCAGACGCAACCAAAGATGCAAAACAACGAGCCGAAAAAATTGCAGAAAATGCAGGAAGTTCGCTCGGAAATCTGAAAAAAGCAACTATGGGAGTAATCCAAATTACTGAACCTAATTCCAACGAAGATTATTCGTATGGTGGAACTTACAACACCGAATCCAAAGAAAAAGAAGCAAGTATTACCATAAAGTTAGAGTATCAAGTTGATTAGAAGATGGGAGATGGAAGCGCGAAGTTGGAAGCACGAAGTTCAGGATGGAAGTTGGAAAATTGGAGTGCCCGAAAATTCCCCTCTTTTAGAGGGGTGTCGAAATCTTGATTTCGACGGGGTGTTGTAAAATTTCAATAAACAATTTTATCAATCTCTTCCACCAAAATTTGAATTACGGAGCTTTTTTTGAAATTACTCAACTTCAGTAATTAATTTTTTAATTCCTTCCGTTTCATAAACTTGGTAGTTTCCCTTTTCATCAGAATAGATAAGGTAAGCCTGAATTTCGGGGTGATTTTGTAAAAATACTTTTGCTTTTTCTAAACCAAGAACCAAAATACCAGTTGCATTTGCATCGGTCGTGATGCAATCTTTCGCAAAAAGAGATGCACTCAAAAGATTGTTTTTGGTAGGATAACCTGTTTTTGGATCCAAATGATGGGTGTATTTTACCCCATCAATTACCGTATATTTTCTGTAATTTCCCGATGTAGAAACAGCCAAATTTTCTAGTGTTACCATTGCTTTTAGCGGATTTTCGGTTAGTTTATTTTCAATAGGTTTTTCAATTCCAACTTTCCAATTGGTTCCGTCTGGTTTTCTACCTTTACCATAAACTTCCCCACCTATTTCTACTAGATAAGACGAAATTCCTTTGGAATTTAGAAAATCTGAAATAACATCTACAGAATAGCCTTGTGCAAAAGCATTAAAATCTAAACCAACTCTCGGATCTTTTTTTATAATTCTATTCCCTTTTAAATTAATTAAATCGAAACCTACAAATTTCATTAAACTATCAATTTTAGTTTTTTCAATTTTCATTTTTTTACCTGGTCCAAATCCATAAGCATTTACCAAAGAGTAAACAGTAGGATCAAATGCACCATTGGTGTTTTTCCAGACTTCTTTTGCTTTTAAAAAACAAGTTTTAAAATATTTATCAATTTTTACAGGCTTATTTTTATTTATTTTAGAAATGATGGAGTTTGGTTCATAGGTAGAGACAGACATGTCAAAATCTTGCAAAATTTTCTCTATTTCAGGCTGAAAATCTCGATTTTCCTTATCAAAATAAGTGATATGATAGGTAGTTCCTTGTGCCTCTCCATTTATTTTTATGGCTTGTTCTTGTGAATAACAAAAACAACTTATGATGATTGCTATAACGAAAAGTATTTTAGAATTCATTATTAAAAGTATGATTTTTGTTGATTTTCTAGCAAAAGTATAAAAAAAAATAATTAATTTTTTTTTTTTTTGTACTTTTTTTGTATTTTTTCATGGATTTTAGTAAAAATTATGAAAAAAATTATATTAACTATTTTGTTACTGCTGATTCTCTTAGCAGGAGGTTATTATTATATGACCCACTTTTATGGTGTAAAAAACTATGCAACTGCAACTGCAGATTTCACAGTAACAGGAGACCAACTCAAAAATGAGTTTTCTGCAAATGAAGCTACAGCTACCAAAAAATACCAAAATAAAACAGTAGTCGTATCTGGTACAGTAAACGATGTTTCTGCTGATAAAATTGGTTTATCAGGAGTTGCATGCAAAATAACCAAGCCAGAAGCAGAAGTAAAAGCAGGAGATAAAGTCTCTATTAAAGGTAGACTTGTTGGTTATGATAGTTTGCTAGAAGAGGTACAAATGGATGAATGTTCGGTAACTAAATAATATTATGAATAAAATGAGAATTACAAGAATTATGACTTTGGCATTCCTGATTGGGGTTTTTGCCAATTTTTATGGGCAAGATGATCTGTTGAAATCTCTTGATAGCGCATCTGAAAAGCCTAAAATGAATGTTGCTACAGCATTCAAAACATTGCAAGTGGTAAATATGCAATCAACAAAATTACCTGCAAAAAAAGAATTTTATCTTTTGATTTCACACCGTTTCGGAAGCCTTAGTTTAGGTGATTTAGATAGTTTTGCAGACAATTTTTTTGGATTAGATAATGCTACTACTAAAATTTGTGGAGTTTATGGGATTACAGAATGGCTTTCTGTAGAAGCATCTAGACAAACACTTAAATTATATGAATTTGGTACTAAGTACCGTTTGGTTTCGCAATCAGAAAATTTTCCAGTAACATTGGTAGGAAGAAATACGATGAATATAGATACCTCTCTGAAACAAGCAACGTATCCTGAAATAAAATTTAATGATAAACTCTCTTTTGCAAACGAGATTTTGATATCTAAAAAATTATCAGATAGAGTTTCATTACAAGTAGCAGGAATTTGGGTACATAATAATTTGATAGATCAAGCCATTTTGAAAAAAGACCAACAAGTTGCTGCAATAGGAGGTAGAATAAAAATATCTAATAGAGTTAGTATAAATGGAGAATATGGTTACAGATTTAGCCCAATGGAAAATACAGTTTATCATAATCCAGTTTCTTTAGGACTTGATATAGATACAGGTGGACATGTTTTCCAGATTATTTTATCTAATTCACAAAAAATGAGTGATGTATCATACTATAATGGAGCAAACGGAAATATTGGTAAAGGAAATATTTTCTTAGGATTTAATATGTATCGTGTATTTTAACAAAAAAATTTATAAAAAATGAAATCAAAAATCGTAATATTTCTTTTAATATTTTCTGCATCAGTATTGATATCTTCTTGTGATACAAGAACTTATGATGATGTGAGTGGTGGTGTAGTTTTGCACCCATCTTATACCCAAAATATAAAACCAGTAATGGACAATTACTGTATTTCTTGTCACCAAGCTGGTTCTCAAGATCCAGATCTTACTACTTATCAATTAGTAAAAGATAATTCAGCAATGATTTATCAAGATATTGTATCTGGTTCTATGCCAGAAGGTGGAGAGAAATTACCTTCGACAACAATTCAGACATTCCAAAATTGGATGAATAACGGAATGCCAGAAAATTAATAAAAAAAACATAAATGAAAAAGTTACAAAGTAAATTATTTTTAACAGGGTTCTTACTTTTTGTTGTGAACTTTGTTTTCTCGCAAAAATTGATTTGCAGAGATGGACAAGTAAAATTTCTTGCATCAGTACCAAATGCAGTAGAAGAGGTGTCGGCAACTAATAATTCAGTTTCAGCTGTTTTAGATGTAAAAACAAATGATGTTGCTGCACAAGCTCTTATTAAGAGTTTTAAATTTAAAATTCCATTGATGGAAGAACATTTCAATGAAAATTATTTAGAATCTGATAATTTTCCGAAAGCAGTCTTTAAAGGTAAAATTCTAAATTTTGATACTTCGAAAATAACTTCTACGAAATCGAATTATACTGTAGAAGGTGATTTTACTATGCATGGTGTAACCAAACATATTAAGATTACAGCTGCAATTTCTAAATCAAACAACAAAATAAATGTTAACTCTTCTTTTACCATAAAAGCACAAGATTATAATATTAAAATTCCTTCTTTGGTAAAACAAAAAGTTACAGACGACATAAAAATTTGGGTAAACTTTAACTTCTAAAACACTTGTAAAATGAAAAATTTCTATTTAAAATTAAGCTCTTTTATTGTATTTTTATTTTGTATAAATTCTAATGCTCAGACTGTAGGTACGCTTACATTTACCTTTACTGCACCTAAACATACATCTGGTTGTTATACTACAGATTGTAGATATGTTCTTGCAGCTTGGATTGAATCAGGAACTGGCACTTTTGTTAAAACAAAATTAAGATATGTAGCAGGTTCTACAGATGATCATTTAGCAACTTGGGGAACAGCAGCAGGTTGTACAAATCCTACTGCAGTAACTTCTGGTGGTTGCAATGTAACTGATGCTACTACAGGTGCAACTCTTACTACTTTTACTTCTAAAACATTTACTTGGGACGGTAAAAATGTTAGCGGAACAAGTAATGGAAGTGTAGTTGCAGATGGTACCTATCGTGTTGCTATACAAGAAACTTGGGGGCACTCTAGTGCTACTGCAACTAGATACTTTACTTTTACTAAAGGAGCAGCAATAGATAATCAAACACCTGCAGCAGATGCTAATTTTACAGCAATCAGCTTAAAATGGATACCTGCAGCATTAGCAACTTCTGAAGTTAATAACAATAGACCAACTTCTGTAATTTCACCAAACCCTTCTAAAGGAATTGTAAACTTTGATCTGAAAAATGCAGCAGATTATATTACCGTTTTTTCAGAAAATGGAGAAGTTGTTTACAAAGAGCAATTGAAATCATCAATTATTCTAAAAAAGTCACTTGATTTAAGTTTCTTAAGTTCGGGTAATTATATAGTTTCTGTTTCTAACGCTTACGGAACTTCAAATTACAAAATTATAATAGCAAAATAATTTTTATTTTGTAATAAAAAAATACCGTAACCAATATTGTGTTGCGGTATTTTTTTGTCAAGATTTTAACTTACAACTAATTTTCATATACTTGTAAATAAATTTCTTCCACCAAAATTTGTAAATTTTCGGGCAAAAAGTTCGACATTAAATAGAGTAAAGCTTTAGGTTTACCTTCTCCGTAACTTGGTTGAAGGTATTTTTTTTCTATTATTTCAAAACCATTTCTTTGGTAAAACGAAATTCTTCGTTTTGCAATTTCAGATAAATGTTCAGGTTCGGTTTCTAATACCAATTTTTCAAATTTCTCTTTCAAAATTTCTACTATTTCAGAACCATATTTTTGATTTCTAAAAGCTTCAAATACCTCGAAATGTTCTAAGAAATAGCATGATTCTAATTGCCAAATAATGCAGTAACCAATTGCGTTTTCTTCTTTTTTAATATTGTAAATATAGCAATTTGGGTTTTCAGCCAATTCTAAAAATTGAGCTTCGTCTCGTCTTTCATTTTCAGGAAAAGTGGAAGCATATGTGTTGAAAATTCTAGAAATTTTCTTGCGATTTTGTAATTCTTCGAGCCAAATCATGGTAATTTAACTTGTAATTTGTACAATGTCAAATGTAGTATAATGTACTTTTTATAAAATTGATTATTATTTAATGAGTAGAAAAATCGAATATTTTTTAAAAATTGTTAACTTCATTTTTCCATCTTCCAACTTCCAACTTCCAACTCAAAGATCAAAAACATTCGGTCTTCTGGTAATGAAAATATCTTTTATCCAAAGCATAAAAGCCAACATCAGATAAATCAAAAAGAAAAAACCAGCCGTTGCAAAAGTAGAATAGATAAAAAATACCCGAAGTTTTACCACAGGAATTCCCAGTTTTGCGCCCATTCTTGTGAGTGTACCAAACCATTCTCTCTCAGCTTTGTGGCGTATTTCGGTGATAAATTTCGGTTCTTTCATAAGGTTTTGTTTTTAACCACATAAGATGCAAAAGTTTTTATTTCAATAGAAGATGGAACTTTTATGTTTTAAAAAGTGAACAAAAAAATAAAAATCTTTGATTTTTACCACTTTTTTTATCTTTTGGTTAATGAATAAATCACAAAAATTTTTTGTGACTTTTGTGGTTTTGAGACTTATTTTGTGGTTTTTAATAATTTCAATCCAATCCCGCAATTTAAGCAATTTTTGGTTTCGCAGAATTTTTTATGATGATAAATGTAGGTTTGGCTTTCTAGAGCAGAGTTTATTTTCACTCCTAATTTTTTCCAACCATCAATTATGGTGTTTTTTTCGTGGGAAATGGTTTTATAAAACTCTAAAATTTTATCGGCAATTTCTTCGTCATTATTTTTGTGATATGTATATTTTAATGGTAAAATTGCATTAATGATGATTAGTTCAATGAAATTTTTAGTTAAAAATTTTTCGCTTTTGACCGGCGATATTTTACCAAAATTGAAGTGATTGTCCCAATATTCTGAAGCTTTTATTCCATCAAAAATTTTGAAAATATCATCTGTGTTTTTTGCATTAATGATTTTCGAAAATAAATTTTGTTCTCTGTTATAGAGATTTGCCAATTGAGAAAGTCTTATTGTAGGAAAATTGGGAGGTCTTAATCTCAGAAATTTTGGATTGAACTTGAGGTCATTTAATTGAAATTTTGCGGTAACAAAATCAAACTCGCGTTTCCAAATTTTCATTTGCTCATCTACTGGATTTTCCAACCAATTTGCTTTCCCGAAAAGCAATGCTTCTAATTGATTTTGATTTCTACAAATTTTCTGAATAACTGAAAAGTCGATGCTTTCTGAAATTTGTTTAAAGATTTGAGCATTCACTTTTAAACCAAAAGCATAAGCCAAATATTGAAAAAGCACAGCTTCAAAGTTGTTTTTGTTGCGTTTCAGTGCTTCTTCAATCTCGATTGATTTTTCATCTAATTTTTTAAGTACAATTTCTTCACAAAAATTGAAAGGTATTTTTTCTTTGTCAAAAATTTTTTCACAGGGAATGAAATGGTTTTCTTTCATCAAAGATTCATATTTCCAGAGGATGTTTTCGTCGATATAATTTTTCAATTCAAGAGTTGGAATGTTTCGTTTTGTAAATTCTTCTATTTCAACATCATGTTGAAAAACTACGTGAAGTATCACATTTTCAAAGGCAGAATCTTGTGAGTGGTTATGGAAAATCCAATCAGATGATTTGAGGTGTATTTCTATATTTCCTACTAAAACTAAATTTTTAGTTTTAATTTTAGCCATCAAAAAATCAGGGCCAGAATTATGGTTCCATTTGCCGAAATCTAAGATTTCAAGAGGACCTCCTTGTACATCTTTGAATTCAAAATTTTTGAAAATCTTGAAATTCCATAAGTATTGAAGCAGTTTTTCTGTACCAATCATTTTTTGAGGATTACAGCACCCAAATTGTGTTGAAGGAAATATTATTTCAAATTTACAAAAAAGTATTTTTTCAATATGTTTAATTTTTGATAGTTAGATTGGGTGGTTTTTCGGGTTGATTTTCAATATTTTACTTTTATGATATACTTTTTATGTATTAAAATGGATATATTTTTATTAAATATTCAATTTATGGCGCAATTATTGAATAACTCTTTCAATAAAAAGAATATGAAAGTTTGGATTCAAAGATTTATAATTGCGGTACTTGTAATTAAATGTGGAAATATTCTGATAGAAAGCATCTACCTCTATTCACCTGAGTTTTGGCTGCAAATTACTTGCAAATAATACAAGAAAAGTAATTTAAGATTAGATTATTTTATAGAGTTCGTTGAGCATTAATTTTCCGTCTTATCAAATTTCTCAATCGTTTCTGTATACATTTTTTCGTAAATCGGGAGAATTTTTACCAAGTCAAATTTCAAGGCTTGTTCTTTGGCGTTTTTCTTCATTTTTTCCAGTAATTTATCGTCGCTCAATAGTTTTATGGTATAGTTGCTCATAGCTTCTACATTGCCAACTTCCGCCAAATATCCAGTTTCTCCCTGTATATTCACTTCCGGAATTCCACCTGCATTAGAACTGATAACCGGAGTTTCAGCAGCCATCGCTTCCAAAGCAGCCAAACCAAAACTTTCTTGTTCCGAAGGAAGCAAAAACACATCAGAAAGTTTCAAAATTCGATACAAATCATTTACCTTGCCTAGAAGTCGAATTTTGCCAATGAGTTCAGGATTTTCTTCTAAAAATTGGTTAATTTTCTCCATTTCTGGACCTTCTCCAATGATGATGAGTTTGGATTTTACCTTCGCTTGTACATTTTTGAAAATCTGCAAAACTTCTTCCACTCTTTTTACGGGGCGAAGATTAGATACGTGAATCAGGATTTTTTCATCACTTTCTGCAAATTGTTTTCGTGCGCAAGGATCATTATTATTAAATTCAGTATTATCTATAAAATTGGTGATGACTTGAATTTGTTTTTCAATCTTAAAAAATTGAAGCGTGTCTCTCTTCAAACTTTCGGAAACCGAAGTAATCATATCCGATTTATTGATTGAAAATTCCACGGCGTGTTTATAACTTGGGTGTTGTCCAACCAAAGTAATGTCGGTTCCGTGAAGTGTGGTTACGAGTGGAATATCTTTTCCTTCTTCTTTCAGCATTTGTTTTGCCGTAAATGCAGCATAAGCGTAAGGAATTGCGTAATGTGCATGAAGTAAATCTAATTTATATAAATTCACCACGCGATAAATCATTGATGAAAGCGCAATATCATAAGGTTGGTACTGAAAAAGAGGGTAGGTTTGTACATTTACCTTATGGAAAAATATATTGGGATTGGTAATATCTAATCTTGCAGGAAGCGCCGAAGAAATAAAATGCACTTCGTAGCCTTTGTTTGCTAAAGACATTCCTAATTCTGTGGCTACAATTCCACTTCCGCCGTAAGTTGGATAACAGAGTATTCCTATTTTCATATTATTCTAAGTGAAACGAAAGGTGTTTCTATTTTATTAAATTTTGTGATTATTTTGTCATGCGGAAAGCATCTCTACAAATTTGGTTTAGATTCCTTCGGAATGACAAAATTATGCTCTATTATATATATTTTATAAAAAAGTAATATACAATTTCATTAATTTATTGAATTATCAAAAATCTTTGATTTTTATCTTTGTTTACTTTTGTATTACTTTTAGCAATGAAAATTCTTTTGTTCCTTTTGTGGTTTAATTTTTAGCCACATTACTCAACCACTGTTTTTGTACTATTAAAATTCGTTCTTACTGATGGATTCAAGTCAATTCCCATTCCGTATTTCAGGTTTTCGTTTACTAAAACCGGAAGCCTGCCCCAAATTTTGGTTTCACCTAAAAGTGCTTTTGCAGTTGCGGTCATTGCATCATCATTGTTTTCATAAGAAATCAAAACAGTGGAAATTTTAGAAATATCCACATCTTTTAATGCATAAGGCGAACCGAAAACATCCAAAATTATTTGCTGATTTTTACTTAATTCAGCCAAAATTTTCTTGCTTGCATCTGAAATTTTGTAGGGTTTATACGCCGTAGAATTATCTTTTTGAAAACCAACAATTACTCTAGAATTCTGAGGAATCGTTGCGATTTCCGTTGATTTTTTGATGATAACCGTTGTTCCTAAATTTAGTTGATTCAAAAAAGTTTCGTAAGGTGCTTCTTCCAGCGGAACGTAATAGTAGGTTTCTTTGCAGTTAAGTGGGAGCAATTTTTTCTCGTCCTTTAACAAAGTTAACGCGTTTGCATACATTTTTTGCACCACCATTTTATGCGAATCATTATTCAAATCTTGATTAATGTTTTCAGGATTTTTAGGGGAATATTTATCCAAACCGAGGAAATATTTGGTCAAAAGCATTTTTTTCACGCTTTCTTCTACTCGGTTTTGCGAAATTTCGCCATTATCAATCGCTTGTTGAATCAGTTTTTTTCCGGTGGTAACATCTTGCGAAAAAAGCATAATGTCATTTCCCGCTTTGAAAGCCAATGCATCCAATTCTCCGGCTTTGTATTTGCTTGCAACTGCACCCATATTCAAAGCATCGGTTATGATGAGACCTTTGTAACCAAATTTTTCTTTCAAAATTCCAGTAATGATATTTTTAGAAATCGAAGCCGGAATTCCTTTTCCACTTTCCAGTGCAGGAACATACAAATGAGCAACCATAACACCGCCAATTCCTTTATTCATCAATGCTTTGAAAGGAGCGAGTTCTACAGAATTCAATCTTTCTAAATTATGCGAAACTACGGGCAAATCTAAGTGAGAATCTTTGTCGGTGTCGCCGTGTCCAGGGAAATGTTTGATTGCGCCTAAAATTTTAGCATCTTGCAAACCATTTGCATAAGCTAAAGCAGAATTGGTTACATTTTGCACATCTGAACCAAAACTTCTGTTACCAATAATCGGATTTGCAGGATTGGTATTCACGTCAACAACTGGTGCAAAATCCCAATTTATACCCATTCTTTTGCAGTCTTCGGCAATTTTTTGGGACATTTCGTACACCAATTTTTTATCTTGTATCGCACCTAAAGTAATCGCCCAAGGAAATTTGTTCGCCTTTGCAATTCTTTGGTAGAGTCCCCATTCTGCATCCATCCCAATCATTAATGGAACTTTTGATTTTTGTTGAAATTCATTTACCAAATTTATTTCTATCGCTGCATCGTCTTGCATCAAAATTAATCCACCAATTTTTTCTTTAGTAACAATATTTCTAATATTAGTTATGAAATCTTCGCCTTTGTTGGTATACAACGCTACAATGAATAGTTGCCCCAATTTTTCGTCTTGAGAAAGTGAGTTATAGGTTTTTTCAACCCAAGAATTGGCGTTTTTCAAATCTTCTTTTGATAGATTTTTCGGTTGATATTGTGCTGAAAATTTTGCAAAAAACAAGGATAATAGGAGTAAGAGAACTGTTTTTTTCATATAAATTCTAATATCAACAAAAGTACAATTTTTAGATGAAATAACTTGTGGAACAAAAAATGTTGTTTTAGCTTTAACCTTTTTTGAAAATAAATATCAAACCAATAGAAACAACAATTTAAAATTTAATAAAAATGAAAAAGTATTTTACTATTTTGCTAGTAGCAATTTTAGGATTTGTAGTAGTTAGCTGCACCAGAACAAACGATGTACAAACTGTAGATAATGATACCTATTCTGTAGTTTATGATTTAAAAAACCAGAGTTTTGTAAAAAACACGACTACCAATGTATATGAAATTTATAAACAATTCAATAATCCAATTTATAGTAGTGATGTAATATTGATTTTTAGACAAAACGGTACCAGCAACGGTAATCCGATTTGGCAGTCAATCCCAAGAACGTTGTTCCTTACACAAGGTGAATTAGATTATGATTTTGATTTTACCAAAGCTGATATTCTGATAAAAGCAGGTGGAACGATTGATTTTTCTACTCAAACTCAAGCCTTCAAAGACACTTATTTGAATGGTCAAACTTTCAGAGTGGTGATTGTGCCTGCAAGTTTCGGTAAAAATGCCAATGTAGATCTTACCGATTACGAAAGTGTGATAAAATTCTATAATATAGATGAATCCAAAGTGAAATCGCTTTAACTCATTCAAAACCCTATATAAAATGATTCCCGATACAAAATGTACCGGGAATTTTGGTTTGATGATGAAAACTTGATTACATTTGTGAATAATATTTTGACTTATGAGCATACACATCAGTGCCAAAAAAGGGGAGATTGCGAAAACAGTTTTGCAACCAGGAGATCCTTTGAGAGCCAAATATATTGCAGAAAATTTTTTGCAGGACGCAAAATTGGTAAGCAAAACCAGAAATGTTTTCTTTTATACGGGCTTGTATAAAGGCAAAGAAATTACCGTAGGTGCAAGTGGAATGGGCGCACCAAGTATTGGTATTTATTCTTATGAACTTTTCACGGAATATGAAGTGGACACCATCATCAGAATCGGGACTTGTGGAGCATATACCACAGATTTGAATGTTTTTGATATTCTGAATGTAGAAAATGCTGCAAGTGAAAGCACTTTTGCAAAATATGCTTGGGAAATTGAAGAGAAAATTCTTCCGCACCAAGGAATTGCATTTGAAAAAATTAATCAAACAGCAGAGGAATTATCTTTAGATTTAAAGAAAACCAACATTCACACAAGTGATATTTTTTATAGAAAAAATCCTGCAATTCCAGAAATTGCGCAGAAATATAATTGTTTGGCGGTAGAAATGGAATCTTTTGCCCTTTTTGCCAACGCAAAATATTTAGGTAAAAATGCGGCTTGTATTCTTACCGTTTCAGATGTCATCCCAACACACGAACAAATTTCTGCTGATGAACGCGAAAGAGCGCTGAAACCTATGATAGAACTGGCTCTTGAAACAGCTTTGAAACTGTAGAAAAACAAAAAAGCTTCAGAAGCTCTGAAACTTTTTTTAGTCGTTTAGTTCTTTTTCGTCATCCAAAAGATGACCGAAATAATCTTTTTTTATTTTAAGGTACGATTTGGAATTTTCGTTGGATTTCATCTGTAAAGGAATCCTTTTATTTAGATGAATATCACTGTTTTCAACATATCTTATCTTGTCGGGATTGTTGGTCAGAAGATTGATTTCTTTTACATCGAGAATTTTTAAAATATCAATTGCAACATCAAAATTTCTATCATCTGCAGGTAATCCTAATTGCAGATTTGCTTCAACTGTGTCTAAACCTTTTTCTTGTAAAGCATAGGCTTTCAATTTATTGATGATACCGATGTTTCTCCCTTCTTGTCTAAGATACACGATAATCCCTCCATTTTCATGGGTGTATTTTATTGCGGCGTCAAGTTGTTGACCGCACTCACATTTTTTAGAATGAAAAACTTCGCCTGTAATACATTCTGAATGAAACCGTACGTTTACTGGTTTAGAAAAATCGGTATTTTCTGCGATGATAGCTAAATGTGGCATCCAATCACTTTCGTTTTCAGAGAAAGCAATCATTCGGAAATTACCATATTCTGTGGGAATATTAGCTTCCGCTTGAGTTGTAAGCATGGAAATTGGTTGTTTTTTTATTTTGAAATATTGGCATTTTCTAGAATACCAATACTTGTTTTAATTTTTACTAAATAACGATTTAGTACTTCTTCTTCATCTGGCTTGAGATTAGATTTTAATTTTTGAAGCTTTTTATAAGAATTTTCGAAATTTTTTTGTGCTTTTACTTTACCTGTTAAATTATAAGCTTGCGTAGCATAAATATATTCATTGATGTTAAACTTCATCACCACAACTTCTTTGTTTATTTTCTCATTATTAATTCTAGGAAAATCTGCCAAAAGATTGGTTATTTCAGAAGCATTTACAGTAAACTCTGTTTTGGTGGCAAAATCAAGATTTTGTTGTGTACCATTTGTAATGTTGACAAAATTTCCTGCAATAGGGGATAAATTAATTTTATCTACAGAGCATGAGCTTAACAAATATAAACAAATAATAATCGAAAAAAAATTCTTCATTCCTTTGCTGTTTTTTGATACAGGATTGGGTTAAGACTTTCATCGTTGTACATTTTCATTTGTTTGTACACTTTCATCTTAACTTGACCGTTCTCTATATCAATCAACAACTGATTAATAGAAGTAATGAGATCTTTTTTCTGTTCCAAAAGCACATCGAGCTTTTTCAGGCAATTGGCTCTATGTTCTGCTGAAGCAGTTGATCTGTTTGCTTCTAGTGACATATGATAGATTTTCAGCGCCAAAATAGATAACCGATCTACTGCCCAAGCTGGAGTTTCGGTGTTTATTTTTGCCTCTATTTTTGGCGTAATATGTTGAAATTTTTGTAAAAACCAAGTGTCTATATACTCCACCAAATCTGTTCTTTTTTGGTTAGAAGTGTCTATTCTTCTTTTGAGTAATAATGCTGCTTTTGGTTCTATATTTTCATCACGGATAATATCTTCTAAATGCCACTGAACGGTATCAATCCAGTTTTTAGAATACAAAAGATGTTCCAAACTGCCTTTTTCAAAGGAGTTTTTATCAGGCGCATCTACATTATCCACGTCGTGATAGTCGCTAATAGCTTTGCTGAAAGTATTCCAAGCGATTTCTGTAAATTCCATTTTCTCTAAAGATCCTTAAGAATTATTCGCTGATGTACCGCTATTTTGGTTATCAGAAGGTTTTTTGTCTTCTTCTTTCACGGCATCTTTGAATTCTTTGATTCCAGAACCCAAACCTTTCATCATTTCAGGAATTTTTTTTCCTCCGAAAAGTATAAGTAAAATCAACGCTACAATTAGCAAATGTTGCCAAGACAGCGAAAGTATAGTTAAAGTTATCATTTTTTAAATTTTTTGTAAAGTTAAAGATTTTTTTAGTAAGCTATCCAATGAAGTGGATCTATTGGTTTGCTTCCGTTCCAAATTTGGAAATCTAGGGTATAACTGCCATCAAAATCTTGTGCAATGGCACCGATTGGAATTCCGGTAGCAACTTGTTGGTTTTCTGTAACATAAGAATTTTCTAGATTAGAGTAAACGGTGAAATAATCCCCATGTTTTATCATTACGGTTTTGGTTTCACCTGTTACAAAAACTTTAGAAACACGCCCCGGAAATACACATTTCGCTTTTGCACCAGCATTGGTTGAAATTTTGATTCCGTTGTTTTCTTCTACAATATTTTTGAAAACAGCATGAGCTTGTCTCCCGAAATAATGTGTAATTTGTCCTTCTACAGGTCGTGAAATCCGCCCTTTATTTGCAGAAAAACTTACCGTATTTGTAGTAATCCCAAAACTGGTCATAGTTTTTGCTTCTGCTGCTTTTTTGGCGTCTTCATTATTTTTATTGAGTGCTGCTTCTGTTGCTCTTGCTGCATTGGCTTTATCTGCTGCAATTCTTGCTTTGTCTGCAGCATCTGCAGCTTCTTTGGCTGCAATTACTCTTCTTGCTTCTGCTCTTTGTGCATCTGCAGCTTTTCTAGAATCTTCTAATTTTTTGGAATCTGCTTCTTCTGCTAATTTGGCTTTTTCTGCTTCTTCTGCCGCTTTTTTGTTAGCAATTTCTCTTAATTTTCTGGCTTCTTCATCTGCTTTTCTTTTGGCTTCAGCTGCTGCTGCAATTTTGGCTTTGTTTTCTGCTTCTATTCTAGCTTTTTCTTTTTCTGCGGCAATTTTTGCAATTCGTAAACGTTCTGCTACTGCTTTCTTCTCTGCTTCTTCTTTAGCTTTAGCAATTTTGATTTCCTCTGCAATGATGGTTCTAATTTTACCTTCAATTACTTTGTTTTGTGCTTGTTTTTGTCTAAGTTCTGCAGTAAGTTTTACTTCATTTTTTTTGAAATCTGCCAAAACTCGCTCTTTTTGTTCTCGGTCTTCATTGATGGTAACTAAATCTTTCTCTTGATTTACAAGTAAGACCTCTTTACTTTTCATAGAAACTTGTCGCTGAACAATCGATTTTTTAATTTTTGCAGCGGCATCAGAAATTTCTGCGGCTTTTCTATCTTGGTAATCAGCGTATTGTTTCAGGTATTGAACTCTGCGCAAACCTTCACCTAAATTTTTAGAAGATAATATGAAGGTTACTTTGTTTTGTACCCCTTTGTTTTTATAGGCTTTTACCAGAACAGCTGCATAATTTTTTCGTAAAATGCCCAATTCTTTGTTTTGGCGATTAATTTCTAATTGTCTAAGGTAAATGTCATCTTCAATCAGACGTTTTTCTTTTTGGGTATTGTTGTACACTTTCTCACGAAGCGCAATTTTTTTATTAACATCATTCAGATAAGAAACCGATAATTTAGCTTCGGATTGAGTTTTTGCTAAAGTTTGATTGATGGTTGCGATTTGTTTTTTGAGATCCGCATTTTGCCTTTGCAGTTGCTCTTTAGATTGCCCATAGAAAAATAGGGGCAAAAAAACAGTGAAAATTATACGTAAAACCTTTCTCATTTAATAATTGTTTTCTTGTAATTTTTAGGTACAGAATAGGGAGTTGCCATTTTTGCAGAGTCAAATTTCGTATTTTCAATTAAAATCTGACTGTTTTTCTCCCCTTTTATAATTATTTTAACATTTTTGGGTAGTCTCAATTTCTCAAAATTCTCGTAAATGCTGTATTCTATTGCCAAAATTTCGTTGGTAGTTACACTTTCTATGGTTAAGTTCATCAATTCAAAATTATCCGCATAATTGAGGTGGATTTTGTACTCAGAATCTTGATTGTTTTTGGATATTTTTTGATTTTTAAAGGAATTCAGACTGTAACCTTGCTCATTTTTGGTTAAAACAAAATCACGGGGATTAATTGGTACAAAGGTTTTGCCAAGCAAAATATTTTGCAATACTTTGAAATTGATGAAATCTACTCCCAATAAATTGTTGAGGTATTTGTAATCAGAATCTATGTATGTTCCGTTGATTTTTTCGTACGCTTTAATTCCAGATGGTGTGGCAATTCCGCGAGCTACTCCGAAAACTACAAAACTTAGGTTCATCCATACCTTTTTGTCTTTTTCTAGATACATAGTTGCATCTATTGTTGGGATGTTTTTCTCGCTTTGTACATCTACTTTGCTATTGATTTTCAAAGATTCAAAATCACTTTTTTCTAAAATTTTGTTAAAGAAAAATGCATTTTCGGTAATTGGTGCAGAAATATCAGTTGGAAAATTGGGGTTGCTTTCACCGGAATCATTTTTCAATTTTCTGCTTTTGCAAGAGAATAGAAGTAATAATAAAACGATTGCGATGAAATATTTTTTCATTAATTTTTTAATTAAAATAATTTGAAATGGTGCTTATTCTGCCAATATAACGAAAAATAATTTGATTATCCGTTTAATTACCCATCCCTGTAATGTTAGCAATAATAAGCCTAT
>CALFIE010000094.1 GCA_937876095.1 uncultured Flavobacteriales bacterium | reverse complement strand
GGCTTATTATTGCTAACATTACAGGGATGGGTAATTAAACGGATAATCAAATAAAATTTAATCAGTACTCTTAATTAAATAAAAAATTGTATTTTTATTAAAAAAAATTAATGATTCATTTTGAAGAAGATTCCTCCCCATTTTTTATTGAAAATAAAAAATTCGCAAATCACTTAGAGCATATTTTGAAAGATTTCAAAATAGAAGGAGAGTGCAATAGTTTTGGGTTTGATTTGGTAGCCACCAAAAATGATAATCAAAAATTGTTGGTTTTGAAATTTTTAAAGAAAACACCCTCAAGAAATTCTATTTACTTTCAAGGTGATGGTACAGATAATATTTCAACTGAAATTTTGGTAGAACACATCTACAGACCGGGTGAAATCACTATTTCTGACAATCCCTTGAAAAGAATTTTGCTGTCATCTGATTTGAAAAAAGAAATCCCAAGTCCTTTTTTTATTGATTCTAAAGATTTGCCAAAAGAAAAGCTGATGCAAATTATCCATATTTTCAAAGATGAAAAATTATATTTTTTGAATTTTGAGAATAAAAAATTGACCATCAAAATTAATAGGGCCTTAGAAAATCCCATAGAAATGATCGAAAAAATAGAACAAATTTTATGAGAAAAAGAGTAGAAATTTCTGCTCTTTTTATTTGGAAAGATGAAAATCTAATCCGCTTTTTCTACTCTGAAAGATACTTTGCAAACACAACCATAGGTTGAGATTTTACCATCTTTTACGTGCACTTTCATATCTTTTACGTACACAGAATCTATGTTTTTGATGCTTTTAGAAACTTCTTCTACTGCGTTTTTCACAGCGTCATCAAAACTTAAGGGAGAAGTTGCAATTACTTCTATTACTTTTACAATTGCCATATTTTATATTTTTTAAAATTATTGGTATAAAGGTAGCAATTTAATTTACTCGGCTGATTTTTAAACTGTTAAAGTACTGCCAAAATTTCAAAAAGTTAGAATTTTTTAATTCAAAATTTCATTGATGTGTGGATATGCAGATAGTTTTTTGAACTCGAAACGTTTGCTTTCTTGCAATTTTTGCAAGAAGAGATTGAGTTCTCTCACCGAATTTTCATCGGCTAAATACTGATCGTGCGTAAGAAAAACCAAATTTCTAGAGGTTTTTTCTAAATCGTTGAAGAAAATGCTATCTACTTTTTTCAGCATTTCCTGGTGAGTTCCTTTTAGCTGCATTTTTGCGGTAGGTTTCCACTCCAGATCCCAACCAATTACTTTGTAACCTGCGTTTTGTAGTTGGTTTCCTGCTTCTGTAGAAGATTTCAGGTCGGTTTAAGAAATTTCGTTGGTTCGCCAAATATTTCTACCTGGAGTTCTGGCAAAATTATTTTTGAAATGTAGGCTGTCTTTTGCCTGATTGAAATCTTGGACCACCATTTCAGGATTTTTGTAAAACTCTGCGTACTTATTGTTAGCGTGAGTATAACTATGATTTGCCAATTCTATCAGAGAATCGGTTTTTAAAATTTCGAAATCTGTTTGTTGTTTTCGGCTTCCATACACGTGTTTACCTACTACAAAAGCAGTTATAGGTATGTTTCTTTCGTGTATAATTTTCAGTAAATTTTCGGTTCCTTTATTAGGACCATCATCTAACGTAAGATAAATTGCACGCTTGTTTCCGACGACTTTATCTTTTTCAACTTCTGCATTTGGAGTAGGATTTTTGGTGTTTTTTACCGTTGGTTTTTCAGTTTTTTTGTTGCAACTGTTAAGCAAAATTGCGGCTGCACTCATCACTGCAACCACCCCAAGAAAAGCCAAAAGATTGGACTTTTCTGCAAAAGTTTTTTTCATAAAATGTAAAGGAATTAAATTGTTAAATAATGTTAATAAACGTTAAATTATTACAACAAAAATAATGGATTTTCAGAAAGAATTGATTATTGTGGATAACTTTTTTAATACTGATTATCAATATTTTATAAATTAAAAAAGAAAATGATTTTCTTTTTCAATTCTGTTAATGTAAAAGTTAAAGGTTTGTTAATAATTTATTTTTCAAAATTTTCATTCCTTCTGTTGCGGATGTTTTCAAAAAATGCTTTTGATTGGTATATTTGTTCTCCAAATTGGGGTCAATTACAAATTTTTGGGCATTTATTGGTACAAAATCAATCAAACTTGCAGCAGGATAGACTTGCATAGAAGTCCCAATTACAATGAAAATGTCTGCATCTGAAGCTATTTTAGCGGCTTTTTCCATTTCAGGAACCATTTCACCAAACCACACAATATGTGGTCGAAGTTGGTTTCCAAATTCGTCTAAATCTCCTAAATTACAATCTCCTTTCCAATCCAAAATATGGTTTTCGTCTTTCACAGAACGCACTTTTTTCAGTTCTCCGTGTAAATGCAAAACGTTGTTAGAACCTGCTCTTTCGTGCAAATCGTCTACATTTTGGGTAATTATTTGTACCTCAAAATCATTTTGTAGTTCTGCTAAAATTTCGTGGGCAAGATTTGGTTGTACTTCTTGCAATTGTTTACGGCGCAAATTATAGAAATCCAAAACCAATTGTGGATTTCTACGAAATCCTTCTGGTGATGCTACATCTTCAATACGGTGATTTTCCCAAAGTCCATTGGAATCTCTGAAAGTAGAAATACCACTTTCTGCCGAAATTCCCGCTCCAGAAAGTACTACGAGTTTTTTTTTCATAAAATTTTTTAGCACATAAATTATTTTAACACAAAGGCACTAAGTTTACACAAAGGTCACAAATATTTTCAAAATTTGTGTTCTTTGTGAAAAAAACGTTGTGTTTTTTGTGTTTATGAAATATCCAATCTTACGCGATTCAATCGCAGAGAATTAGCAATCACCGAAACCGATGAAAAACTCATAGCAGCAGCCGCAATCATAGGTGAGAGCAAAATCCCGAAAAAAGGGTAGAGCAAACCTGCCGCAATCGGAATTCCAAGCGTGTTGTAAGCAAAGGCGAAAAATAGGTTTTCTTTCACATTTTTCATCATTTGGTCACTCAAAATTTTGGCTTTCGCAGCCGATAAAATATCGCCTTTTAGCAAAGTAATTTCTGCCGAATTCATTGAAATATCAGTACCTGTACTCATTGCAATTCCTACGTCTGCTTTTGCCAAAGCAGGAGCATCATTGATTCCGTCTCCACACATCGCCACTTTGTTGCCTAGTTTTTGTAATTTTTCTACTTCGTTTATTTTATCTTGTGGTAAGCAATTTGCCACATATTTTTTTATTCCTAAAGTTTCGGCCACCAATTTTGCAGTTTGCTCATTATCACCGGTCATCATAACGATTTCTATGCCTTTTTTCTGAAAAAATTCAATGGATTTTTTGGCATTATCTTTCAATTTATCTTTAAAACCAAAAACTGCAACTGCCTTTTTATCAATGATTAAAATAGAAACGGTGTTTGCGTTATTTTCTAAATTTTCAGCTTGCTGAAGCAAATTCGCGGAAATTTCTATGGAGTCTTTCACATAATTTCGATTGACGAGGAATACTTTTTTGCCATCAATTTCACCATAAATTCCTCTTCCCGAAATATTTTCAAAATTTTTGACTTCTTTAAAAGTTGAAGGTAGTTTTTCCACCTCATTATGTTCTCTAAAAGCTTTTAAAACGGCATTAGAAAGCGGATGTTCTGAATTCTGATTGAGCGATGCAGCCAATTGAAGTACCTCATTTTTGGTATATTTTTCAAAAAATAAATGCATCAGAGATGCTTTTCCTTCGGTTAAAGTGCCCGTTTTGTCGGTAATTAGGACATTAATTTTGCTCATTTCTTCTAAAGCTTCTGCATTTTTTATCAAAATTCCGTTTTTGGCACCTTTACCAATTCCGACCATCACAGACATAGGTGTAGCCAAACCAAGTGCGCAAGGACAAGCTACAATAAGCACAGCCAAAGCATTTACGAGCGCAAAAATGGTTTTTCCATCGCCTCCAAAAAAATACCAAAAAACAAAAGTCAACAGCGAAATTACTACAACAACAGGAACAAAAACTTTGGAAACTTGGTCGGTCAGTTTTTGTATGGGAGCTCTGGATCTACTTGCTGTATTTACCATTTCGATGATCTGAGAAAGCAGCGTGTCTTTACCAATTTTTTCGGTTTTCATCAGGAAAACTTGGTTTCCATTGATGGTTCCAGATGTTACTTTGTCTCCCAATTTTTTTTCTAAAGAAATAGGTTCTCCTGTAATCATACTTTCGTCTATGGTAGTGTTTCCATCAGTAATTTCACCATCTACCGGAATTTTTTCGCCTGGTTTTACGCGCAAAATATCACCAACTTTGATTTTTGAAACCAAAATATTTTTTTCAGAATTTTCTACAATAAGATGTGCTTCTTTTGGTGCCAAATTCATCAAATCTTTGATCGCATTTCCTGTTTTTTTGTGTGCTTTTGCTTCGAGCATTTGTCCAAAAATTACTAAAGTCAAAATCACCGCAACTGCTTCAAAATAGAGTGGTGTTTCGTGGTGATTTTGTATAAATTCTGCGGGAACCAAATTTGGGAAAATGAGCGCAAAAACACTATAAATAAAGGCAGTTCCTGCTCCTAAACCAATCAGCGAAAACATATTGAGATTCCACGTTTTGAAAGAAACAAATGCTCTTTTGAACAAAAACCATCCTGTGTAAAACACAATCGGAATAGTGAATATAAGTTGCAAAATTCCAGACATTTTCGCAGAAATGGGGAGGTCAAAAAACATTCCACCCATAGATAAAACGAAAATTGGCACCGTGAAAATTGCTGAAATCCAAAATTTTCTTTGTAAAATTTTGTAGGTATCATCTTCGGATTCATCGTTGTTTCTCGTGATTTTCACCAAATCCATTCCGCAAATTGGGCAACCTACATTTTCAGGATAGGTTTTGTCGCCTTCACAAAACATCGGGCAATAATATCTTCCTTTGGAAGATTCGAGATTTTGTTTAGATGAAGAACTATGAATAGGTACTTTTGAACTTTGAACAAGTTCAGGTGTTATTTCCTGCAAATGCATATGACAAATTGGGCAACCAATATCAGAATCGTAAGTTTTATCGCCTTCGCAGAACATCGGACAAAAAAAATCGCCAATTCGAGATTCTAGATTGGAGATTTGAGATTCGAGTGTTTTTTCAGATTTTTTGAAGCCTTCTTTTTCCTCGATCGGAACCAAATACATATTGCAAACAGGGCAACGTTTTCCTTGCGTGAAATAGACTTTTTCACCTTCACATTCCATAGGACAAAAATATACGGAGCTTGGTGAAATGCGGTCTTTTGGTGGGATCGGATTTTGGTTAGAATTTTCCATTGTACAAATTTACGAAACCTAAAAGCAGGATTAAATTTTGTTTAAAAAAATATTTTTCATTTTCTTAATTAAATAAACTTGTTTATTCTTTTTTTTAACATTAAGAATTTCAGTAAATTAAATCTAATAAATAAGAAATCAATAAATTGATTTTGATGAATAAACATTAAGAAAAAACTCTTAATTCCTTAATGTTAGAATATATTTTAAATTTAAACGTGCTTTAAATTTGAGTAATTGTGATTTTGGTCACGCTTTTTTAGTTCGCATTGCTTTCACTTTTGTTATAGTATCATCTTTCAAAAAATTTTGATATGCATCACTTTCCACAGGAAACAAGGCGATTTTACCTTCGGAATTGCTGTGAACACCAAATCCGTAGCGTTTTGTGAGCGCAGAAGATCTGAAACAAGCCTGTCCTTTAGAGAAAAATTGGGATTTGGCTTCCAGTTTTTCACTTTCAGAAATATCATTTTTTTGAACATAACATTCAAACAAAACCTCGTCTGAAGTATATTGATAAGGATTTTTAAAAACCATTTCTAACTGAATGTTGGCTAAAGTTTTGTTGCGTTTAATTGGCGGAATTTCCGCTCTCGAAACAGGGCAATCTTCAGCAATTTCTATAAAAGTGTCGGTATAATTTGTGGTGTGAATTTTCATTTGTAGGAGTATTAAAGTACTTTTGTTTTCTAAAATGTAAAACTATGCAATTTTCAGAGATAATCATAGGAACTATGAGATGGGGAATTTGGGGAGCCAATCATTCTATAAAATCAGTTCAAAAACTCATAGAAACTGCGGTAGAAGAAGACCTTTTCACTTTTGATCACGCCGATATTTATGGTGGTTACACTACCGAAGAACTTTTTGCAAAAGCGTTTTCTGAAATGAAATTACCGCGAGAACAAGTGCAGTTCATCTCGAAATGTGGCATTTGTTATCCTTCTGAAAAAAAAAAATTCCGCTGAAATATTATCATTATTCCAAAGAATATATTTTGCAGCAAGTAGACGAGAGTTTGCAAAATTTGCAAACGGATTGTTTAGATGTGCTTCTGTTACACAGACCAAGTCCACTTATGAATCCCGAAGAAATTGCTGCAGCTTTTGGAATTTTACGAAGTAATGGTAAGGTGAAAGATTTTGGTGTGAGTAATTTCACTACTTCTCAGTTTGATTTGATTGCAAGCTGTTTTCCAGATTTGGTAACCAATCAAATAGAAATTTCTCTGAATCAAACCAAAGCGTTTTATGATGGTTCCATAGATCAAATGATGATGAAAAAACTCAAACCAATGGCTTATTCGGTTTTGGGAAATTATTTCGGCAATGAATCCGAACAAAACGAACGAATTTCATTAGTTTTAATAGAATTAATGCAAAAATATAGCGCAACCGAATCGCAATTGCTATTGGCATTTCTACGAAAACATCCTTCTGAAATTTTACCAATTATAGGCACCAGTTCGGTTGAAAATTTACAAATTTTGAAAAAATCTTTAGAAATTGACTTAGAAATCGAAGATTGGTTCAGACTTTTGGAGGCAAGTTCGGGGAAAAGAGTAGATTAATTTTTCATCAAATAAAAAATCGTGTTGCCACTTCTTAGCATCAGTAATATTATCTGATGAAAATTCAGAAAAACGAAGGAAATATAGAATTGTACGAGAAATTGGTAAGACGATCGTTGTTTAGAAATATCAATACCAGGAGAAATTTTGCGTAAATGAGTTTTTGTTTTCTATTTGAATTAGTATAGTAATAATGAACATTTTATATAATTAAAGAAAAACGGAGTTTAATTTAGTTTTATCTAAGTTTAAGGAAAAACAATTCACAATATTTCAATAATTTACAAAAAAAACTTGTAAGTTATTTTTTTAATCGTATATTGCACCTGTTTTTATATCCGAAATCAATATTTGTTCATCCTTTTGTTGAGTTTCTTTTATAATTTCAGCAATATTAATTTTTAATTTTTTTTTAAGATGAACATTTTTGTTTCAAACATCAATTACGCTACTAAAGAACAAGCGTTGTACGATTTATTTTCAGAATTTGGAGAAGTAACTTCTGCCAAAATTATTACCGACAGAGAAACTGGTAGATCCAGAGGTTTCGGATTTGTAGAAATGGGCGATGAAGAAGGAAAGCAAGCGATTGAAGCGCTTCACGAAAAAGAGCTAGACGGAAAAGCGTTAAACGTTTCCGAAGCAAAACCTAGAGAAGAAAAACCAAGACGTAGTTTTGATAACAACAGAAGCGGTGGTTACGGAGGAGGTAATCGCAGCGGCGGTGGAAACCGTTGGTAAAAAAAATGAAGCGACTTCTATTGAAGTCGCTTTTTTTTTTTGAAAAATTTTTCATTTTTTTTTGGCTTTTATTTTTTTTTAATAAGAACCAATGCATTCCCAAAGTTGATATTTTCTTGATTCTTATTGAAAATTTCTCGGGACAATGAACTAAACAATATTTTGACATGGTATTTTCCTAAATCAGTTTCTACTGAAATTTCTGGTACTTCAACTTCACCTAACCTATTTTGACCTAATTTTTTCCTCAAAAGCGGCATTAGATCAACCTTCTCTTCATTATTCAAACTAATCGTTAGTACTTTATTTTGTTCATCTAATTTCTTATTAATTAAGATTTGATCTTTGTTAATCATAACTTCATCGTTATAATAATCACGTATTGCAGAAACATATTGATAATCCATTACTTGGTGAATTTTTCTTTCGCTTACCAATTCTAGTCTGAAATTATTCCCATCTTCAATAGTATTGTTTACATTGCTAAAAGCATTTCGTACGGTCGATTGTACTTCGTTGTCCAAATTTTGTCCTTCCAATTTTGAAATTTGATTTTTCATATCATTGTTCAAGTAAGAAGTTATTTTTGCTTTATCTTTTCTAATGGCAAGAAATCCCATTTTATTGGCAATTTCATCGGCAATTTCGAGTGGAACATTGGTTGTAAAATCAATTTTACCGTTTTTCAAAAGGTGATTTTCTGTTAGGATTTTTTGCAGTGCTTTTTCCTGACTACGTTTTGCTATAGAAAATGCATTGAAGTATGGAAAAACAAGTGCAAAAACGCCAAAACCAAACAATGAAATCGGAATTAATTTAATGTTACTTTTCTTCCAAAATAGAAAATAGAAAATGACTACAGTTAGCCAAATTGCAAGGAGTAGTACAAAGTATCTTGCTTCGGTGTAACCATATTCTAAAATTCTGGTAAAAATAGCCACGAAAAGTAATACCAAAAGCGGAATCAACGTGAAATAAAATATTTTTGAGAATATTTTTACCCTCGATTTTGCCGTAACTTCTTTCAGCGGATACACCAAAAGAAGCGCCAAAATACCAATTATAGAGTAGGCTAAAACCAAATACGTAACCCAACCTCTTGGTAATTCCCAATTGATGAGAATTTTCGTAGAATAGACATATAAAATGATGGCGTAAATAAGTAGTAAAGGAATCAGAATAAATTGAGTGAAAAATTTCAAAATTTCTGGATAAGAGCTGTCTTTTTCTAGGTAATAAAGGCCTTTTTCATTAAACAAAAGAAAAATAAAACAACTCGCAAAAATCACACCTCCATAAAAAACGCTTCCGTAAATATCAAATTTCAAATGCAAATCGAAAAGGTGATCTATTGCGAGAATTGCAAGCATAATTCCACCTACAAAAACGCCTGTAAAAATGGCCGTAAGAACAGAATTGATGAGCAAATTCTTGTTGAATTGCCAAAAACTGATGGATGGTGTTTTTTTTAAAAAAGCAGAAAAAGAAACAAATAAGTGCGACAAAAGCACAATTGGCAAAATGATAAAGGCATAAACTACCGTAAAATTGTTTTCGGTTTTTGGTAAGATGAAGTAAAATCCGATCAAAAATAAAACGCCAAAAAATTCCAATAAAAAACGTTTTCCGATACGTTGAGAAAGCATATTGAGTCCAAACATTACCGAAATCCCAAGACAAGAAGTTAAAATCATTTTTACAAATTCAAAATTTTGGATTTCGTGATTGTCAATATTTTGAAAAAAAACAGCGGCATTTGTAGCACCTATAATTGCCATTACCAAAACCATTGGATAACGTACTATAACATCATCAGCTTTGCTAATAATTTCTTTTAATTTTGTGTTCATTTTGATTTTTTTTAGCGTTAAAAATCAAAAAAAAGACCGAAAAAAAACCGAAATATTATTTTTTCTTTTTCTTCTTCTTTTTTTTCTTTTTGGTAAGTTCTGTCAGGTAATCTTCCACCGATTCGTTGTGCTGTTTTTCTGAAATCTGATCATTAGAATTAACAGTATCAGAAATGGTTTCATTTGAAATGAATTTTTCTTTCTTCAAAAAATCCACGAATTCTTCGTGCGAAGAGAAATAGTGATCTGCCCAATTTTTTAATAAAAATTTGGCATAATCAGTTCGTTTTATAGCAACTTGATACCTGAAAATCCTACCTTCTTTTTCGGTGGTCAAAAATTTCTTCTCTACCAAAATTTTCATGTAGGTAGAAATAGTGTTTTGGTGTGGTTTCGGTTCAGGATGTTCCACCAAAATATCTTTCAGATAAAAGGTGTCTAATTTCCAAAGAAGCAACATTAGTTGTTCTTCTACCGGTGTCAATGTACTGATTTTCATTTTCTTATTAATGAATTATCTGATTCTTGGTATAAATATAAGCAAAAGAAACCAATAATGCAATTATAGTCCCCGAAACAACTTCTTTCGGAGTATGTCTTTTCAGAATAATTCTAGAAATTCCTACCAAAAAAGCAATTCCTAACCAAATAAATCCTAAAAATTTGTTTTCTGAATAGAACAAACCTGCCACAAAAACATTGAATGCAGTATGCATAGAACTTTTGATGAAGAAATTACTGACTTGCATTAATACCAATAAAATCAAAGTGAAAAGCATTACCAAATCTACTTTTTCGTTTTTTAAATAATCAAAAATCAGATAAATAATAGTGACTAATAAGATAAAAACATACAGACTTTTTCTTTGATTTCGGTCAGATACATCTAAATTAGTGTATCTACCAGTCATTACATTCCAAATAATCCACACAGAAATTGGAATAATTATTATGATTAATATTGGTAAAAAATGACCTAAAGATTCATTGAAAGTGAAGTTTCTATTGCTAAACCAAATAAAATAAATCAGCATTGAAGTCAATGGGTTGAAAAAGTTAGATATGATTTTAGAAACTGTAATCACAACAGAATTTTTATTTGTAGACATAATATGAAAAATAGTCTCCAAAAATAATCTATTTTATATATAGTTTGAAAAAAATTAACAGCACTCACAACAATAGAAAACAAAGTTTTTTTACTATTTTTGCTGAATAATTTCAATATTTATGAAAGAATTTTCTAAAGAGGTTTACCTGAAATGGTATGCTGATATGACGATGTGGAGAAGGTTTGAAGATAAATGCCGATCCCTATATTTAAAACAAAAAATCAGAGGATTTTTACATTTATATAATGGTCAAGAAGCCATTCCTGCAGGTTTTACACACGCAATGGATTTGTCTAAAGACAGTATGATTACTGCGTACAGATGCCACATTCATCCTATGGCAATGGGAGTTGATCCCAAAAGAATTTTAGCCGAATTGTGTGGTAAAGCAACCGGAACTTCAGGAGGAATGGGAGGTTCTATGCATATTTTCAGTAAAGAACACCGTTTTTATGGTGGTCACGGAATTGTTGGTGGTCAAATTCCATTAGGAGCAGGAATTGCTTTTGCAGATAAATATTTTGATAGAAAAGCAGTAAATATTTGTTTTTTTGGTGATGGTGCTTCTAGACAAGGTTCTTTGCACGAAACCTTCAATATGGCAATGAATTGGAAATTACCCGTAGTTTTTGTAGTAGAAAATAACCAGTATGCAATGGGAACATCCGTAAAAAGAACTGCCAATCACGAAGATATTTATAAATTAGGATTGGGTTACGAAATGCCTTGTCTTCCTGTAGATGCTATGGATCCTGAAAAAGTTGCAGAAGTTGCTTTTGAAGCCATAGAAAGAGCAAGAAGAGGAGATGGACCTACTTTTATAGAAGCCAGAACTTATAGATATCGTGGTCATTCTATGTCAGATGCAGAACCATACAGAACCAAAGAAGAAGTGGCAATGCACAAAAAAGATGATCCTATAGAATTGGTAAAAGACCGAATTTTAGAACATAATTGGGCAACTGAAGTAGAATTAGAGCAAATAGATAATCAATCCAGAGATTTTGTAGAAGAATGTGTAGAATTTATGGAAGCATCTCCGTTTCCTACTGCTGAAAAAATCTACGAATATGTTTATGAACAAGAAGATTATCCGTTTTTAGATCAATTAGAAAATTAGAAAGTTTGAAAATGTGGTGATTTGAAAATTTGAAAATTGTTTTGCAACCAACATTTTTTCAACTTAAAATTTTCCTTAATAAATATAAAAAATAAATTTTGAAATCGTTTGAAATAAAAGAGTTCCAATTTTCAAATTTTCAAATATCAAATATCAAATATAGCCGTAGCAACCGAAACCTACCTCGGCACCCCGCTCAGCAGCCTGCCAGACAGAGAAAAACTCACTCAGATTATTGACGAAGCTAATCAAATTGCCGAAGGTTTTTTTAGTAACGTCGCTCCGCAGCTTAAAAAAGGTACTCGACTTTGCGTGGCGTTACCTGCTTGGCATCTGGGAAATGGCAAATTTGCACACCTAAAAACGCTTGACCATCTAACAGATCTGGGGTATACTCGTTTAGATCTAAAATATGCTTCTAAAGAAGATCTTATCTATCATAGACCAGATCAGGTAGTCGCAAGAGAATTAACAATTTTAGAAAAACTATAAGTTTTTCGTCCGCGCCGAATTCTTCTCTGTCTGATGCAGTGCAAGGAAGAGTCGAGCAACGGAGCGAACTGTACAGACCGTACAGAGAGCGAGTAGCGGAGAATCTGACGCAGCAATGCGCAGACAGAAAGGATTCAACCCATGTCACATGTTAAAGCTGGTGGATCAGCTAAAAACCTAAAAGACTCACCCGGCCAGCGGCTTGGCGTTAAACGCTACGGCGGAGAGAAAGTTAAAACTGGCGACGTTATTGTTCGTCAAGTTGGTGCAACCAAACGAGCCGGCGACGGTACATTTATGAGCCGAAACTTCACTATTCACGCTGCAAAAGACGGCGTAGTTGAATTCGCTAAGCGAAACGT
>CALFIE010000093.1 GCA_937876095.1 uncultured Flavobacteriales bacterium | reverse complement strand
TGCAATCGTTTTTCGGGGTGCTCAATATTCTGTTGCAAACCGTAGAAAATTATTACCTACCAAAAACAGCACAATTGTACCATATAAATCCAACCAAAGCCAAAAATTTTATTTTTAAAATTGCTTCAAAGGGAGCCATTCTGTTTGCAATAGTTTTATTGATATTCTTTGTGTTTTCTACCCCATTAATTTTAATAATCGGAGGAGAAAAATATAGCAACTACGGTGGTTTGGTAAAACTGGTATCGGTTTTGTATGTTTTTATTTTTTTGGGATATCCTGTTAGAATTGCCATCAGAATTTTAGAACTCAACAAGGTGTTCTTTTCGGGATATGCAATTTCTATGGTGGTTTCTCTGCTTAGTTTTCATTTATTAATGAAATACATCGGATTATATGGGGCTGTAATTGGTTTAATCATCAATCAATTGACCGTTATTTTCTTCTGGAAAAGCCAATTGATAAAAAACAATTTTTTGATATGGAAATAGTACATCTGATTCTCGGAAAAGCCAATCCAGAAAGAATGAATGGCGTAAACAAAGTAGTGCATCAATTGGCAACCAAACAGACAGAAAACGGACAAAACGTTTCTGTTTGGGGAATTACCAAAGATTTGGAAGAAAATTTCGGAACTAGGAACTTCAAAACAAGGTTGTTCAAAAAATCTAGAAATCCTTTTGCAATACCAACATTATTAAAAAAAGCGATTGAAGCATCTGCAACAGATACTGTTTTTCATTTACACGGAGGTTGGATTCCGGTGTTTTTTTCACTCAGTCTTTTTCTTAAAAAAAATAATAGAAAAATGGTGATTACAGCTCATGGTTCTTACAACCAAATTGCAATGAACAAAAATAAAACCCTAAAAAAATGGTACTACCGTTTTTTTGAAAAAAAAGTGCTTTTTTCTGCTGAAACCATCCATTGTATTGGTCAGAGTGAAGAAGAAGGCTTGCAAAATTTTCATAGCACCAAGAAATCGGTATTGGTTCCTTATGGTTTTGAAATGCAACCTGCAGAAAATTTAAATATCACCCAAAACCAAGAAATTATTTTTGGATTTATTGGGAGGTTAGATATTTTCACCAAAGGTTTAGATACGCTTTTAGAAGCTTTTGCAAAAACAACTAAAGAAATTCCAAAAGCACAACTTTGGATTGTAGGAGAAGGTAATCAGAAAAACACTTTGGTAGAATTGATTTCTGAATTAGCTTTAGAAAAAAATGTTTTTTTGCTAGGAGGAAAATTTGGAAAAGAAAAAGAAGAAATTTTACAAAAAATAGATGTTTTTGTACACCCGTCTAGAAACGAAGGATTGCCTGCTTCGGTTTTAGAAGCTGCAAGTTTTGGGAAACCATGCATTATTACAGATGCTACCAATCTTGGTAATGAAATTAGAAAATATAATTGCGGAATGAGCATTTCATCTCAAAACTCAAGAGAATTGGCTCAAACAATGTGGAAAATGCACCAGATTTGGAAAAACCAGCCAGAATTTTTAATCATCAGAAAAAATGCCATAAAAATGGTTTTTGAAGCCTTCAATTGGAAAAAGGTATTATCAGAACTCAATAGATACGTTTATCAATCTGCATAACCAATAAATCATGGAAAAAATGCACCAAAAATTTTTAAAATCCATCAATACAGCATTATTCATAGTGTTGCTATTGATGATTGCGTGTTTTTTCACTTGGAGTGAAAACGTAAATATTACAAGAGCCATAAAAGTGGTAGGTAGATTGGGCGTTTTATTGGGAACTATTTTCATATACCGAAAAATAATACGTTACGGAGCTGTAAATTCTATACAATACAAAGAGGTTTTACCCAACATTTTCTATTTAGCGTACTTGTTTTTGGGACTGATTTCTTTTGCATGGAGCACCAACATTGGAGTTAGTGCTTTGCAGTGGTTTATGACGTTTCAGAGTTTTGTTTTTGCATATTTTTTTATAAAAAGCATCAAAATTTTAGATATTTTCTTCCCAGAACATCCAATTAAATTCTACCGATTATTGGGAAATTCAGCATTTGTATTGCAACTTATTTTTGTAATAGGAATGTTTGTAAATCCAGACATTTTTTTCAGACTAACCAATGGTGGAACCGAAGCAAGATTAGGCGGAACCATTATGAATCCAAATGAATTAGGAATGCTTGCAGGTGTTGGAATTGCGTGTCTAATTTTTGAACTTTACGATTCTAAAAACAGAAAATTCACTATTTTCAAAATTTTAGTAATTGCATACGCACTTTTTATGACAGGATCCCGCTCTTCTTTGATTGGTGTTTTGTTGATTGTGTTTTTCCATATCAACCAAACCAAGAAAAAAACCCTGAAATTGGGAATTATCGGGCTGGTTTTGGCAGTTGCACCTTTTGCTGTTTTCCAAATAATTTTAAAAGGTGGAGATCCAGAAAGAATGGAAGAAATCCTGAGTCTAACTGGTAGATTGCCTTTTTGGAAAGCTTTGATAACCGAAGGTTTACCAAGAGAACCATTTTTCGGGTTCGGATTTATGAGAATAGATTACAATGAGTTTTTCCGAAGTGTACACACGTATCCTGGTAAAATGACACACAATACATTCATTCAGGTATTGATGAATTTAGGTTTTGTAGGTTTATTAATCGTGATTTTCCAGGTTTTATTTACTGTTCGTGCGATTTTGCAAGAAAATAAACAAAATAAACTGATGTTACTCGGAATTCTGATTCCTATCACCATCAATTCTTTTACTGAATTTGGGATTTTTGGCGAAAACAACTACGGAATTTTGTTTTACCAAACGATTATTTTCTACACCGCATTCCAGAACAGCAAATATTATACTGCAACTCAGAGAAATTTCTTGCATAGAAAACGTCCAGATTTCGCAATTTGATTTTCAAAAAATAGAAAAATTTCCAAAATTTGGAATTCACTCGAAAGAGTGGTTTTTTATTCAATTGATTTTCAGGTGTTTATTTTTTTGGCGTGTTATTTTCAATAGTTTTGGCAAATAACAAATTATGAAAGATATATTTGATAAATTAGGATACGATTTTCATGAGTTTTCTACAGCCAATTGTATAGAAATTTCTACTTACTATATTAATAATCCCGACAAAACTATTCGTTGGATTTGGAATTCGGGTGCAAAAGAGCCATTGTTTCTTAAATTTTATAATACAGGATCTCTGAAAGCCGAGTTGTTTTCATTCGCTGTACAAATTATTTTTCTATTGAAATTACAACGTCTTTTTTTTAATAAAAAAAATTTTTATTTGAAAAGCAGAGTAACTCCACAAGTTAAGTTACAATCAGATTGGGCTTTGTTTACAGGAACAATTGGGATCAATAATAAGGCAATTCTCTACAACGAAGGTCATTTTTACAAAATAGCAATGACTGATCAAGCCGAAAAAATAATTAAAAACGAGTTCGAAATGATTGGCAAATTGAATCCAAAAAAATACAGTATTCCTTCTGTTCAGAAGATTAGCAACAGCATACTGAAATTATCAGATGTTTCAGCCTTCGGAAAACGCGAAACCACGATTTCTTCTGCGCATATTGTTGCGCTAGAAGAAATGGGTTCTATCAACAGAACGGTCATTAGTATTACAGATTGGACTTATTTTCAAGACCTGAAAAGACAATTTTATGAAAACGAAGACCAAAGAATTCCTACCAACCTCAAAAGAAAAATTAGATGGATTTTGGAGTCTTTACCAGAAAATGAAATGATAGAGCTCGGTCTTTCTCATGGTGATTTCACTCCGTGGAATTCTTTGGTAAATCCAAAAGAATTGGCAATCTATGATTGGGAATTGGCTTCTACCAACAAACCAAAAGCGTTTGATTATTTCCATTTCGTGATTCAGAATGGGATTTTGGTGAAACATAATTCTTGGGAAAAAATAGAACACCAAATTTTCTCTAATCCAATGATAGACAGTTATTTCAAAGGACTTGAAGCCAAAAAATATTTGAAATATTATTTATTAATAAATACATTACATCATTTACAAATATATGCGCAACAAGAAAATTGGCATGAGCAAATCAACTGGTTGCTACAAACTTGGAGTGATGCAATCAATGAATTTGTACCAGAAAAAAACCATCGTGAATTGGTGATTCTAGATTTTTTTGATGCTTTACACGAGCAAGATTATGCGACTCTAAAATTACCAGATGAAGAACCAGAAAATCTGAGCCAAAACTCTGATATAGATTTGGTTTTGAACGAAAAACTGTATCAAAAAACCATCAGTTTTCTTAAAAAACACAGCAAAATCTCTAAGGTAATCATCAGAAAAAAAACC
>CALFIE010000092.1 GCA_937876095.1 uncultured Flavobacteriales bacterium | reverse complement strand
AAAATTTATAACTATTTTTTCATTTAAAAAAGCACCATTTTTTACCACATTGCCTCACAAAAACTTTGTCAAAATACAAATTTCCAATTTTTAGAAAAATTTCTAAAATTCTAAACCGTTTGGAAATGCTTTTTTCCTGAAAAACCACAACAACATCGCGCCAATCGTGATAGAAGAATCTGCCACATTGAAAATATATTTGAAAAACTCGATGTGTGTACCACCAATTAATGGGAAATTAGAAGGAACATCCCAGTCAAAAATCGGGAAATGGAACATATCTACTACACAACCTTTCATAAAATGCGAATAACCTTCACCAAAAGGTACCAATTTAGAAATTCCACCGTAACCAATCCAAGTTTGTGAACCTTCATCATAAACAGAACCACTGTCGAAAATCATTCCGTAGAACATTCCATCAATCAAATTTCCAATTGCACCTGCGAAAATAAATGCCATCGGAATTAGAAGATAGCTAGAAGTTCGACCTTCTTTTATCCATTTTCTAAATACATAAACCATTCCTCCTATTAGGAGAACACGCACCAAAACCAGAAAATATTTACCAAAAATTCCACCAAACTGAAAACCATAAGCCATTCCCGGATTTTCTACAAATGTGATTTTGAACCAAGGGAAAACCGAAGCGCTTTCTCCTAAATCGAAATGGGTTTTCACATAAATTTTAGAAAATTGATCTATAAAGAGAATGAGTAGAGTGACGAAGGCAATTTTTTTCATTACAAGTCGGTTTTTGGTTTAGCATTGAAATTTTTTGTGGATTTTTCTGTTTTGTTTCCGCTTGTTTTTTTGTCAGAAAAAGGGCTTTTTTGAGTGTTTCTACCGTGAAATTTTTCGTATTTTATTCCCATTTCTTTCAGTGCAGATTTTAGAGCGCTCAATTCCATAGGATTTTTGGGGTGTACTATGATGGATTCCATATTAGTTTTATTTTTGTTGAAAGTGTTGTTAGAGCTTTAAACTCGAACAACGCTCTCGTATTAATTATTTATTTTTTTGAAAGTTCGTTGAGTCTGTTTCTATCTTTTTCCGACAAATCTTCTATTCCGTTTTTGCCCATTTTTGATAGTAATGCGTCGATTTCTTTTTCACGAGCACGTTTTTCGGCATTGTAGCGGTCATCAATCGTGTAGTTTTTTTCTGGATTAGGACTTATTTTTTCTTTAATTTCTTTTCTAAAGAAAAAAATAAAAACTACTGCGATTGCGAGTAATAAATATAGAAATTCCATAATTTTTTTTAAATATAAAATGTACAAAGTACAATGCATTTTGTCATCCAAAAACACACCATACATTGTACATTTTTAATTTGTACAGATAACTTTTTATCTCTGCATATTCTTTGCTTCGATGCTCAAAGTTGCGTGCGGAACAGCCATTAATCTTTCTTTTGGAATGAGTTTTCCGGTAACTCGGCAAATTCCGTAGGTTTTATTTTCTATACGGATGAGTGCATTTCTCAAATCTCTCAAAAATTTCTCTTGTCTTCCTGCCAAAATTGCATTTTGTTCTTTGCTGAGTGTTTCGGCACCTTCTTCAAATGCTTTGAAGGTAGGCGAAGTATCATCGGTTCCGTTATTTTGGTCGTTCAAGAAACTTTCGTTTACCAACATCAAATCACGTTCTGCTTTGGCAATTTTTTCCTGTATCAGTTTTTTAAATGTTTGCAAATCAGCATCACTGTAGCGTTGTCTATCTTCCATGTATTTATTAATTTGATAATTAGGTAATTAGGTGAAGAGATGGTTTCTGATTTCTCAAATTATCTCATTCTCACATCATCATATTTTGGTTATTTGTAATTTAAATTTTACTTCATCAATTTCTAATTCCTCGAAATTTGCGAGTGAAATTACAAATTCTATTTTATCCGACAATACTTCTGCTGAAATATATTGCTCATTGTTGATAATTTCTTTCTTAAAAGGGCAACTTTCTTCTATAGTTATTGAAATTCTATCAATTAAATCAAAATCTTTTTCTTTTCGCAAGTTCTGAATTCTATTGATGAATTCTCTTGCGATTCCTTCTGATTTTAATTCTTCAGTAATCATCAAATCCAATGCCACAGTTAATTTTCCTTCACTTGCTACGGTCCAACCTGGGATGTCTTTAGTGAAAATCTCCACATCATCCAAACCAATTTTGTAACCAGCAATCGTCATTTTTTCAGCTTTTTCGAATTGCGAAATTTGCTCAGAATTCATTGCTGAAATTTCTGAACCCACGATTTTCATATCTTTTCCTAATCTCGCTCCCAAATTTTTGAAATTCGGTTTTATTTGTTTGATGATGAGATGCGACGCTTCTTCAGCATTAATTAAATCCAATTCCTTCACATTCACTTCTTGTTTGATGAGTTCCGAAACTGCCAAAATTTGCGATTCGGTTTTCTTGTCGAGAACCGGAATCATCACTTTTTGAAGTGGTTGACGAACTTTGATGTTTTCTTTTTTTCTTAATGAAAAAACCATCGAAGTAATTTGTTGCGCCAAATGTGTTTTTTCGACCAAAGAAACATCTATTAATTGTTCGTTCACTTTCGGGAAATCGGTTAAATGCACCGAATTTTGACTTTCTTTTTCGGTAACTGCATTCAAATCTTGATACAATTGATCCATAAAAAATGGCGCAATTGGTGCTGATAATTTCGCTACGGTTTCCAAGCAAGTGTACAACGTTTGGTAAGCCGAAATTTTATCTTCAGAATAATCGCCTTTCCAAAATCTTCTTCTGCAAAGTCTTACATACCAATTACTTAAATTATCATTTACAAAATTATTGATGGCTCTTGCAACTTTAGTTGGCTCGTAATCTTCGTAGAAATCTGTCACATCTTTTATCAAAATATTCAATTCCGATAAAATCCATCGGTCGATTTCTGGTCGATTTTCAACGTCTTTTTCCTCATATTTAAATCCATCAACATTGGCATATAAACTGAAAAACGAGTAAGTATTGTATAAAGTTCCGAAGAATTTTCTGCGTACTTCATCTATTCCTTCTACATCAAATTTCAAATTTTCCCACGGATTTGCATTGGCAATCATATACCAACGTGTTGCATCGGGACCGTATTTTTCTAAAGTTTCGAAAGGATCCACCGCATTTCCGAGGCGTTTCGACATTTTTTGTCCGTTTTTGTCTAAAACCAAGCCGTTTGAAACCACATTTTTGTACGCCACAGAATCGAAAACCGTAGTTGCAATCGCGTGAAGCGTGTAAAACCAACCACGAGTTTGGTCAACTCCTTCTGCAATAAAATCGGCAGGAAATGCTTTGCGTTCGTCGATTAATTCTTTATTTTCAAACGGATAATGCAATTGTGCATAAGGCATAGATCCAGAATCGAACCAAACGTCTATCAAATCAGATTCGCGTTTCATTGGTTTTCCACTGTCCGAAACCAAAGTAATGGCATCCACAATATTTTTATGGATATCGATTTGAGCGTAATTTTCGGCAGACATATTTCCGACTTCAAAATTTTTGAACGGATTGTCTGTCATCAAACCTGCTTTCACCGATTTTTCGATTTCGTTGTATAATTCTTCAACCGAACCAATTATTTTTTCTTCCTTCAAATCATCGGTACGCCAAATTGGCAAAGGAATTCCCCAATATCTTGAGCGTGAAAGATTCCAATCGTTTACATTTTCTAACCAATTCGCAAATCGTCCTTCTCCGGTAGATTTTGGTTTCCAATTGATGGTTTCATTCAGTTCTACCAAACGATTTCGCACCGCCGTCATTTTCACAAACCAAGAATCCAAAGGATAGTACAAAACAGGTTTATCAGTTCGCCAACAATGTGGATAACTGTGCACATATTTTTCTACTTTGAAGGCCTTATTTTCGGTTTTCAACAAAATGGCGAGTTCTACATCCCAAGATTTTTCGGGTGCAGTTCCGTCTTCGTAATAGTCGTTTTTGATATATTTCCCTGAAAAAACTTCAGGTACTTTGTCTCCTTTTACAAATTTTCCTTGCAAATCAACCAACGGAATTAAATTATCATTCTCGTCTTTAATCAACATCGGCGAAATGCCGTTTTCTTTGGCAACTCTTGCATCATCTGCACCGAAAGTTGGCGCAATATGCACAATTCCGGTTCCATCTTCGGTCGTTACGAAATCACCAACAATTACTTTAAATGTTTCTTCAGGATTTTCGGCTGGTAAAAACCAAGGCAACAATTGTTCATAAGTGGTTCCTGCTAAATCTGCACCAGTGAATTCGGTTAAAATTTGGAAAGGTATGGTTTTACTTTCGGCAGTATAATTTTTGAAATCTTCTTCATTAGAAGTTTCTACATATTTTTTACCAAAATTTTTCTCCAATAAAACCCTTGCCAAAATTGCATTTACAGGTTCAAAAGTGTATTGGTTAAAGGTTTTTACCAATACATATTCTATATCTCTACCAACAGCAAGTGCAGTGTTAGATGGTAAAGTCCACGGTGTGGTGGTCCAAGCAAGGATGTGGATTTGGTTTTTGGTTTTTGGTTTTTGGTTATCGGAATCAAATTCTTGCCAATGCAATGCTCCTCCACAAGATTCAGGATTTGAAAATTGAGATTCGAGATTCGAGATTTTTTCTGAAACTTTCTCAGAAAGTTTTTTTACATAAAATTGTGCAACAACAGTAGTATCCGAAACATCTCTATAAGTTCCGGGTTGGTTGAGTTCGTGAGACGATAGTCCGGTTCCTGCTTTTGGAGAATAAGGTTGAATGGTGTAACCTTTGTACAATAATTTTTTGTCGTACAATTGTTTCAACAACCACCAAACCGTTTCCATATATTTTGGTTCGTAAGTGATGTAAGGATCTTGCAAATCAACCCAATAACCAATTTTTTCGGTGAGGTCGTTCCAAACATCGGTGTATCGCATCACGGCATTTCTGCACGCTTGGTTGTATTCTTCCACCGAAATTTTTTTGCCAATATCTTCTTTTGTAATTCCCAATTCTTTTTCTACACCCAACTCTATAGGCAATCCGTGAGTATCCCAACCTGCTTTTCTGAACACTTTTTTGCCTTGTTGCGTTTGGAATCGGCAAAAAATATCTTTAATTGCTCTTGCCATTACATGGTGAATTCCGGGCATCCCATTTGCAGAAGGCGGACCTTCATAAAATACAAATTCGGGCTGTCCTTCTCTTATTTCCACCGATTTTTGGAAGGTTTCGTTTTCTTTCCAAAAATTTGAAATATGCTCTGCAATGGCAGTTAAATTCAGGTTCTTATATTCTGTAAACTTCTTCATTTTGTATGGTAACTACACTGATTTTAAATAATTTGCAAATGTACAAATTTTCAGGATTTAACAGTTGGTTTTTTTAGGTGAAAATTTTGGTTATAAAATAGTTGAAATACCTATTTAATTCCATTAAACTTGTTTAATATATAAAACAAAACTTGTTTGTATAAAATTAGAAATTTATGGAACTGATGATTTTTTAAATGAAAGCGAAAAATAAACCTTCAATAAAAGCAAGAAACATTAAAGAGGTGCTTTTTCACGATTTGAGATCTTTAAATTTGTAACATTATTTATTAAGGATATTTCTTTTTTAATAAAAAAAACAACAATTTTTCATTAGTTAATTTTTTGAAAATTGCACAAAAAAATTGCAAATACAAAAAAACTCCTACTTTTGTAAAAAATTTTGTCGAGATGCCAAAAAATTTAGTAATCGTAGAATCACCTGCAAAAGCCAAGACCATTCAGAAATATTTGGGCAAAGATTTCGAAGTGAAATCTAGTTTCGGACACATCAGAGATTTGCCAAAAAAAGGTATGGGAATTGACTTGGCAACTTTTACGCCCGATTATGAAGTTTCGGCAGACAAGAAAAAATTGGTTGCAGAACTAAAATCTGCTGTGAAATCTGCAGAAATGGTTTGGTTGGCTTCTGATGAGGACCGAGAAGGTGAAGCCATTGCGTGGCATTTGGCGCAAGAACTAAAATTGAAAGACGATAACACCAAACGAATTGTTTTCCATGAAATTACCAAAAACGCAATTCTAAAAGCGATAGAAAATCCGAGAAAAATAGACCAAAATTTGGTAAATGCACAGCAAGCAAGACGTATTTTGGATAGAATTGTGGGTTTTGAAATGTCACCTGTTCTTTGGAAAAAAATAAAAACCGGACTTTCTGCAGGTAGAGTTCAATCTGTTGCTGTTAGACTAATTGTAGAGCGAGAAAAGGAGATTCGTTCTTTTGTACCGAAATCTATATATAAAGTAGAAGGCGTTTTCATCAATCAGAATTCACAAGAAATTCTTACAAAATTGAAAAAAGATTTTGCTAAAGAACAAGAAGCCGAACAATTTTTAGAATTATCTAAAAATACCGAATTTAAAGTACTCAATGTAGAAACAAAACCGGGAACAAGAACTGCATCTGCACCTTTTACCACTTCAACTTTACAACAAGAAGCCTCCCAAAGATTGGGTTACAACGTAACTTCTACAATGCGTATTGCACAACGTTTGTACGAAGAAGGTTATATAACTTATATGAGAACCGATTCGGTAAATCTTTCTCAAGAAGCGATTAATGGTGCGAAAGCACAAATTTTATCGGAATATGGCGAAAAATATTCAAATCCGAGAAATTATACAACCAAATCGGCATCGGCTCAAGAAGCGCACGAAGCAATAAGACCAACCGATTTTTCGGTGAAAAGTATTGGAGATGTGCAATTGAATAAGTTATATCAACTCATTTATAAAAGAACTTTGGCTTCGCAAATGTCGAATGCAAAAATAGAAAAAACTGTTATAGAAATTGGGAATCCAAAACTTCCACAAAATTTTGAAGCTCAAGGCGAAGTGATTGTGTTTGATGGTTTCTTGAAAGCCTACGGAATTACTAAAAATGAAGATGACGACGATGAAAACAATGAAAAATTGTTGCCAAAAGTTTCTCTAGGTGAAGTTTTAAATTACAGAAAAATTGAAGCCACCGAGAAATTCACGAAGCCTTCTGCAAGATATACCGAAGCAGGTTTGGTGAAAAAATTGGAAGAATTGGGAATTGGGAGACCTTCTACTTACGCACCAACAATTCAAACCATACAGAATAGAGAATATGTGGATAAGCGCGAAATAGAGCCACAAACTCGTGAAATTGTAAAGATGACTTTAACTAAAGACATCAAAAAACAAGTTTTAGTAGAGAAATTTGGTGGAGACAAAAATAAATTTGTCCCAACCAATATTGGTGAAGTGGTGAATGATTTTTTACAAGAAAATTTTGCTGAAATTTTAGATTACGGTTTCACCGCAAAAGTGGAGCAGGATTTTGATGATATTGCAAACGGAACCGAAAAATGGAAAGAAACCCTAAAAAGTTTCTATGATAATTTCCACCCAAAAATAGAAGATGTTGAGGTAAATGCAGATCGTGCAACCGGAGAAAGAAATTTGGGAATCGACCCAAAATCTGGTAAAAATGTTTACGCAAGAATGGGAAGATATGGTGCAATGATACAAATTGGCGAACAAACCGACGAGGAAAAACCAATTTTTGCGAGTTTGATGCAAAGCCAAAATATTGCGACCATTTCTTTAGAAGAAGCATTGGAATTATTCAAACTTCCTTTTGATTTGAAGGATTTTGAAGGCAAACCAGTTTCTGTAGGTGTTGGTAGATTCGGGCCTTATGTAAAATTTGGGGAAACATTTGTGAGTTTGCCAAAAGGTGAAGATCCACTTTCGGTAACTCAGGAACGCGCCGAAGAAATCATTAAAGAAAAACAATTGGCAGATGCACCAATTGCCTCGTACAAAGGAGAACCTGTAACCAAAGGAACGGGTAGATTTGGACCATTTATTAAATACCAATCAATGTTCATCAATGTTCCGAAGCGATATAATTTTGAAAATTTGTCGCAATCTGACATCAATGAATTGATTGAAACCAAACTCGATAAAGAAGCGAACCGCTACATTCAACAATGGGAAAAAGAGAAAATTTCTATTGAAAACGGAAGATGGGGCCCATTTGTAAAATACGGAAAAGCGATGTTCAAAATTCCAAAAAACAAATCAGATGAAAAATATTCTGCAGAAGAATTGGCTGAAGTTTCACTAGATGAGGTAAAGAAATGGATTTCCGCACAAGATAAAAACGCTTTCAAAGAAAAACCTAAAAAAGCACCTGCAAAAAAACTTGCAACTAAGAAAAAGTAATAATTTTTCTCCTGATTTTTTGTTAAAAAGATGCTCAATTTAATAAAATTAGCCTTGTAGAATTATCTAATCCTACAAGGTTTTTTTGTATGTTTGTACTAAATAAAAAGAATAATTTTAACAGACTCTTTTAGATTTTTTTCAACAATTCTTAATATTATATGAACATAGAAGACATTACTATTCCTGCACCAAAATTAGAAAGTCAACCATGGCAAATTGGAAGTTTGATTTTTAATGAAGTTAAAGAAAACGGAATAGTACTCCTTTTTTGCAACGATTATCGTGGTAGTGATAAAACAAGCATCAAAAATAATTTTTTGGAAGTTAGAAAAGAGTTTTATAGCCTTTCTAAACTCGATTTTGAGTTCCCAATTTGTGATTTGGGCGACTTGATTTCGGGGAAAACTTTACAAGACACGCATTATATTTTAGAAGAAATCCTATCGATGTGTTTCTACAAAAATGCACTCCCAATTTTGATTGGCGGTGGAAACGATTTGGCTTTTTCTCTGGTTTCGTCATTACATTTTCATCAGAAAAATATAAAATATACCCAAATCAATAACAAAATTGAATTGTCTGATGAAGGCAAGGAAATTTCTGAAAAAAATTTTCTAAATAAAATTTTGAGTTCTAAAACCTTGAATCTAAAGGAATATCATCACCTTGGTTACCAACAACACCTAAACGAATTAGACTCTGTAAAACTAATGAAAGAAGTGGAATATGATGTGGTGAGATTAGCCGAAATGATGGGTTCTACTGAAAAAACAGAACCGTATTTCCGCAGAGCAGATTTGGTAACCGTAAATTGTGATGCTGTGGAGAGTTTTGGTGAAGAATTCTCTGTACATCCACAAATAAATGGCTTAAATCGTCGTGAAATTTGTGCGTATATGAAGGAGATTGGCTTAAGCGAAAATCTAAAAGCAGTAGGGATTTTTAATTATAATTCTGAGGCGAAAAACGGGGTAAACCACCAATTGTTGGCACAAATGATTTGGTATTTGATGGAGGGAATCAATATACAAAAATCCCACCCAAAAGAACGGAAATTTGAAACTTTTTGGGTAATGATAGAAGATCAAGATTTTGCTTTCAAAAGAGATTTATTTTCTGGTTTGTGGTATTTTGGTGATGACGAAAATATAGAAAATTGTTTGCCTTGTTCACGGGAAGATTTTGATTTAGCGAAAAAAGGAAAATTGACTGAAAGATTAATGAGGTTCTAGCTAGAGAGAAGTGAATTTGCAAATTCGTAAATCTGTTTATTAGTTTTTTTAATTATAGACAACAGGTTTGTGAATTATCAAATTTACGAATTTACGAATCAACAAATTAACCAGTAAAAAAAATGAAAATTTCAGTAATAGTTCCGGTGTACAATGTAGAAAAGTATTTGCAAAAATGCTTGGATTCGCTTGTGCATCAAACATTGCAAGAAATAGAAATTTTGGTGATTAATGATGGGAGTAGTGATGGTTCACAGGAAATTATAGAGAAATTCCGAGCAAAGTATCCAAGAAAAATACAATCTTTTACCAAAGAAAATGGAGGATTGAGTGATGCTCGAAATTTTGGGTTAGATAGAGCTACAGGTGAATTTATTGGATTTGTAGATAGTGATGATTATGTGTCTGCAACTATGTTTGCTGAAATGTACGATTTGGCATGTAAACACGATGCTGAAATGGTTATCTGTAACTTGCAAAAAGTAGATGAACACGGGAAAATCACCCAAAAACTCACTCAAATTCCAAATATGCCAGAAAAAATAGATTTGGACCAGCATATTTCAGTTTTTTCTGATTTGAGTTATTTTGCTTGCAACAAAATTTTCAGAAAAGATTTGTTTGAAAATAAAAGATTCCGAAAAGGAATCCATTTTGAGGACATAGACCTCATTCCGCAACTTCTGTTGCAATGCAAAACATTGGCACAAACACAAAATTACCACTATCAATACCTAGAAAGAAAAGATTCTATTACCAAAACACACTCGAGAAAAGGTTTAGATATTTTACGAGCGGTAGAAAATGTGGGACGAGAATTTCTGAAATCACCTTTTGCAGAAAAAAAATCGACACTCAAGAATTTTCAGATTCTAGAAGGAGTTTATACTTTTTTGGCGTATTTGGCTTTTGTGAAAGATGAGGAAGTTTACACTGAAATGAATCTCGACCTTAAAAAATTTATAAAAAACAATCAAATTTCTTATAAAGAAATCGTACAATATAGGCGTTTTGGTAAGAATTATCTGTTATCTTTGCCATTGAAAAAAAAACTGTTTTATTTTTTATATTTTACTGGTCAAGAAAAGCTATTAAAAAAAATAGTACATTAAAGATTGCATAAATGCCGATTCTTCATCCGATTTTTATTTTTATTTTTTTATTTCTTGCAATAGCTAGTTATTGGGAAATTTTCAAACTAGAAAAAAAACAAAGTATCTTTGTTTGGATTGCTGGAATTGCGGTGGTAATTGCGGTGGGATTTCGAATTGATGTAGGAGCAGATTACCCAGTTTATAGGATACTCTTCTCTGGTTTTGCAATGTATACAACATATGGTGATGTTTTTGATAAAGCAATTTTCAAATCAAATGCAGAAGAAATTGAATGGTTTTTTGTATTTATTAACAAGTTAATTTTTGATGTAGGATTACCATTTCATTATGTTACTTTGGTAATGGCAATTATTACGGTAAGTTTGAAATTTTCTACCATTTACAAAAACGTCGCTTTCCCAACATTGGCACTAATGTTCTATTTTATGCCCATTATGTTTTTTGAAGATTCTGGACAAATGCGGCAAGGAATTGGGATTGCTATCTGTGTTTTTTCTTTTAAGTATATAAAATCTCAAAATTTATGGATGTTTTTACTTTGCATGTATATTGCTTTGGGATTTCATAAAACATCTGTTGTTTTTTTTCCTGCCTATTGGTTGGTAAGGATTCCACTAAATAGTACGAGAATTTTTTGGATATTAATAATTTCATTGTTACTTTCACCACTTCAACTATATAGATTTGGAGGTAGTTTGGTAGAATCTGTGATTCCACAAGATATTTCTGGTGCATATACAGGATATTTAAATGATCGATATTTTGGCACAGAAGTTGAAACTGGATTGAATGACATAATCAAGCTCATTTTTATCTATATATTAATAAGACATGATAAAAAAACTTGTGAAGAAGTTTGGTGGTATGAATATATGAGAAATTTGGCAGTTTTTGGTTTGGCATTGTTTTATGTGATGAGGTCAAATGAAATTTTTGCAGTACGTTTGCCTGGAGCTTATATGTTTTTCCTTACCATGTTTTGTATGCCAAGTATTGTTTATGCTTTGAAAGATGGAGCTCGTAGAACGTTGTATTTTGGATTTATGAGTTATTTTTTCATCATGTTTTTCTATTTTGGGAAAGGTAACGGAGATAGAGGAAGTTTCACAACAGGGAGATACAAAAATGCACTTTGGAAGGATCTTTAATCAATTATGAATGAGTAAGATAGATTTTTTATTATCAGGAATGGGATTGCCAATTTTTTATGTAAAGTTGGTTCTTAGTTTTATTATTTCGTTTTTGATTACTTTTTTTTCAATTCCATCTATCATTAAAATTTCTAGAAGAAAAAATTTAATGGATGAACCTGGTGTTCGAAGTTCTCACCTAAGAAAAATACCAAATTTAGGAGGAATTGCAATATTCTATTCTATTGGTGTTTGTGCTTCTATATTTGCCTATGAACTTTTTGATTTGTACAAGTTTTTGTTCGCATCACTTGTTATACTTTTGTATGTAGGTGTTGTAGACGATATAATAGTAATGCGTGCCTACAAAAAACTCATCACCCAAGTTTTCGTATCTACGCTCATAGTTTTGGGTTCAGATGTAAGAATTCGTAATCTTTTTGGGTTATTTGGTATTTATGAACTGAACTATTTCATTAGTATCGTTTTCAGTATGGTTACCTTTATTATTTTGATTAATGCTTTTAATTTAATAGACGGTATAGATGGTTTAGCTGGTAGCTATTCGATTTTATGTAGTCTGCTTTTTGGTATTAGTTATTTCCGATTAGGTGAATTTAATTATCCTTTGGTTATTTTTTCAGCAGTAATTATTGGTTCGGTTTTGGCATTTCTGAGGTATAATTTATCTAATTATAGAAATACCAAAATTTTTATGGGCGATACAGGTTCTATGGTTTTAGGGTTTTTATTAGCTTTTACCGCTATGAATTTTATTGATATTTTTATAGATAAAGAAACTCCCGGAATTCCGAAGTATTATCTTCAAACAGCTCCTGTAATTGCAATAGCAATATTAATTTTACCAATTATAGATACTTTAAATGTAATATTGATAAGGTTAGTAAACAAAAAATCACCTTTTGAGGCTGACAAAAATCACATTCATCACCGTCTTTTAGATTTGGGACTTACGCATCGTAGAAGTACTTTTTATATTATAATGTACTATCTTATGGTAGTTGGTGTTGCTTATTATTTAAGGCATATTGATAATAATTTGTTGTTGATTATAGTTTTGTGTATAGGCTTTTTAGGGGCATATTTGCCAGTTTTTATATCAATGATGAAGAAAAATCATAATTAAATGCTACTTTTGTAAACTATTTTTTTTGAAATCGAAATGAAAAACATTAAAATTTTATATCTTTTATTAATTCCGTTTGTTCTAACATCATGTATTGTTACTAGAGATGTGAGGTATTTGCAACCAAATGAATCACTAACTATTAGTGAGGAAGGATTGGTTCCGTATAGCAATCAGGAATATAGAATTACCAAAAACGATGTGTTTAATCTAAATATAGTTACCACTCCAAAAGGTGATGCAGCACAATTCTATTCATCACTAAACACTTCAAATGGTGGTTCTAGTGCAAATAGTGGAGCAGGATCTGCAGGAGGATCAGGTGGAAATGGTAACGCTAATTTTTATTTCAATGGGCTTCGGTTGGATTCAAAAGGAGATATTTATGTTTTAGGAATTGGTTCTATAAAAGCAGAAGGTAGAACTGTAGAAGACGTTTCTGCAGAAATTCAAAAACATGTGAACGGAAATTTTATAGAAGGAAAAGCTGAAGTCAGATTAAATTTAGATGGGATTAAATATTATTTTTTGGGTGATATTGAAAGCACAGGAATGACTGGGCAAAAAACATCTTATACACCTACTCTTACCATCATGGAAGCTATTGCTCAAAATGGTGGATTAAACAGAACGATTGATAGAAAAAACATTATAATCCAAAGAAGATATCCAGAAGGAATTAAAACAGCAAAATTAGATCTAACACGAGAAGATGCACAAAATTCTGCCTATTATTGGGTTCAAAATGGTGATATGATCTATTTTAATACCAGACCGAAAAGCATTTATGGTTTTGGAAAAGAGCCATTACAAACACTTACTACTGGTGTATCGCTGATTACTACAGCACTTTCAATTTATTTATTACTTTCAAGATTGTAAAAATGATTCCTAATCAAGAACTATCTGTAAAAGAGAAAAGAAAAGAAAAGGTTGGTACATTCAATTTTTTCGATCCAGCACATTTTATAAGAAAAGTAATTAAAAGCTGGTACTGGTTTTTATTAATGGGACTTTTGGGCTACGCAATTTTTTATATGTATAGTAAATATTATGCACAAAGAATTTATGCGTCTAATCTTTCACTTAGTATTTCTAACAATACAGCAAGTTATTTTACGCCAAACCAATCTATCAATTTTATTTGGGGGCAAGGTGGAAATCAAGATGGAATTTTTCTTAAAAAAATGTTGCTATCTAGAAGTCACAACGAATATTTGGTACAAGAACTGAACCTCTTCTCAAATTATACCACCAAAGGACTTATAAAAGAAACTTATTTAGATAAAAATGATTCACCCGTTTTTTTAGAAATTGATAAAAATCATTTACAACAAGTCAATTACAAAATTATTTTAAAACCAAAAGGAGGTGGTAAATATGAAGTTATTTTTCCAGAAGAAGGACACTCCAATAATTTGTACAATTACAAAACCGAAAGTTTCCAGAATATTTCAACTTATGGTAGACCAGCAAATAAAATTTTAGACATCAATCAATGGTATGTTTCGCCTAATTTGAAATTTAGATTAGTTCCAAATCCTAATCCAGGACCAATTGTATTGGATAATATTTCTGTAACTCTTTCTACCATAAATGATTCTGTAAATGATATCATAAGAAATCTAACAGTTGAGTTTGATAAAGAACTCAATACTATTATGGTAATTTCCAAAAAAGGCTATAATCTAAACGGAACCGTATATTTCTTGAATACAACAGTTAAGGAACTTATCAAAAAAAGATCAAAAGATAGAAATACAGTAGATAAAAATACAGTAGAATATATTACTAAAAATCTAAATGATGTTAAGAAAAAACTTGATTCTAGCGCTGCTATTTTAAATGACATGAAGGTGAATCAAAAACTCTATAACATCAAAGATAGAGACGAAAAAACCATTGATAAGATTAATGCACTAGAAGCCAAAAAAGCAGATTTAATCACCAAGATCAACTCATTATCAAATATCAGAAGATCGGTTGCTACTTCCAATTTAGATGATCTAATTAGTTTAAATGCTGCCGGAATTGAAGACGGAATGTTCAATGTAAGTATGTCCGAACTAAAAACTTTGTACGCCAAACGAAGAGAATTATCAACCATTTACACCTCTGATTCAGAACCAATTAAAGAAATAGATAGGTTAATTAATGAGGCAAGAGTTGGCTCACAAAATGGGCTACAAAAATATTTCATAACATATACAACAGAACTTGATAATTTGCAAAGACAAATCATTCAAGCAGATTCAGAATTACAAACATATCCAGAAAAAGAAAGAAAATATTTAGATGCAGAAAGAGGGTACAATATTATAGAAGCTACCTACAATTCTCTACTATCTAAACAGACAGAAACAGAAATGCGAGTAAATACCAGCAAATCTGATTTGACCATTATAGATCCTGCAAAAAACCTAAACCAAGGCCCAATTGCACCCAATGTAGAAGGAACCAAATTTTCTATTATTGGTGGTTTGTTGCTAATCCCAATAGTTTTTTTGTTAATAGGTGAATTTTTAGATAATAAAGTTAGAAATGTCAAAGAACTACTAAGTGCAACCAAAATTCCACTTTTGGGCGTTATTGGTAAAAACAATCACGAGAACAATCTCACGGTGTTGGAACAACCAAAATCATCTATTTCTGAAGCATTCAGAGGAATTAGAGCTAATCTTAGATTTCTACACAACGAAGATGGCAAAAGCAAAGTAATTCTAGTTACTTCTTCTATCGGTGGTGAAGGAAAAACCTATATTTCAATTAATATTGCCTCTGTTTTAGGATTGAGTGGCAAAAAAACCATTTTACTCGGAATGGATCTCAGGAAACCAAAAATTTTCGGAGATTTCAAAATTGACAATAAATACGGAATTTCAAATTATTTAACAGGAGAAGTTAGCTTAGAGCAAATTATCAATAAGACCAAAATCCCGGCATTAGATGTAGCTACATCTGGACCAATTCCACCAAATCCGTCAGAATTATTGATGAGTGATAAGAATTTTCAATTTATTGAAGATTTGAAAAAGAAATACGACTACATCATCATAGATTCACCACCAGTTGGTCTGGTTGCAGATTCATTTGAATTAATGAAACATACCGATGCTAATGTATATGTAGTTAGACACGAGTATACCGAAAAATATATGTTGAAAATGATTTCTGAAAAATATTACAATCACGAAGTAGACCATTTAGGTTTAGTTTATAATGATTATGTAATGAACCAAGGATATGGCTATGGTTATGGTTATGGATATGGCTACGGTTATGGTTATTTTGACGAAGACAAAAACTATGAAGAACCGACATTAATAAAAATTAGAAACAAGTTTCGTAAAATATTCAATTGAAATAACTAAATTTACCGTTCTTTTTGAAGGATTGTTTTATATACAAAAAATAAATTTTAGAATATTTTAAACTTTTTAGCGTTTCAATTCTAAAAATTTATGTTATTTTGTTTTTAATTAAGAAAAATTTAAGCATTCCTTTAATGGAAAAATGTTTTATATTTGCAAAATATATTGTTTCAGAAAAGTAACCATTAATCTATATTCTTCTATGAATAAAAATTTATTGTATAGCCTAATTATTTCTGTAATTACTGCTATCGGAACAAAGGCACAAAAACACGAAATTGGTGTTCACATTGGTATGAGTAATTTAGTAGGAGATATTGGTATGACCAATTACTTGCTACAAAAACCTATGAGCACTAGTCAAACTCCAGATAGTGGTTTTCCTTTTTTTGGGGGAATTACCTATAGAATGCACTTCAATCCCTATCAAACCATACGACTTGATTTAGGATACAACCGTATACAATTTGATGATAGAATTGCTAAAGAACAATATAGAAGAGATAGAAAATTATGGGGAACCAATAATATATTTGAAGCAAATGCTGTTTTCGAATACTATTTTTATCCTGTAAATAATGAACAAACAGGAATGCTAAGTCCATATATTTTTGCAGGAGTTGGAGGAATGGTTGCAGATGCAAGTCAAGTAGAATATATAAACGACTTTAGAAGAGATGCAGATGGACTTGCCCTAGAACCAACTTCATATGATGATTTTGTTTCTAAACAAATATATTCTACTACCAAAAAAGTTACCATGTCTATTCCTTTCGGAGTAGGGTTGAAATATAAATTTAATTACAATTGGTCAATTTATGGAGAGGTAATGTTCAGACCAACCTTCTCAGATGCACTAGATTATAGTAATTTTGACGCTAAAGATTTCAAAGTAAAATATGATAATGATATATTGGATCCTGATACAGGAAACTCCTTATTGCTATCTCAACCATATCTTGCCATTGCAGATCTGAGACTATCAGAATATTTAAAACAAAGACAAGTTGGAGAACCTAACTCTAAAGATTGGATAAACAGTATTACAATTGGGCTTTCTTATTCCTTCGGAAGACCACCTTGTTACTGTGAATAATACATATGTCCTCTACAAAAAATAAAATAAATCCTGAGAATTTACCGCAACACGTTGCTATCATTATGGATGGAAACGGAAGATGGGCGAAAACAAGAGGTGAAGAGCGAACTTTCGGACACAAGAATGCAATTAAAGCTGTTCGTAACGCTATCAATGCTTGTAATGAAGTGCATATTCCGTACCTAACGCTTTACACCTTTTCTTCTGAAAATTGGAGTCGACCAAGCAATGAAGTAGACACTTTGATGGGACTGCTTTCTGAAACACTATTGCTAGAAGCCGAAGAAATTTTCACCAAAGGATTGAGAATGCATGTGATAGGAGACACAAATAAATTACCAGATTTGGTAAAAGATCAGTTAAATAACGTCATAGAATTAACCAAAAATAATTCCAAAGGAAATCTCGTTTTAGCATTAAGCTATGGATCACAGCAAGAAATTATTTCTGCTGTGAAAAAAATTAGCAAAGATGTACAAGATGGCACTTTGGAAATTAATGATATCAACGAAGACGTTTTTGAAAACCATCTTTACACTAAGGATTTTCCACCAGTTGATCTTTTAATAAGAACTAGTGGCGAAGTCAGAATCAGTAACTTTCTGCTATGGCAAATTGCTTATGCAGAATTACAGTTTTTAGATGTACTTTGGCCCGATTTTTCCAAGGAAATATTTTTCCAATGCATTGTAGATTATCAAAATAAAGAAAGACGCTACGGAAAAACAAGCGAACAAATCACACAATAATTCAGTTGATATATCAGTTTAGAACTAAAAATATAATGAAGTTTAAATTCTTACCCATCCTATTTTTTGCTGTATCAGCACATATTTTCGGTCAGGTTACACCATCCCCAAACAAACAAGACAATGCACCCGTTTTTGCGGAATCCCAAATTGGTAACTATACCCTGAAAGATATTGTGGTAGATGGTGTAAAAAAATATTCAGCCACACAAATTTTGCGTTTCACAGGTCTAAATAAAGGTGAAAACGTAGAAATCCCAGGTCAAAAACTGAGTAATGCCATCAAAAAATTGTGGGAAACCCAATTGTTTTCAGAAGTAGAAGTCTATGTAGAAAGTATTGAAGGTGAAACTGTAGTACTTAAATTTTATTTACAAGACCTGAAAGAATTAGGCGAAGTAAAATTTACAGGGAAAGGAATGTCTAAATCTAAAGGTGAAAAAATTGCCAAAGACAATAACTTAAAACCAGGAACCAAAATTACCCAAAATTTAGTTTCTAATCTTAAAAATAATATTCCACAGGATTTTATTAAAAAAGGATTTGCAGATGCCACAATTAGTATAAAAGACATGGTAAATGCAAAAGATCCTAATTTGGTAGATTGGACGATAGATGTAAACCGAGGTAAGAAAATTAAGATCGACCAAATAGAATTTGAAGGAAACAACAATGTTACCGATAATAAACTAAGAAAAAGCGGTTTCAAAGATACCAAACAGAAAAGGTTGATTATGGGAATCTTCAAACCATCAAAATTTATTCAAGATAAATATGATGAAGACAAGAGAAACCTCATTAGTTATTACAATTCTTTGGGTTATAGAGATGCTAATATTGTAAAAGATTCAGTTTGGAGAAATAAGAACAATAATTTCCAAATCAATGTTAAACTAAACGAAGGTAAAAAATACTATATCAGAAACATTTCTTTCCTAGGTAACACTGCTTTTTCAACAGAATATTTACAAAAAGTACTAGGTTACAAAAAAGGAGATATTTATGATGCAGTTGGTTTTAACAAAAAAGTGGGTGAAGATGGTGGTAAAGAAGACGATTCAGACATCAAATCGGTTTATATGAATAATGGTTATTTGTTTTCGCAAATTTCACCAGTAGAAAAATCCGTAGTTGGAGATTCTATAGATCTTGAAGTTAGAGTTGCAGAAGGCGAAAAAGCTACATGGAATAAGGTAACTTGGAGTGGGAACACTACTACTCACGACCACGTAATTTTACGATCTCTGCGTACAAAACCGGGTTATCTTTTTAGTAAATCAGATATCAAAAGAACGTATTTCGATTTAGCATCTATGTCGTTTTTTGATCCTCAACAAATTGGACAAAAAATAAATCCAAACCAACAAGATAATACAGTAGATGTAAACTGGACCTTGGTAGAAAAAGGCTCATCACAAGTACAATTGCAAGCAGGTTATGGTGGAAACTCATTTATCGGGACTTTGGGACTTACATTTAATAATTTTTCTTTAAGAAATTTCTTGAAACTCAAAGATTTCAGACCAGTTCCACAAGGTGACGGTCAAACCTTCTCTATACAAGCACAAGCAGGACAATATTTCCAAAATTATGGAATTTCGTTTACAGAACCTTGGCTTTTTGGGACTAGACCTACTGCTTTATCTTTCAGTGTTAATGAATCTTTGGTAAATTATTCTGATGTTTATGGTGGAAGCCAAAAACTCAATATTTTCTCAACAAGTTTAGGATTAAATAGACAATTGAGATGGCCAGATGATTGGTTCTCTCTCTACACAGGAATTCAGTATCAAAGTTATAATTTTAAAAATTATCCGTTCCAGTTTGGTAGTACTACAGAGTATTATGGTACAGCTCATAATTTTAGTTTCAATGTGGGATTAAGCAGAAATTCTGCGGGGATAGATCCAATCTTCCCAACACAAGGTTCCAACATAGAAGCATCGGTAAAATTCACACCGCCTTATTCTATGTTTAACCACAAAGATTATAGCACCATGTCTGCTCTAGACAAATATAAATTGATGGAATTTTATAAAATAAAATTCAAATCAGATTTCTACAACCAAGTAATTGGTAAATTGGTACTCAGAAGTACCGCAGAAATGGGCTTTATGAATGGCTACAACAAAGAATTGGGAGCACCACCTTTTGAGCGATTTTATTTAGGAGGAACTGGACTTTTCGGTGGTAGATATGATGGTAGAGAATTAGTACCATTGCGTGGTTACGAAAACGCATCATCTTATGGCGGAACTTCGCAAGATGTTACACCATTTGGAGGAGGTACTTTATACAACAGATTTGCATTGGAACTCAGATATCCAATTTCTATGAGTCAAACTGCAAAAATATTTGCACTCTCATTCATAGAAGGAGGTAATACTTGGAATGGCTTTACCAATTACAATCCGTTTCAGTTAAAAAGATCTGCAGGATTTGGGATTAGAGTTTATATGGGAGCGTTTGGTTTACTTGGCTTTGATTTTGCTTATGGTTTTGATAGTACGCTCGGAACATCGGTTCCTTCAGGTTGGAAAACACATTTCCTAATGAATCAACCGCTATAAAAAATTAAAATTTTCATTAGTATGAAGAATTTTGTAAAACTTATTTCAATAGTTGCACTAGTTTTTGCCAATAATATTTTTGGGCAGAAAGTAGGAGTGGTAGATACAGAGTATATTTTGAATAAACTACCAGAATACAAAGAAGCTGAATCCAGATTGAATAATCAGATTACAACTTGGCAAACAGAAATACAGAACTTGCAAACCGAATACGAACACAAAAAAGCAAGTTTTGAGAATGAAAAAGTTCTCTTGGTTGGTGAACAACTCAAACAGAGAGAAAAAGAAGTAATAGATTTAGAGAACAATATCAAGACCACTGTAAATGCACGTTTTGGTTCACAAGGTGAGATTAATAATTTGCGTACAAATCTTACCAAGCCTTTTCAAGACAAAATTTGGAATGCCATAAAAACCGTATCAGAAAAATATGGAATGGGCATAGTTCTTGATAAAAGCAATAATATCAGTGTAATTTTTCTTCAGAAAAGATATGATTTTACTGATAAAGTGTTAGATTTGCTTCTGAAAAAAACAGATTCAAAAGAAGGTAATAAAAACAAAACAACACCATCTAGAACAAGGAAAGCAAAATCTGAATTTTAAAAAAAATTATTAAAAACAACATTTAACAATTATTCTATTATGAAAAAATTAAGCGTACTATTTGCAGCAGCAATGATGGTTTTGACTGTAGGAACTGCAAAAGCTCAAAAAATAGCATCTATGGATTATGAGCAAGTTCTATCTCAAATGCCAGAAACCAAAAAGGCGACTGCAGATTTAGAAGCATTTAGCAAAGCTAAAGGAGATGATTTGAAAAAACAAGCTACAGCTTGGCAAGCTGAAGTTCAAAAATACCAAGCTGAAGGTGGTAAAATGACGGAAGACCAAAGAAAAGCAAAAGAAGCTGATTTGCAAAAAAAACAACAGAGCTTGCAACAATTACAAGCTACTGCAGAAAATGATTTGGCACAAAAAAGAGATGCCGCTCTAAAACCAATTGTAGACAAACTAAATGCAGCAGTTGCCAAAGTTGCAAAACAAAACGGTTGGGAATTTGTAGTAGAATCTTCAGCATTCATCTATAAAGGTGGTGCAGATGCTACTTCAGCTGTTAAAAAAGAATTAGGACTATAATTAGCTTATAGATTTACAACTAGAACCATTCGTTGCTACGAATGGTTTTTTTATTTTTGTAAAAATTTTCATTAAAAAAAGTATGGAAACTTCCTCCAAAGTCAAAATCAGATTCATAGATTGCGATCCACTTGGTCATCTCAATAATTCAAAATATTTAGATTATATGCTAAATGCAAGAGAAGATCATGTAGACCAAAATTATGACATCACTTATGCAGACATTGTGAAAGAATCAGGCTGTACCTTAATTGCAATACAAAACGAAATTGCATATTTGAGAGAAGTGAAATTCAATCAAATAGTTGATATTTCTAGTAAAATTATTGAAATATTTGAACGAACTGCCAAAGTAGAAATCACCATGAGAGATGATTCTGGAAAATTAAATGCAGTGTTGTGGTGTACAGTGATCTATTTCAACCTTAAAACCAGAAAGTCAGAAACAATACCAGAAAAATTCGTAAATTTATTTACACAGTTTCTACTTCCGGTAGCAGAAAAAGAATTTCAATCAAGAGTTAATTATTTTAGAAAACAAAACAAAACAAATTATGAAACAGAGAATATTGGTAGCAGGTGGAAACGGACAATTGGGGAAATGTTTGCAAAAAATTGCACCAACACATGAAACTGAATACGAATTCCTGTTTTTAGGACAAGAAGAACTTGATATCACCAATTTTGAAATGGTGGAACAAGTTTTTGCAGATTTTCGACCAGATTTTTGTATCAATGCTTCTGCATACACCGCCGTTGATTTGGCAGAGAAAGAATCAGAAAAGGCTTTTGCAGTTAATGCAGATGGAGTTACTAATTTGGCTAAAGCTTGTAAAAAGCAGAATACAGTTTTTATTCACGTGTCCACTGATTATGTTTTTGATGGTAAAACCACTACTTCCTACTCAGAAGAAGACGAGACTAATCCGATTGGAATTTATGGTCAATCCAAAAGAAAAGGCGAAGAATTGGCTTTGGAGTTGAATCCTAAAACCATTGTTATCAGAACATCTTGGTTGTATTCAGAATTCAACAAAAATTTTGTAAAAACCATGCTGAATTTGTTTTCACAAAGAGATGAATTAGGTATTGTCAACGACCAATTTGGTCAACCAACCAATGCCAATGATTTAGCAGAGGCAATTATGTTGATCATTCAATCAGACAAAAAGACGTATGGAATTTTCCATTTTTCTAACTATCCAGAAACTACTTGGTTTCTTTTTGCCAAAAAAATTGCAGAATTTGTCCATTCATCTGTCAAACTTAATCCTATAACGACTGCAGAATTTCCAACTCCTGCCAAAAGACCAGTTAGAAGCACCATGTCTTTACAAAAAATTGAAAACAACTACCAAGTGCAACCAAAAAATTGGGAATCTAGTTTAGAGGAGTGCATTCAAATTCTTAATACACCTGCATAATATTACTATGAAATTATTATTAATTGCTTTGATGATGATAGGTACTTATTCTATCAATGCACAGAATGTTATCTTTAATAAAATTGAAAAAGTTCTTGATAATAAAGATACCTTTCTCTATAGAGTAAATACTGAAGTAGCAAAAACAGGAGAATACCTTGGTGAAATAGAAATCCAAGGCTTTTCAGAAGATGATAGGTCAGTATTTCTTGATATATATAAAAAAGCAAAAAAAGTAGGAGCAAATGCTTACACTTATCTCCCTTTTGATTCAATAGATGGTCAAGTTTTAGATTTTGATCCTGCTCATTATAAAATTAAATTGTTTTTTGTAGAATCAAAAAATTTTATTGATGATAATAATACAGTATATATTTTTGCTTCTTCTAAAAAGAAGCAAAAAATTAGATTTGGTACAGATAATCTTATTTTGCAACCAAGAACTTTCATCAAAAAGAAATTGCTTCCAAATGAGTCTTATGATTTATCGACTAGGAAATTATTGGGATCTACCATCCATCTTTCTTGGAAAGAACTTCAACCAGGTCAATATTTTGAGATTTCATCATTTCAAGTGAACCCAAATTCCTATGGTGACGCTGGGATTTCTATAAAATCAGGTGATATTGTAAAATTAGACGAATCTTACGCGCAATTTCTTACCCTGATTTATAAAGAGGTAAATTAATATTAATGCAACCTTTTTATTTTTTTCTGTAATTAATAAAGCTGATTTACCTTTACGAAAAATTATATTCAAATTTTCTCTTTTCATAATCAGGGAGTTAAGGAAAAAGAAGGAAAAAAAGGTAA